>NZ_JAXADV010000003.1:565152-676993 GCF_033901115.1 Providencia sp. CIM-Carb-044
GCCAACACAGTCACAACTTGAAATATGACGAGAAGAGCCTTACACCACAATTCCCTAACTAATTAACATTCAAATAAGCAATTCACCAACTAATTAATTCTCTAAATAGTTCGAGTTGTGGCAAGGCGGCAAATGAGGAAATCCCTAGGAGCATACACAAGTATGTGACTAGGGTTGACGAATGAAGCCAACACAGTCACAACTTGAAATATGACGAGAAGAGCCTTACACCACAATTCCCTAACTAATTAACATTCAAATAAGCAATTCACCAACTAATTAATTCTCTAAATAGTTCGAGTTGTGGCAAGGCGGCAAATGAGGAAATCCCTAGGAGCATACACAAGTATGTGACTAGGGTTGACGAATGAAGCCAACACAGTCACAACTTGAAATATGACGAGAATTTAGGGATTATTGCCAAACATATCCTTAACCCAATCCGGCGCATCATCTTGTTGCTCGCCATTATTACCATTTAAGTCCCAGACCGGGGCTTGCTCTTCTGACGCTTGGCATAACCCTTCTGGGTTATCTGTCCAAATCGGCAACATTCTACCGCCGCCGAAGTTTGAGCAACTTAATTGGCCGTCAGCAGTGACTTGCATATCAACAATGCCCTCTGGTGCACGGTTGATAAGTGCTAATGGCGCTTGGTTATCTAAGTAGCGTTGGTACACTTTCAGTGCGCCTGTCGCCCCTGTTAATTGTGTTGGACCGTTATTATCACGGCCAACCCACACAATCGCCACTTCTTTGCCATCAATACCTGCATACCAGCTATCGCGTAGATCGTTAGTTGTCCCTGTTTTACCGGCTAAATTATACTTGGCGTATTTGGTCAATAAGACTCTGCCCGTACCTTGTTTAACCACTTGCTGCATACCATACAATGTGAGGTATGCCGCTTGGGAAGGTACTGCTCGCTCTGCTGATGGGTAGCTTTGGTAAATTTCATTGCCATCTCCATCAATAACAGAACGCAATGCAGATAATTTCGCACGATTACCGTCACCACCAATGGTTTGATAAACTTGAGCAACTTCCGCTGGTGTTAGGTTAACTGCACCTAATAACATCGCAGGAACTTTTTCCATGGCAGCCGCAGGAGCTCCTAAGCGTACAAAAGTATTAAACACTTGGTCTAAACCAACCTCTAGCCCTAAGTTTACCGTTGGGATATTTTGTGATTTTGCCAAAGCGTCAACTAACATCATACGGCCGTTGAAATTACGGCTGTAGTTTCTTGGGCTCCAGTTTTGATTCCCGACTTTTACTGTTAGTGGCTCATCTTTTAACCATGTATTTAAACGAAAACGGTCCGGTTCACTTAGTGCAGCGAGGTATACCGGAGGTTTTGCCAGAGAACCAATGCTGCGCCGTGCATTTAACGCACGGTTAAACCCTGAATATTGGGGCTGAGAACCACCAACCATAGCGCGTACTTCGCCATTAATGCGGTCAACTACCACCATTGCACCTTCTATGTCATCTAATTTACGAGATTTACGTAAATCAGCGACACCATTCTCAACTGCATTCTCAGCCGCAGTTTGAGCCACAGGGTCTAGAGTGGTAAAAATTTTCGCACCAGAGAGTTCTTTAACTTTATCGCCCAATTTTTCATTGAGTTCTAAACGGACCATTTGCATAAAGGCAGGTTGAGAAGCCACTAGCCCTTCTTTGTTTTTCACACCGAGAGGCCTTGCGCTCAGTACCTGATACATTTCTTGGTCAATCACACCGCGTGTTTCCAAGATTTTCAGTACGATATTACGGCGTTTAATCGCATTTTGTGGCTTAGTCCAAGGGTTATACGTTGATGCCCCTTGCACCATACCGACTAATAACGCCTGTTGATCAAAACTTAGTTCGTTGATTGGACGACCAAAGTAATACAAGCTCGCTAATGGGAAACCACGAATTTCATCATTACCATTTTGGCCTAAAAAGACTTCGTTTAAATACAGCTCTAAAATGCGCTCTTTGCTGTAGTTGTAGTCCAGTAAAACCGCCATGTACGCTTCATTGGCTTTACGTTTTAATGTCCGTTCATTGGTCAAAAAGAGATTTTTGACCAACTGCTGAGTTAAGGTACTTCCCCCTTGAACAGAGCGTCCTGCACTTAAGTTAGCAACAACAGCACGGCCAATAGAGTACAAACTGACCCCATCGTGCTCATAAAAGTTTCGATCTTCGGTTTCTAGTAAGATTTTAACTAAGGACTCAGGAAAATCAGATATCGGTAAAACTAACCGTTGCTCATTATTCGCCGACTGCATCATTGTGATCAGTTTCGGGTCCAAGCGGAAAAAGCCAAATGAGCGGCCATTTTCCATATTTTCAATTTTGCTCAACGCGTTATTATCAAACACCATACGCGCGAGTATTTGCCCTTCTTTTTGATCAGGGAAATTGAACGGTCGGCGTAAGATTTCGATACTATTACCGCGTACTACAAATTCGCCCGATGTCGTTATTTTACTCACCTTACGGTATTGCATACCTTCAAGCAGGCGAACCATTTCAGCCTGGCTGTAGTCCATGCCCGGTTCAAGATTAACCATCCGGCCGTATACTGCGGCGGGTAAGTCCCAAACCTTACCATCGAGACGTTCTTTAATTTGTTGGTTTAAATAAAAACCATATGCCGCGAGTAAAACAGCAAACACGATCATCAGTTTGACTAGCAGCCAAAACCAACGCCATTTACTTTTTACCTTCCGAGGCTTGTTCTTTTTTGAGCCTTTTTTAGCCATTTGCTCTTCTTCATCTTCATCATCGAGATATTGTTCATCAATATCATCATCTTCAAATAAGTCTTCATCGTCATAGTCATCGCGGTCTCTACGGCGGCGAGATGAAGACTGTTTTTTCCCAGCAGTTTTTTTATTACGTCTGCCGATCGGTTCAAAATCTTTACCTGACATGGTCACTCCATATCACATGACAAAATAACTTAATAACTCACTAGTTACGCCAATTTAGTGGTTAATTTTGGCTCATAACCTCAGAGATTTCACCAAAGAAAGCTCTTAATTACATTTCCTTACTCAGGTTAACGCATCGATAACCTGAATGAGGAAACCCGCTATTAGAGCACAAAAATAGGTTATTTCGCACCCATCATCGCTTTTTTTGTTTGTCTCGTTGGCGCAGTATTTGCAGGGTCATCCGGCCATAAATGCTTTGGATAACGCCCTTTCATCTCTTTTTGTATCTCTTTATAGCTGCCCTGCCAAAATACGCCAAGGTCTTGTGTAATCTGCAATGGCCGCATCGCAGGAGAAAGCAAAGAGAGCGTAATAGGAATTTTCCCTTGTGCTACTGTCGGGTTCGCTTTTTCCCCGTACATCTCTTGCATACGAATAGCTATCACTGGTGGCTTATCTAACGAATAGTGAATACTTACATCATGTAAAGATGGCGCTCGATAGGTCTTCGGAAACATACTTTCTAACCACTGTTGCTGCTGCCAATCTAATCGATTGATTAATAAAGAGGCTAAATCAATCTGCTGTAGTTTTTGCTTATTTGTTATGCCATCAAGATAAGGTTCAAGCCATTCACCTAACGAATCTAATAGCGCTATATCATCAAAATCAGGAAAAGCAATATCAGGAAAATGCCGCTTAGCTAGCATGCAGCGAATACACAATTGCAAAGCATCTTCTTGCCAATTTAACTGCTGCAAGCCATTTTGCTTCAACCAATAAACCAGCGCTTGGCAAATCTCAGCCTTATCAGGGTTGCTCAAACGTTCTGATTTCACTACTAATTGGCCACATTGCAAGCGTTTCCAAGCTAATAAGGTCCCTTTTTGTTCATCCCATTCGACCGTTTCTTGAGTGTTAAATAAAGATGGGCAATCTGCTTGTAATCTGTCAATTTCAATAGGGTAAGCCAAGGAAATACGCGCATCCGCCATATTTTCGGGTTGCCATAAAGACACCACCATTAACCACGACTCTCCCATTAGCCTATCCGATTCACCCAATATTGCCCCCAAACCACTCGCTAATTGATAGCGATGTTGGTTATCTCGAGATTTCGCAATGCGATCGGGATAACCCACAGCTAACAACGTTGGTAACCACTCACTAATTAGCGCATCTTGCTGGCCAATGGTACTCAACACTTTTTGTTCGCAAAGTACTGATGCTCTCTTGCACCACCCCTCAGTTGGCCTTTCTATATAATAACGAAGATCCGCATCTTGTTGACGAGGAGGTTCCTCGATAATCGCCACCAGCAACGCAGCTAATTGAATAACATGCTGATTTTGGGTTTGTTGTGCCTTACATAGCATTGCCGCTGTTCGCACTGAACTGCCTAACACCGCCATCTGCTGCCCAAAAGGCGTTAACTTACCAGCCACATCAATGGCACCTAATTGACTGAGTAAATTTTTTGCCGCAGATATCGCAGGTTTCGGGGGTAAAGTCAGCCAATTCAGCTGTGCCACGTCGTGACAGCCCCACTGTAATAAAGATAACCATAAGTTGCTTAGGTCACTTTGTGCAATTTCAGCCTCGCTAAATTGAGTTGCACGTTCAGCTTGCTCTTCACTAAATAAGTGCCAACAAACACCTGCTTCTAAACGGCCTGCTCGACCGGCTCGCTGCGCCATCGATGCTTGGCTGATTCGCTGTTTAATGAGCTTTGTCAGTCCTGTTCGTGGGTTGAACTGACCCACACGTTCAAGACCACTATCCATCACAAGGCGGATCCCTTCAATCGTTAAACTGGTTTCCGCAATATTGGTGGCTAATACGACCTTTCGCATTCCTTCTGGTGCCAGCTGTATCGCCTGTTGCTGAGCCTGTAGAGATAGTGCTCCGTATAAAGGACATAAAAGTATGTCCTCACTTACCATCGAAGCGAGTTCTACTCTTACTTTCTCGATTTCCCCCATACCTGGAAGAAATAATAATAAAGACCCGTGCTCTTGTTGCAATAACTGCCAAGCCGCTAGCGCCACTTCTTTATGGAAGAGTTTATTTGGGTTAATCGGATGATATTCACGTATTACGGGGAACGTACGCCCTTGTGAGGTGATAACTGGAGCATCAGGAAACAACTGATTCAGCCCTTGATTATCCAATGTCGCTGACATCAATAGAATACGTAAATCTTCACGTAAGGCTTGCTGTGAATCAATTAACAAAGCGAGACCTAAGTCTGCCTGTAAATTTCGTTCATGAAACTCATCTAAAATGACTAAGCCAACCCCTTCAAGCATTGGGTCATTTTGCAGTAAGCGGGTCAGTACGCCTTCTGTCACGACTTCAAGACGCGTGTGGCGACTAACTCTAGTTTCAGATCGCATGCGTAAACCAATGGTATGACCGATATCTTCACCAAGTTGCTGTGCGAGGCGAGCCGCTACTGAACGTGCCGCTAAGCGACGGGGTTCCAACATAATAACCCGCCCATCAATAACCCCACTTTTTAATATTTCTAACGGTAAAACCGTTGATTTACCTGCACCTGTAGGTGCATGAAGCAAAACTTGAGGTGAAGCGACTAACGCGGTAAGTATGTCCTCACAAACTTCGAATATCGGTAACACTGAGGTTATCACTCCATGTATTTAACTTTTACTGTCAGACATTGTAGCATTAGCCTCTTTTGCCAGTAAGCATATTACCGACAACGATAGCGGAGATCCCATGGAATTTGAACCCGCCTTACAACCAGCTACTTTAATTAAACGTTACAAGCGCTTTTTGGCTGATGTTACTTTACCGAGCGGCGAAGAAATTACAATTCACTGTGCGAATACAGGCGCTATGACAGGTTGTGCTACCCCTGGTGATACCATCTGGTATTCGACGTCCAATAATACAAAACGCAAATATCCGTATAGTTGGGAGTTAACCCAAACCACAAATGGCCACTTTATTTGCATTAATACCCTTCGTGCGAACCAATTAGTTGCACAAGCCTTAGCCGAAAAACACATTCCAGAATTATCCGAATACAGCGTAATAAAGCCTGAAGTTAAATATGGCACAGAAAATAGCCGAATCGATTTCTATCTCACGCAAAATGGATTACCAGATTGCTTTATCGAAGTAAAATCAGTAACTTTACTAGAAAATAATCAGGGGTTCTTTCCTGATGCAGTGACACTTAGAGGCCAAAAACATTTAAGAGAGCTCATGCATATTGCGAAAGAAGGAAAAAGAGCCATACTATTGTTTGTTGCTTTACACACAGGTATTCACGTAGCATCTGCAGCGGCACATATTGATAAACAATATGCGCTCTTATTGGAGGAAGCGAGACAAAGTGGTGTTGAAGTGCTTTGTTATCAAGCTGATATAACTGTTCAACAAATGGTGTTAAGTAAGCAGATTCACTTTAACTCTATTAAATAAAGTTTTTTTAACCGTTTTTTATACGAGGCCGCAGAGTTCTGGGCGCTAAAAAGGGAATAAACACGCTCGCCCTCACAGCATTACAAAACTCATTGCAGGAACGATTGCCAAGAGCGCAGTCTTCTGCTATTTATAGCGACCTTAATTTTTCCCCCTTGGGGTTTTTGTAAAATTTGCGTGTGTAGGAGAAGCATTATGCAAGAAGGGCAAAAACGTAAGACATCGTCCTTAAGCATTCTCGCCATTGCTGGGGTTGAACCCTATCATGAAAAAGCTGGCGAAGAGTACATGAACGAGGCCCAGTTGGCGCATTTTAAGCTCATTCTCGAAGCATGGCGCAATCAACTCAGAGATGAAGTGGACCGGACTGTTACTCATATGCAAGATGAGGCAGCTAACTTTCCAGACCCCGTTGATAGAGCCGCTCAGGAAGAAGAATTCAGCCTTGAATTACGTAACCGGGACCGTGAACGTAAACTGATTAAGAAAATCGAAAAAACGCTGAAAAAAGTTGAAGATGACGACTTTGGCTATTGTGAATCATGTGGTGTAGAAATTGGTATCCGCCGTTTGGAAGCCCGTCCTACCGCTGATTTATGTATCGACTGTAAAACATTAGCTGAAATTCGCGAAAAGCAAATGGCTGGCTAGTGTCTATATGGAGTCCTGAACGGCGCATATTACTGCGCCGTTACAAGGAAACGTTACATTCTGTTATGTTCCACTCAGAGCTTATTCCTTGCGTTAGCTATCACATAAAATCTATCCTTCCCGCATCTTTTTGCCAATTGGTTGGCGATAACGTCCTACCGTGCTCTTTTAAGTAAGATAAACATTTACTTTCACGTAATTTTTTACGGAGATAGATTAGGCTGTTATTTAACCCCATAGTTTGAAGTTGAATAATCCTCTAACAACAAAAAAGCGCTTAAAATAAGGCTTCTAAACCTATACTTCTATAGTGAGATCGCTTTTTGAGCTATTATTTTGCGTAAATTTTATTGGTAACGTTTATAATTAGAGATGACTTTTATTCGTTTAACCATTCTCAAAGAAACTTCTGTGAGCTATGATTAGCCGCTTATTTTTGTTTAATGAATATTGGTAATGACATCGAGGTGTACTATTTTTAACCGAGTAGCAAATTTCTGCCGTAATATTTTATCTCGCAATACAGACGCATCCCCTGAAGATGTAGAACAACATCGTGATACTTCGCGAGATATACAGGCAGCCGGTAAAAGGCCAGTCACTCATTCTGCTCATGCGCAAACCGCATCTAAAGAGCAGAACACCGCTCAACCCCATAAAACAGCCCCTATTAAAAAAACGGTTCGTCAATCTCAACGTGCCGATTCAACACCTGAGAAGCGCCCTACAATGACAACCGTAAACGACGAAAACATTACTGTTATCCCGCGTTCCGAACATCCTATTTCGCGTAGTGATATTAGTGACAATGCATTAAAAGTACTGTATCGCTTAAATAAAAGTGGCTTTGAAGCCTACTTAGTGGGGGGTGGTGTGCGTGATTTGCTTTTAGGCCAAAAGCCTAAAGACTTCGATATAACTACGAACGCAACACCTGAGCAGATCCGCAAATTATTTCGTAATTGCCGTCTAGTTGGTCGTCGTTTCCGTCTAGCCCATATTATGTTTGGCCCCGAAATTATTGAAGTTGCAACTTTCCGTGGCCACCATGACCAAAATGTGTCAGATGACAAAAACTTATCTGCACAAGCGCAAAACGGTATGTTGTTACGCGATAACATCTTTGGTTCTATTGAGGAAGATGCGATTCGTCGGGACTTCACCGTTAATAGCCTATATTACAATATTGAAGACTTCACATTACGTGACTACGTTAATGGTTTGAAAGACCTCAAAGCTGGCGTTATTCGTTTAATTGGTGACCCTGAAACGCGCTATCGTGAAGACCCAGTCAGAATGCTAAGAGCGGTACGTTTTGCCTGCAAATTAAATATGAGCATCGAGCCGAAAACCGCAGAACCAATTTACCAACTCGCTCATTTATTGAGAGAAATTCCATCTGCTCGGTTATTTGAAGAATCACTCAAATTACTCCAAGCAGGCCAAGGTTACGCGACTAATAAAATGCTCAAAAAATATGGTTTGTTTGAGCAACTTTTCCCTGTTGTCGCAAGCCGATTTACTGATAACAGTGATTCGCCAATGGAAAAAATCATTGAGCAAGTCCTCAAAAATACTGATTTCAGACTAAAAAATGATAAGCGTGTTAACCCTGCTTTTTTATTTGCTGTTATGTTATGGTATCCAGTTACTGAGCATGCTGAGAAGCTATCTCAAGAAGGCGGGTTGGCCTATTACGACGCCTTTGCGCTGGCAATGAATGATATATTAGATGAACAGTGCCGCTCGATTGCGATCCCAAAACGCATTACAACCACTATGCGTGATATTTGGTTATTGCAATTACGCTTACCTCGCCGCCAAGGTCGTCGCGCAAATAAACTCATGGAGCACCCAAAATTCCGTGCAGCGTTTGATTTATTAGAATTAAGAGCCAATGTTGAGCACCGCAACGAGTTACAAGAGTTAGCGTTATGGTGGACTGATTTTCAACAAGCGAATAATATCAAACAGCGTGAAATGATTTCGGAATTAGGTAGTGCCCCTACTCGCCGCCGCCATCGCCCACGTTCATCACAAGGTGGAACCGGCGCGCGCCGGCCGAATAAGTCATAATAGATAGAGAGAATACAATGGAACAAGTCTATATTGCTGTAGGAAGTAACCTTGGTGAGCCGCTGCTACAGGCACAGCAAGCTATTGCAGCATTAGATGCTATTCCTAATAGCCGCGTTGTTTCTACCTCTTCTGTTTATCGAACCAAACCATTAGGCCCACAGGACCAGCCAGATTTTTTGAATCTGGCTGTGCTACTAGAAACAAGCCTTGAGCCTGAAGTTCTTCTTAACCATACACAAAAAATCGAACTTGAGCTTGGCCGTGTACGCAAAGAGGAACGTTGGGGGCCACGAACGCTTGACCTCGATATCATGCTTTTTGGTAACCGTATCATCAATACTGAACGGTTAATCGTTCCACATTATGGGCTAAAAGAGCGTGAGTTTATGTTGTATCCGCTTAGCGAAATCGCCCCTTCCCTTGTTTTTCCTGATGGCGAAAAGCTTTCAGAAAGACTCACACAAGTCCCTCGAAATGGCCTAACGTTTTGGGATATTCCAGCCTAAAATGTTCAACCTCTTATGAGGTATGGTCGCAGGGAGATCATTTCCGGAGGTTATTATAATGAAACCAATTTCTCTGGCTGATTTATGTCAGTTTAAAAAAGACAAACACAAATTTGCAACCATGACAGCCTATGACTCAAGCTTTGCTCAATTATTTTATGAGCAAGGTATTCAGGTGATGCTCGTTGGAGACTCACTGGGAATGACGATCCAAGGTGAATCATCTACTTTACCTGTGACCGTCGAGCAAATTGCTTACCACACCCGATGCGTTCGCAAAGGTGCACCAAACGCCTTCATTATTGCAGATATGCCATTCATGAGTTACGCCACACCAGAACAAGCTTGTTCTAATGCAGCAATTTTGATGCAAGCGGGTGCAAACATGGTGAAAATTGAGGGTGGCAGCTGGTTATGTGATACCGTAAAAATGCTAGGAGAACGCTCTGTTCCTGTGTGTGGTCATCTAGGTTTAACACCTCAAGCAGTAAACGTTCTTGGCGGTTATAAAGTCCAAGGACGCGATGAGGTCACGGCAAATCAATTACTCAAAGATGCAATTGCATTAGAAAATGCAGGTATCCAATTATTGGTTCTCGAATGTGTTCCAACTGCCTTAGCAAGTCATGTTTCTGAAGAACTGCTATTACCGGTGATTGGTATTGGCGCAGGAAATGGAACTGATGGACAAATCCTTGTTATGCATGATGCACTGGGTATTACCGCACGAGCGCCTAAATTTGCTAAAAACTTTTTAGCTCAAGCAGGCAACCTTCATGATGCTATTCGTATGTATATCCAAGAAGTGGAAGATGGCATTTACCCAAGTGAAGCACATTCTTTTTCTTAATTGATGCCAGTAATTATAAGGAACACACGTATGCTTATCGTTGAAACGGCACTTATCTTACGCCGTGAAATTCGTCGTTGGAAACAAGAAGGTAAACGTATTGCACTTGTCCCAACGATGGGTAATTTACACGATGGTCACTTAACACTCATTGACCAAGCGAAAAAACAGGCTGATATTGTGATTGCCAGTGTATTCGTGAACCCAATGCAATTTGATAGGCAATCTGATTTAGCCAATTACCCACGAACTTTGCAAGAAGATTGCGAAAAATTAAAGCGTCGTGATATCAATTTAGTTTTTGCACCTTCCCCGCAAGAATTCTACCCAGAAGGGATGGAAAAACAGACTTTTGTTGAAGTTCCTGAGTTATCGACCATGTTAGAAGGCGCAAGCCGTCCCGGTCATTTTAGAGGTGTCGCAACGGTTATCACTAAGTTGTTCAACTTAGTTCAGCCAGATATTGCCTTGTTTGGTGAAAAAGATTACCAACAGTTGCAATTAATTCGCAAATTAGTTTCTGACTTATCATTTGATACTCAAATTGTTAGTGTCCCAACGGTTAGAGCTAAAAATGGCCTAGCACTGAGTTCACGTAACAATAATTTGTCAGCAGAAGAGCTAAAAATAGCGCCTAAGCTGTATCAAATTATGCAACAAGCGGGTGAAAAATTAGTGGCTGAACCTAGCGCATCTGAGGTTATTATTGAAGAGATGAATAATAGCTTACGTGAAGCCAGTTTTACTCCTGATGAGCTATTTATTCGCGATGCAGAGACGTTGTTACCACTTGGTGATTCCAGTAAACGTGCGGTTATTTTAATGGCGGCATGGTTAGGTCAAACGCGTCTTATTGACAATTTACAAGTTGACCTGCAACGCGATATTGCATAAAACAATAAGACTTATAACACTATCACAGCAACCATCTTGCTGCGTTGCTAAGCCTGTTGCGACTTATATACACGTAGTCAACAACGCTGCAGTTTTGAAGGCACTATGATTTTATTCAAAGTCATTCAGATTGCAGCTAGGCGGCAAGTAAGTGAGTCCCTAGGAGCATACATAAGTATGTGACTAGGGCGAACGTACGTAGTCAACAACGCTGCAATTTGAAGGACGAAGAAGAAATGTTAAGAAGAATGTTACAAGGTAAACTCCATCGCGTCACAGTCACACAGGCAGACCTACACTACGAAGGGTCATGTGCGATTGATCAGAACTTCATGGATGCTGCTGGGATCCTTGAATATGAAGCCATTGATATCTATAACGTCGATAATGGTGAGCGTTTTTCAACCTACGCGATTTCTGGTGAGCGCGGTTCAAAAATTATCTCAGTTAATGGTGCTGCTGCACGCCGTGCCGCGGTAGGCGATAAACTCATTATTTGTTCATATGTACAAATTGACGATGAAGATGCACGCACGCATAAACCGAAGGTTGCTTATTTTGATGAAAACAATGTCATGAGCAGGGTGGCTAAAGCAGTGCCTGTACAAGTCGCTTAATATAAGAAAGCACCATTCTATAGCGCTTGAGATTGTTGATAAAGCGGGATAAATACCTATTTTTCCCGCTTTGTTTTATCTGCCCAACGTTAATAAGTTGTTTTTTAGGGTTTTACTTTCAAAGCTTGCTCTAATTGCTGATGACATAATAGGTTTACCAGCAATCAGAGGGCAATTTAGCAATCCTTTTTACTTAAATTATTTTTTTGCGTTAATGTCGCAATTGCTTCACGGTAACAAAGTTCAAGTTTTTCTCTGCTATCCGCCGTAATATGAAGGTCTTGCAATCGGCCATTGTTAATACCGTAGACCCAGCCGTGGATCATGACTTTTTGACCGCGTTTCCACGCTGATTGCATAATGGTAGAGTGGCCTAAATTATAAACTTGTTCCACAACATTTAGTTCACATAAACGGTTAAGTCGCTCGCAAGGTTTTAATTCACCTAACATAGAGCTATGTCTGTACCAAATATCACGTATGTGTAATAACCAATTATTGATTAAGCCGAGTTCGGTATTATCAACAGCCGCTTCAATACCACCACAACCATAGTGACCACAAATAATGATGTGCTCAACTTGTAAGACATCAACGGCATATTGAATAACAGATAAACAATTAAGATCCGTGTGGATAACTAAATTAGCAACATTACGGTGAACAAAAAGGTCGCCAGGTGCTGCGTTAATTAGCTTTTCTGCAGGTACTCGACTGTCTGAGCAGCCTATCCATAAGAATCTTGGCTTTTGCGCTTTTGATAATTCTTTGAAGAATTCAGGATCTTGCTCTTTTACTGATGCTGACCATGCTTCATTGTTAGCAAACAGTTCTTCTATTTTTCTCATCATGACTTATAGCCTAATTGTGTTACTTTGCGATAAAATCTTATACAGCATTTATTGATTAATTAATAATTAGTTATACTAATTTTAATGCCCTTATGATGAACCTCTCCTTTAGACAAAACAACCCTAAATTAGTAACATATTGAATTATCTTAGATAAATTAATTATCTCTTTTCTGCATAACATAGGACAGAAAAAAGTGGCATCATTAGGATATATTGCCGCCAAACTATCTTAAGAATAAAGGTTTTTTTTACATATGACATATGCACTTGAATTATCGCAGTTAACCAAAACCTACCCCGGTGGTGTAAGAGCCTTGCGAGGAATCGACTTAAGCGTTGAAGATGGCGATTTTTATGCTTTGCTAGGACCAAATGGTGCAGGTAAATCAACTACAATCGGGATTATCAGCTCATTAGTGAATAAAACGAGTGGGAGTGTAAAAGTTTTTGGTTATGATTTAGAAAAGCAAGTTGTACAAGCAAAACAACAACTTGGTTTAGTGCCTCAAGAATTCAATTTCAACCCTTTTGAGACAGTACTACAAATCGTCCTTAACCAAGCGGGTTACTATGGAGTCACTCGTTCAGTTGCTGTAGAACGTGCCGAACAGTATCTGACTCAACTTGATTTATGGGAAAAACGCAATGAGCGTGCCCGCAATCTATCAGGTGGAATGAAACGCCGTTTAATGATTGCTCGTGCTTTAATGCACCAACCAAAATTATTAATACTCGATGAGCCAACAGCAGGAGTGGATATCGAGTTACGTCGTTCTATGTGGACATTTTTGAAGAATCTAAACGCTCAAGGGACGACAATCATTTTAACAACTCACTATTTAGAAGAAGCTGAAATGCTGTGTCGTAATATTGGTATTATTCAACATGGTGAGCTAGTTGAAAATACAAGTATGAAACAACTACTTAGCCAACTAGAATCAGAAACTTTTATTTTTGATCTAATGCCCAAAAGTCCTGTTCCTCAATTATTAGGGTATGAATCTCGTTTGATAGACACATCAACACTTGAAGTGGATGTAAAAAGAGAGCAAGGCCTAAATAGTGTTTTTAGCCAATTCAGCGAGCAAGGTGTACAAATTTTAAGTATGCGTAATAAAGCGAACCGTTTGGAAGAGTTATTTGTTAATTTAGTCAAAAAAGAAAGCCATGCGGCCGAGAAGGAGATTGTAAAATGATCTCATTGTACTGGGTAGCATTAAAAACTATTTGGATAAAAGAAGTCACTCGATTTGGTCGTATCTGGGTACAAACCTTATTACCACCAGTCATTACAATGTCACTATACTTTGTCATTTTTGGTAATTTAATTGGCTCAAGAATTGGTGATATGGGTGGTGTGGACTATATGCAATTTATAGTTCCGGGGTTAATCATGATGGCAGTTATCACTAACTCTTACTCTAATGTCTGCTCTTCATTTTTTGGTTCTAAATTTCAAAAGAATATTGAAGAGTTACTGGTTGCACCTGTTCCAACACACATAATTATTGCTGGTTTTGTTGGTGGAGGTGTTGCTCGTGGGATCCTAGTTGGTTTTTTAGTCACGTTAGTGTCACTATTTTTTATTCCACTACAAGTCCATTCATGGGTTATGGTTGTAGTAACCTTGTTGCTAACCGCTATTGTATTTTCACTTGCTGGGCTATTAAATGCAATTTTTGCTAAGACGTTTGATGATATCAGTATCGTTCCTACTTTTGTCCTAACACCGTTAACTTATTTAGGTGGTGTCTTTTATTCGCTATCCTTATTACCGCCAGTTTGGCAGGCTATATCTAAATTAAACCCTATCGTGTATATGATTAGTGGATTTAGATATGGATTCCTAGGTATTGCAGATGTATCAATCGCAATTACTCTTGGTGTACTGATGATTTTCTTGATAGTTTTTTATTTACTAACTTGGTATTTGATTGAACAAGGTAGAGGGTTACGCAGTTAATTTAGCCTAGATTATAAATAATAAAAAGGTCATATCTATCGTTGTCATTCAGCTAATTAGATATGGCCTTTTTATTTTTAAGTAAAATCACTTAATCAAGCAAAGAATATTCTCGATAAAAAATCAAAACTAAAGTAAATTTAATAAAAAATTATATATTAAAGAGAGTTTACTACCCCTTTAATTTAAACCATAAATAGTTTCTTGTTGAAAACATTAAAATTCATGGTCTTATCATTCATTTTATTTACCTGGAAAAGGTAAAAATAAAAAGGTGATTTTATAGCACTGCCAGATCATATCTTATGAGTTTTCACATTTCCCCTACAGCAAATAAGCTTTAAATACCTTAAATGCCAACTTTGGAAATTTTTAATACCACGCATCTCGTATAATAAGAATATTGGCCTGCATATATCCGTTAAATTATATTTCAAACGAAATACAATATTACAGTTACTTAAATAATATTTAAATTTAATTTTAATATGATTGTTATCGTTAACAGTTAAGAAAATGTCAGTTTATTGGATTATTCATCTATATTATTAACTTAAAAGTGTTATTTCAAAGTTAAACATCGCAATTTAAGTAAAATACTTAAAATTACTCGTTTAATGGATTTACTTTAAAAACACTAATATAATTTTGATGTGTGAAATATATGGGATAATAGTTATTAAAAAATAACTTAGTCATCTAACCTGAATATAATTAATAATTCTTTACTAGATAGATAAGAGGTTCCTATGATTTTTAAAAAGTCAGTATTAATGGCATCAATTATTATGGTTTCATTATCAAGTGTGGCACATGCTGCAATTGATAGCGGTAATGCTAAAGGCACCATAAATTTCAAAGGTCAATTTATTGATACGACTTGTACTATTGAAGTTAATAATACAAACAAAAATGAAGGTGTAGTGCAACTTGGCACTTGGATGACTAACACCTTCGATAAAGTCGGGGAATTAACTGATGCAGTTCCTTTAACAATAGGCTTGAGTGGCTGCCCTGCAACATTAGCACGTGCTCGCGTCACCTTCGGAGGAACCGCACACCCAGATAACAACCAATTATATGCTGTCAATGAGGCTGAAGGTGTTGGTATTGGTATTTCTGGTGATGTTAACGGAACAAATTTCTATACTCCAGACACAGAAGCTGATGGTATTGATTTAAAAGGTAATAGTGGCGAAAAAACATATTATGCGCGTTACGTTACAACCGCAAATGAAGTTACTGCTGGTAAAGCAAACGCTGACGTTACTGTCACTATTCAATATAACCAATAGTTCACTGAATTAAGGGAACATTCGTTCCCTCTTTTTATAGGGGAAAATTTTGAAAAAGCATCTCATTTCATTAGCGCTTTTATTTATGACGACTCTTAATGCAAACGCCAGTGTTATTTTAGGTGGCACTCGTGTTATTTATGAAGGCAATAAGAAAGAAGCTTCAATTTCAGTGAGAAATGATGACAAAACACCTTATCTTGTACAATCTTGGGTAAATAATTTTAATAATAATGATAAGCAAAAAGTACCGTTTACTGTAACTCCTCCACTTTTTCGCATTGAACCTGAATCAGCCAATGCTATTCGAATTGTTTTAACAGATTCTCAGTTACCCTCTGATAAAGAATCAGTTTATTGGCTAAATGTTAAATCAATTCCACCATCTGACCCAAATGCAACAAATAATTTAACGATTTCAATTAATAACAAGATTAAATTATTTTATCGCCCTGCAGATTTACCAACAGCAGAAGCATTAATTGCGTATGAAAAATTAACCTTTAAAAAACAAGGAAGCTATTTAAAAGCAAATAATCCAACGCCTTATTATGTTTCATTCGGGGAGTTGAAGGTTGGTAATAAAGAAATTGCAGAACCAGGCATGGTCCCTCCTCTGGGCGAAGCGTCATGGAATATTTCGGGAACTCAAGCAAACCAAGTTACTTGGAGTGCAATTAATGACCATGGAACGATAACGAAAGCGAAAACTCAGACATTAAAATAATCAGTTGGAAGAACATTCATTATGCGCTGCATTTCAAGAAAGCAACATCCATTAAATCGTCATTATGACGCGATAACCGATTTGCATAATGGGGTAACTTATTTTCGATTAAAAAAAATATGTCAGGTAGTAACTGCAATAATTTTGGCTGGAATAAGCATTAGTCATGTATCTGCGGAAGATTATTTTAGTCCTAGCTCACTCAGCGTCATTGATGGCCAAAATATTGCAGATCTACCTAATTTAGACCAGTTTGCTAACCCTGGAGGCCAGTTAGCGGGAGAATATCATGTCGATATTATCGTAAATGGTATTTTAATGGATTCTAAGGTTATCGAATTTGTTAAGGATGATAAATCAAGCCAATTAATTCCACGCATAACAAAAGAAGAATTAGCACTTTGGGGAGTTAAAGTTAATTCTATTCCAGCATTGGCTGCACTTTCTGCTGGGCAAAATATAGGCCCAATAGGCGAATATATACCCGAGGCAAAATCTACGCTTGAATTGAATCAACAGAAGCTGAATATCTCAATACCTCAAATTGCTATGAATAAACAAGCATTAGGTACTGTTCCCGCTAGTCAATGGGAAAATGGTGTTCCTGCTTTAATCTTAAATTATTATTATAGTGGTTCAAACAATTGGAGTCGTAATAACGCCAAAGATACAAACTCTCATTATTTCAACCTTCGTAGCACTGGAAATCTAGGCCCATGGCGTTTAAAAAACTATTCGACTTATACGGATAATAGTGGAGAACGCGAATGGAAAAACATTGAGACTAGCTTAGAAAGAGGGATTAATTTCTTAAAATCTCAATTAGTGATTGGTGACACAGCGACACCAAGTGAGATTTTTGATGGTTTTCAATTCCGTGGTATTCAATTACAAAGTGATGAATCCATGCTACCTAGTTCAATGAGAGGTTTTGCTCCCATTATTAGGGGAATAGCTCAAAGTAACGCAGAAGTTACGATTAAACAAAATAACTATGTTATTTATCAATCCTATGTCTCTCCAGGTGCATTTGAAATTGATGATTTATACCCAACAGGGACTAGCGGTGACTTAACCGTTATAATTAAGGAAGCGGATGGTACTGAACGCTCATTTACTGTTCCGTTCTCATCAATTGCTATTATGCAGCGAGAAGGGCAACTCAAGTATTCATTAACGGGGGGAAAATATAAATCTAATGCCTCCGGTGAAGTAGAACCTGATTTCCTGCAAAGTACTTTTATTTATGGGTTACCAAAAGGTATTACTGGGTATGTTGGAACTTTACTATCAAAAAATTACCAATCTTATGCGATAGGAATGGGAATTAATTTAGGTAGTTTGGGAGCACTATCGGCTGATGTTACACAAGCAAATAGCCAAAATTTATTAGGGAAAGAAGATACCGACAGTGGGCAGTCATATCGTTTTCAATACTCCAAAAACGTGACCTCGACTGGTACATCTGTAACTTTAGCTAACTATCGTTACTCAACGGAAGGTTTTTATTCATTCAGTGAAGCTAACAGTAATCAACCTAAAATATATCGCGATAATAAAAAAAATCGCTTTCAAATCTCACTAAATCAGTCACTAAATGAATTCGGTAATATTTATTTTTCTAGTTATCAGCAAGATTATTGGAACCGTTCGGGTAAAGAACGCTCATTAAATGCAGGTTATAACAAAAGCTTTGATGGGATCACTTATAACTTTAATTACAGTTATTCTGATAGTGCTTATCAACGTAAAGCTGATAATTACTTCTCTTTTTCAGTTTCTATTCCACTTAATAATACATCCGGCAATTACACATCGATAAATAGTAGTATTACAGCGGATAACAGCGGCAATGCAGACGCAATGATGGGAGTAAGTGGTACTCTTGGCGAAAAAAATAATATTAATTACGCTGTTCAGCAGTCATATGGAAATAAAGAAACTCGTGGTAGTGGAAATGCCTCGGCATCTTATCGAGGAAGTTACGGTGTTGCTAATGCGGCCTATGGCTATGATAGATATTCACAGCGAGCAAACTACGGTTTAACAGGGGCGGTTGTTGCTCATCCATATGGCATCACTTTAGCTCAGCCTATCTATGATTCTTTCGCGATTATTCAAGCTCCGGGTGCGGAAAATGTGCAAGTTTTAAATCGAGCTAATATTTCAACCGATTCTCGAGGTTACGCAATTGTGCCTTATCTCAATCCTTATACTAAAAATGAAATATCCCTCAACATTGACTCTTTACCTGAAAATGTTGAATTAAAAATCAATACAGTTAATGCGGTACCAACAAAAGGCGCCGCAATTTTGGCAAGCTACCAAACTCATGTCGGTTACCGATTATTATTTAATGTTACTCATAATGGAAAACCAGTGCCTTTCGGTGCAATGGCCCAATTCGCTCAAAGTGATGACCAAAATATGAGCTCAGGTATTGTCGGTGATAATGGTGATGTGTATCTCAGTGGGATGCCAGAGCAAGGGCGGCTACAAATTAAATGGGGTAAAAACCAAGAAGATCAGTGTGTTGCCGAATATAAATTAACCGCTGAACACTTGAAGCATCATTTACCCATATTGCCCGTCAACTGCCAATAAAATAGGTTTTGAATATGAATATAAAACAAATTATTGCTTTGGTTGGTATTACCTTGTTTTCATTTAACGCGCTCAGTGTCGGGCAGTTTCGTATCAATTTAGGAGATTTAGAAATTGATACGGCAGCTCATAAACTTCCCCGTGAAGCGATATTGGGTAATGGCTGGAAGCAATTTGAATCTACAGGGAATCAAGAATTATGTGTTGCTGAAGGGCCGGGAAACTTTAATTTTACTCCTCAAGTAAATAGCCAACCCGTAGGAATGGTGATTAATGATGGATCAGGGAGTTACCCCGTTTTTAGCACTGGCATTAATGGCGTGGGTTATGTCATGGCATTAAGGCAAAAAGGAACGAGCCAATGGTATCCATTAACAGGAAATAATAGCGAAATTAGTGCCATTGATGGCTCATCATCGCTACAACTTGAAACACGAATGATGTATGTCAAAACCGTTCAAGGAGATATTGAAGGAACGGATAAAGCTGTTACACATTTTAATCCAGTCAAAGTGCAATGCAGTGGTGATATGAATTGGGTCTCATCAGTAGGGGAAATATTGCCTGCATCAACATTGATTTCATGGGCACAACGCACTTGTGCAGTTTCATCAGTTCGACAATCGGTCGACCTCGGCGTCCATGACATCGCTAAAGTTCGCTCGTTAAATATAGGAGATACCTTTGGCCATGCTCAACAGTCGATTACGATTAACTGCCCTGCCATCATGTCTGTAGCCTACACCGTAGCTGATAACTTGCATCCAAGTAATATAAATACAGATATTATTTATTTAGAAAATGAAAGCGAAAACCCTGGGTTTGCGGTGCGAGTATACGAAGCGGGTCAATCTTCCCCATTGAAATTAGGAGGAGACCGTACCTTATCCAACAATTATGTCTATTCCTTGCTGGATAAAGCAAGTCTGAGCCCCATTGTCACAAAAACATTTGAATTCAGATATGTCAAAACATCAAATGAAGTGAAGGCAACTCATGGTAATGCACAGGTTACGGTTACCCTTGTGTATAAATAATCAAGGGTCATTATTTATGAAACATAATTTAAATCTATTTGTACTGTTTTTTATATCTCTAATGCCAATGAATGTGATGGCTGTGGATGCCTATATCAAGGTGAATTTCACAGGTTCGATTAAAGGTGAAACGTGTAGCATATCTTCTGCTGCGCAAGGTGTTGATTTAGGAATGTGGTTTTTAGAAGGTGATGGAAGCAACTTCCCTCGTAACTCAGTGACGGATTGGGTGGAATTTGATTTGGTTTTTAATTGTTCAACAGTAAATCGACAAGTGAGTGGCGCCTTAGAAGGAACTCCTGCTGCACTAGATAGAAAGCTATTTGAGTTGGATCAGACTGAAGGTTCAGCGAGTGGAATGGCAATTCAAGTTGAAGCTTATTCACCCGAGCGCAAACGTTGGGAAGCAAAAAATGCAAATGAAGTCAGCTCCTTAATTAGTGCGGCAGGGACAACTTCAGGAACTAATACAGTTCAATTGCGCGCACGCTATAAGCAATTAGCAAATAGCGCAACACCAGGTACGGCAAATGCCTCTATTACATTCGTTGTACGAAATAATTAAGGGGAAGCAATGAATAAAAAAATTCAATATACAATTCATTGCCTTGTAACAATGATTTTATTTTTTTCTGTTAAATCATTTGGTTACGATGCCATTTTTAATATTACAGGGCGAGTGTCTTCTAATACCTGCTCCGTCCAATCATCAAGAATACAAAATGTTCATCTTGGTGATTATACTATTGGTCAGTCCGGCTTTGGCAGTGGTGTCAACACGCAAAGCAAAGATGTGAGATGGCAGATTGATTTTGATTGCGATAAAGACACTAAAATTAATATTGCTCTTCAAGGACGTCAATATTCAGGTTCTAACACAGTTCTAGATATAGATAACTCTTCTGATAGAGCCAGAGGTGTTGGAATAAGAATAGAATACAGTAATGACCGAACGTTGTGGTATAGGATGGGAATAGGTGGCCGAGGCACTTTGGTTTCCCCGTCAAATGTTGACGGAAAACTATCGATATACTTTAACTCGTATTATATACAAATGGAAAAAACGATTCTTCCAGGTAAAGCCAATGCGACTATGGACGTAGAAGTGACTTACGAATAATAGAAAAACGCCCTACTGTGGCGCTCAGCACACTGCTAAACCTATTATGTGTGGTGACAACAAGAAGGACCGCTAAACGCGGCTCTTCTTTATAAGGTCACCAAATATTATTCTTCAAGTAACGTTACATGACCAATATAAGGCAGATGACGATATTGTTGAGCGTAGTCGATACCGTAACCCACCACAAATTTGTCTTCAATAGAATAACCAATCCACTCAACAGGAACCTGTACTTCGCGACGTGAAGGTTTATCCAGTAATGTACAAATAGCGACAGATTTAGGGCCACGTAATTCGAAAATTTCACGAACTTTATTTAACGTATTACCAGAGTCGATAATATCTTCAACGATTAATACGTGTTTATCACGGATATCTTCGTCCAAATCTTTGACAATTTTAACATCACGGCTCGATGTCATCGCATTGCCATAACTTGAAACAGTCATAAAATCGACTTCATGAGGAACATCAATCTTACGGCATAAATCAGCCATAAAAATAAATGAGCCTTTCAGCAAGCCAACAAGGACTAATTCACCATCAAGCTTTTGATAATGAGCACTAATTTTATCGGCTAATTCACTAATTCGTTGAGCAATCTCTTCTTCAGAGATCATCACTTCAAGGGTATGTTTCATCTTCTATTACGCATCTATGGGAATGGAAAGCACGTAATTTTAACATAGGCAGCACGCATATACTAATAAAGGAAAATACAGTGCTAAAATTTCACACTGCATTTTCTCTGAAAATAAATATTGCTGTTAACTGACAGTGAAGCCCAACATCATTCCTGTATCTTCATGCTCCAAAAGATGGCAATGGGCCATATAAGGGTGCTGTTGAGTTGCAGGGTGTTTAAACTCGACTAAAATTTCACTCACCTGCCCTTCCACTTTAACAATATCTTTCCACCCTTGGCGATGAGGCGCTACGGCTTGGCCGTTTTCTTTTAGGATACGAAAACGTGTGCCATGGACGTGGAATGGGTGCAACATCATATCGCCACGCCCTGAAACGACCCAAATTTCTTGCTGATTCATAGGGGCATTGAATGCGGGATGCGTCATTGAGAAAACTTGCCCATTAATAGTATTCGCATTATGAATATCCAAACCATCAGAACCTGTACCACAGTGGCCGCCACTTCCCATTTTGCCATTCATATTTCCATGATTCATATTTCCATGGTTCATATTACCTGCATTCATGTTACCGTGGTTCATATTCCCCATCATTGCACCATGACCGCCCATGTTACCCATGGCTTGGTCGCCATATTTTTCACGTAACATCATCATGCCTTGCATGTCCAAACGCATATCCATCATTAAGTGGAAACGACGGCGATTTAAGCCAGCAAGAGAAGGAATAGCAGACATTGCTGCAAGTGTTGATGGTAAGTCACCTTCTCCCTTCGTCAACGTTGTTTCAATACGCAGTACTGGCAAAGGCTGGTCAAATGGTGCGATCATCATACCCATTTGCCCGACAGGTAGAGTTACTAAATCGAATGCACGACCATCGGAGGCATCAATTAATACTTCAAAACGCTCTCCCATCAAGATAGGTAATTCTGTTACCGCAATCGGCTCGGCTAATAAACCACCATCACTCGCAACGACATACATTTTACGTCCATCACTGGTGGAAATATTTAAACTTCTAGCATTACAGCCATTCAATAGCCTTAAGCGCAGCCAACCTTTCGGGGCAACATGTTTAGGATAAACAGCACCATTCGTTAGCATGATGTCACCGAACCACCCCACAGCCGCACTCATCACATCAAGCTGGTAATCAATTTGCCCATCATCTTTTAAGCGTTTGTCTTGCAAAATGACAGGAATATCATCAACACCCCAATCGCTTGGTAAGCCGTGTTTTGTGCTGGCATCATCTTTAATTAATACAAGACCAGCTAACCCCATCGCCACTTGGTAGCCGGTTTTTCCATGAGTATGAGGATGGAACCAACATGTCGCTTCGCTTTGATTTACCGTAAAATTCACTTTACGGCTTGTATCTGGTTGGATTATCGCTTGAGGGCCGCCATCTTGCTCACCTGAAATCTCTAAACCGTGCCAATGAACCGTGGTATCTTCTGCCAGTTTGTTAATAATATTGATATTAACATTTTGTCCATTTTTCAAACTAATTGCAGGGCCTAATAAATTACCGTTATAACCCCATGTCGTCGTTTGCTTTCCTGGAACAAATTGCGAAACACCCTGCTGAATAACGACCTGAATGTTGCCTTGCGCATCAGGCTCCAATAAGGGTGGAATCGCTAATGTTGGATAATTTCCTGCTGCGACCGCGATGCGGCTCCAAATAGGCAGCGCACTTGCAGCATATGTGATAGCACTTAACTTAAGAAAATCGCGACGTAGCATTGATAACCTTCCTTTTATTTATCAAATCGATAATCATCAGTGGTGTAATTTATGACAAATTACACTTTCGAAGCAAAACATGGTTTAATGGAGGTATGATAAAGCTTCCCCTTACAGGAAGGTCAATAAAGCCACTCTAAAAATGTGGGTTTATTACATGGATTTAAGAAAAATATAGTTGACTAACAATTCTATTCTTATGCTAACGTAACTTGACATAGAAAACAGATAGAATAACGAATGCGCAAATTTATATTGATGTCATGCTTAATGACTCTGTTAGGGATAACCAATTCTGCCAGAGCCCTTTCCAACAACGAAGCTGAAGATCTTGCTGATCTCACGGCCGTTTTTATTTATCTAAAATATGATTGCGGGTATTCACAAATCCCAGATAGAGAAATTGAACGTGCCATTGTTTACTTTGCTAAAAGTAACAAATGGGACCTTAGCAACTATAATGCGGAAAAAATGACCGCTCTTAACAAAGAAAGTTATAGTGACCTAAAAGGGATACCACTCACCACTGAGTTTAAATGCCAGTCCCTTGCACGGGATTCTCTTGGCCTCTTTGCTTACGTCAAGTAAGCTGATAAGAAAGCCCATCAAGAAAACATGCCAAAATATCGCCTGCATGTTTTCTTTCTTTACTCTAAATTATTCTTTCTTTTCTGCCTTCTTTCTTGCCAAAACAAAGCTATCGATGGAATACTTTGAATAATTACCATCCTGATAATATGGTTTGACATAACAAAGCCTGCATCTAAATTCATGGTAATTGCTGCGAATGTCATCGCTTCCATACTTCCCGGGGCCCAAGCTAACAGTAACACCGAAATATCATAGCCTGTAATCCAAGATGCAAATACCGTGATAAGAAAAGTCAGCACGATATTAACCACCACGACTTGAGCTGAAGAGTATATATTTTTAATCAACGAGGAAAGTGGGAACACAATGAAATGGTTACCAATGTTCATCCCAATCAATACCATACTAAGTTCAGTCAACATCAGTGGAAAATTCAATGGGATATCAGCCCAACCTTGAATGAGTGTTGCCGCCGCTAATGACGTCAACATAAAAGGCGCAGGAACTTTTAAACGCTGTAAAATGGCCCCTGAAATCACCCCAACAGCAATAATAAGCAGTAGCCATCCCGTTGAAATTAATGTCAATTCTGGCAATTCTATTATCGGTTGTGGGTCACCATCACTGCCAACAACAATTCCTGCTAATAAGATAAGAATAATTAAGCGAATTGTATGGGAAATAACAATTTTCTGAGGCGGTGTATGGGTGTGGTCTGTTAATGCGAGGATTGCCGCCATAGCACCGGGTACAGAGCCAAGCATTGCCTCTTGTTTTGTCCAACCGACTTTCCGGTAAAACCAAAAAAAACTAAACGAAAATTGCACAGCCAAACAAACAACTAACATCAATAATAAAAGAAATAAATTGTCCGCTTCATTAAGAGATACTTGATTGAACATCAAGCCCACAGAGGTTCCCAACGTGACTTGAACAAAACTAATGGTGTGTTTAGGAATTGCGAAGGAAATACCAAAACGATGAAAAATGATAATGGCAATGATCGGGCCAAACATCAATGCAAGGGGAACTCCTAGGTAAGTAAGCCCGCCACCGATTAAAGCACAGATGGAAATCCCACCTATCATTTTTAATAATTTCTTCATATGGTATTAACCATTAAGTCTTTTTATATCCCTAATTTATATCATATTATTTAAGCCATATAGCTTTAGTTTTTATTTATTTATCACTCTAGTGATATCCACCAACATTTATCTATTTATTAGGTTTTGATCTTATTATTTTAACTTGGTCTGAAAAAATCTTTTTAACTTAGACTGACACGGTACAGTGATAAATTTATTTTTTTCTCTTTATGTTATCAGCATGAGCTTGGTTCATAACCGCTTTGGACATCCATTGTGCTAATTGTGTTACTTGAGCATCATCCATTTTCCAAATATCTTTTAGTACTAAAAATATTTCAGAACCATAAATAACAGAAAAGGCACGAATCACTTTATCAATAATTTCTTGCGGATATTCTGATTTCATTGGCGATGTGACCATTGCAAGAATTTCTTTACGATTACCCCGTTCTAGACGCTTATCTTTAATGCTTTGTGGAGCTGCTCGCCCCTGTGCCCACTGCTGTAATGATACTTGCAGCGCGGCTCGCAAAACACCTTCATGTTCAAACATACGTGGAAAAGCATAGGTTAATAGCTCGTCAATACGCTCTTCGGTTTGCTCACTTTGCGGGCGCCAAGTTAAAATAGGACCTAAACTTTCATTAACCGTTGCGGTAATTAAATCGGCTTGTGTCGGAAAATAACGATAAGCTGTCGCACGAGAAACTCCCGCCTCAAGTGCCAACTCCGAAACAGAAGGCATCGCCCCTTTTTCAAATAAATCTAAAGCCGTCTTAATCAACAATACATAGGTTCGTTTTCGTGTCCCTTTGTATTCTGAATGTGAATTAGTTTTAGACATTAATTTATCCTTAAAATACTGTCACTTACTATAAAATGAGTTAGAGCTCATGAAAACATATAAGTGTGAATAGGTAAATGCACTTGGTTGATGATTTAAAGAAATTATTCATAAAGGTGATTTAAAAGTAATAGCAAAAATCATAACAATCACAATTATATCTTTTAAATATCCAAATATACTCAAAATAGCTCAGGTCTATAAATAATAATTTATACTATTTTATCAATAGGATAAAAACATTATCAGTCAATAACGTCATAATAAACCAAAAATGAGACTGCAATCTCATTTTACAATCAACCGCAATGATACTATAGTCTCATTATGATGAAAAATTCAACGCTCGTTTTACTCTGAAAGGGTTTGTATATGAAAAAACATCCGGGTTTTATTTATATTGTAACGACGCTTGACACTAAAAGTGCTGAACTATTTTATGTTAGTGAATTAATCAAAAACGCCGGATTGGCGGTACGTACTGTTGACCTGACAACACAACCAACGCAATTAGAAAAAAACGCAGATATCAGCGCACACACTGTCGCAAGTTTTCATCCACTTGGTACTGAGGCCGTTTTCTGTGGTGACCGCGGTAAAGCCATTGAAGCTATGGCACACGCTTTCAGCCTTTATCTTGCTGCACAAACAGATGTTGCCGCTATTCTTGGTTTAGGTGGTTCGGGTGGAACCGCACTCATTACACCCGCCATGCAAGTATTGCCCGTAGGTATTCCAAAATTAATGGTTTCCACAATGGCATCAGGGGATATTTCTGGTTATATCGGCGCGAGTGATATTTCGATGATGTACTCCGTCACTGATGTATCAGGTTTGAATATCATTTCCCGCAAAGTATTAAAAAATGCTGCTAATCAAATAGCAGGAGCTGTTTGGTTTGACGACGAAGAACAACCGCATGACTTAAAACCAGCAATTGCACTAACCATGTTCGGAGTAACGACCCCATGCGTACAGCAGCTCACAACAGAGTTAGAGGCGCAATATGACTGTCTAGTCTTCCATGCGACTGGCAGTGGTGGCAAAGCCATGGAAAAACTGATTGATAGCCAGTTATTACATTCTGTTTTAGATATTACAACCACCGAAGTATGTGATTATTTATTTGGTGGGGTATTAGCGTGTGATGAAGACCGTTTTGGTGCCATTGAACGCACTCAAACCCCTTGCGTGATGTCTTGTGGAGCTCTCGATATGGTGAATTTCGGCCGCCCTTCGACTGTGCCCGAACACTACCAAAATCGCTTATTTTATCATCACAACGCTCAAGTCACTTTAATGAGAACGACCAAAGAAGAAAATCAGCAAATGGGTCGTTGGATTGCAGAAAAATTAAATCGTTGTAATGGTGAAGTGCGCTTTATCATCCCAACAGCAGGCTTTTCAGCATTAGATGTTGATGGTGCTCCATTTTGGGATCCTATCGCAGATCAAGCCTTCATTGATGCTTTAACAGCAAATTTAATAATAACAGAGAAAAGACAACTTATTTTGAGTCCTTATCATATTAACTCCACAGAGTTTTGTGACCAGGTTATTCAGCTTCACCAGGAAATTTTGAACAAATAATAGAGGTTAACTATGAAACATAACCGCGCAGATTTATTAAAAAAATTTAGAGACATGATTGCTCGGGGAGAACCAATCATCGGTGGTGGTGCAGGAACAGGGCTATCGGCTAAATGTGAAGAAGCAGGCGGTATCGATTTAATCGTTATCTATAACTCAGGCCGTTACCGCATGGCAGGTAGAGGTTCACTTGCAGGCTTATTAGCCTATGGCAATGCGAATGAAATCGTTATGGATATGGCAAAAGAGGTTTTACCCGTAGTAAAACATACTCCTGTCCTTGCGGGTGTGAATGGAACAGACCCATTCTGCCAATTCGATAAATTCCTCGATGACATCAAAGCAACAGGCTTCGCAGGAGTACAAAATTTCCCTACCGTCGGCTTAATTGATGGCAATTTCCGCGCCAATTTAGAAGAAACAGGAATGGGCTATGGGTTAGAAGTTGAGATGATCCGTCTCGCTCATGAGAAAGATTTGCTCACTACGCCTTACGTTTTTAGCGCTGAAGATGCCATTGCGATGACTCAAGCTGGTGCCGACATTATTGTGCCACATATGGGGCTAACGACTGGGGGTAATATTGGAGCAGAAACCGCCCTGACGCTCAAAGATTGCGTTCCACTAATCAATGAATGGGCAAAAGCGGCAAAATCAGTACGCGAAGATGTGATTGTTCTGTGCCACGGTGGCCCAATAGCCACCCCTGAAGATGCTGAATATATTTTAGCCAACTGCCCTGATTGCCATGGTTTCTATGGTGCCAGCTCAATGGAACGTTTACCAACAGAAGTGGCATTAACCGCCACCACACAAAAATTTAAATCAATTACACGTTAGTTTTTTTACTTTATATTTTGCCAACACCAGGCGCCTACTTCGGTAGGCGTTTTTTTATCTTTCTAGCCACGAAAGTTACTTCCCTTTTTCCTGGTAAATAGAATGCCCTTTGCATAAGAAATGTGTTAGACAAGCCATAAATATAGGCATACCAAAGTAGAGCACGCCAAAGGCAAAAGCCACATGGGGTTTCTCCGGGAATTCACCACCGCTAGAAATACTCGAATAATAGTCAATCGACCTTAAATATTCAGGCGTTAATCCGCCATAAGGCACGAGGAAAGATAAAATTAACACCGAGAAAATACAGAACATAAAATTGAGTGCCATTAATGCTGAATAGCCCATATTTTCTGAACGTTCTTGCTCTGTTCGGCTGGTTAAACCAAAAAGCATTCGATTGGCAACAGTGGCACTGTATAAATATAAAATTAATGGGGAATCACCTAATACTGACATATTGATGGCCAGTGCAAAAAGACCATAGAAAAGAGCAAATAACGTTAATACTCGCCAATCACGAAATACCGCCATAAAGACGCCCGAGTGAACTAAAATAAATTCAAAAATCAGGATCAACGTCAGGTTATAAATAATTTCTACCGTATAGTATTCAGGAAAAAACCATACAGATAGAATAAAACCAACATAAAACAATGAAAAACCGTAGTTTATTATTTTAGAAAAAGCACGAATAATACTGAAAGAATGCGGGTTCTCCTTCACACTTTTTACTGAAGATTGTTCTGGGAAAAAACCTTGGTTTTTATCTTTCCCATTCCTTGGTGGTTTTACCATTAGCTCACTCCATCTCACCAATATCACTTTATTAATAAGCTACTTGATCACACAAAAAATAAACAGTGGCTAAAGTCTGAATGGCAGGTTCAAAGCGAGGTAAAGTGTAAGAAATATCGACAAGATGGCATGAACGAATAAATGTCATGCCACAGATAGATTAAATTTAATTAAACCAGTTTGGCGATCAGCGTATCTAAATCACCTTGTAAGAAATTCACTGGTGGAATTTCAATCACTGTATATGCGCCTGCTGCTTGTTTCATCGTCGCTCGTGCGGCAGAAACCATAAATTGAGAAGTCAGTGCAGGGTTATTAATGCGCATTGAATATTCGAACAACTGGTTATGTGTTGCCCCTGAAACCCCTTTATGAGTCATGTGCACACCGTGCCCAACATCTTTTAATGCATCAATGCTATCCACCTGACGAATATGTGTTTCATCAGAAGAAAAGTAGCTGTCTGCTTTAATCGCTTGAGCCACCTCATCGAACTTAGCGCCTCCGTCTAATTCAACATAAACCATACGACGATGAACCCCTGTTCCTAATGGAATTGTGACAGAAAGGGCATCTTTTACGCCATTGATAGCTTTAGCGGCCACACTGTGTCCCATACTCATCCCTGGACCAAAATTCGTATAAGTTACCCCTTTTGGTGCCATTGCTAGCATCAATGTACGCATAATCGAATCCGAGCCAGGATCCCATCCGGCAGAAACAACCGCCACGCTATTATGCTGTTTCGCAACGTCATCTAAGCTGTGTTTTAGCGCCACAATATCTGAATGCACGTCAAAACTATCAACCGTATTAATACCGAGGCTCAAAACTTTAGCTGCTAATGGGCCGATAGCACGCGTTGGTGAACACAAGAGTGCAACATCCACTTTCCCAAGTTTTTCAATATCATCAACCACTTTATATCCAGAAAGCTCAGCAGGAATATCTTGCGTATTGCGACGAACTACCCCGACTAACTCAAAATCCTCAGCGGCCAGAACAGCTTCTAGTGCATAGCGACCAATGTTACCGTAGCCCACTATTGCTGCTTTAATTTTTGTCATTTTTGCTCCTATACAGTTCTGATGTTGCTCATTAAATTATTTATAGCGAAATTGAATTTAACAGAATAATTAAAAGTAAACAAAACATTAGCCTAATTAAATCAGACGCATTTTAACCCTATTTTCATTGTTGAAATCCATGTAGAATTAGCCCATCAGAAAGCTTTCCCTATCATTCATGAATATATAAAGGTTCTCAATGCATCAATCCGATGTGACTGAGCGGTCACTCTTTTCGCTCAGCTGGCCAATTTTTATCGATATTTTTCTTCATTTGGCCACATTATTAATTAATACCTACATGGTTAGTCACGTGTCTACAGCCTACCTTGCTGCTATGGGGGTGGGAAACCAAGTGTTTGACCTATTTATCACTATTTTTAACTTTATCAGTGTGGGGTGTAGCGTTGTTATAGCCCAATACCTAGGGGCAGGCCGCCGAGAAAAAGCCAGCCAAGCGATTCATATTTCAATCGCGTTTAACTTTATTCTTGGTTTTTCCAGCGCATTAGTTGCGTTATTTTTTGGCTATAGCATTCTAACTATTATGAATATGCCATCGCATTTAATGGCTGATGGTTATACTTATTTACGTATTCTAGGGATTTGTTTAATCCCTGAAGCGATTTCAATTATTTTAGCGGCATGCTTGCGGGTTTATGGTAAAGCGCAACCCGCAATGTGGGTCACATTAATCGCTAATGTGATTACAGTATTTGGTAATATCATTGTGCTTTATGGTTTCTTCGGCTTACCACAATACGGCCTTGAAGGCGTTGCTTGGTCAACAGTCGTTGGGCGTATTGTTGCCGTTATTTTACTTTTCTGCCTACTGTTTTATGGGCTGAGAATTAAATTTGTCCCAATGATGTTAATACACTGGTCACGGAAAATGTTGGGTAAGATTTTACATATTGGATTACCCTCTGCGGGGGAAAATCTTGTGTGGATCCTCCATTTTATGACCGCATCTGCGTTTATCGGCCTTATGGGGGAAACGTCTCTTGCGGCACAAACGCTCTATTTCCAATTGTCATTGTTTATCATGCTGTTCGGGATCTCTATCAGTATTGGTAATGAAATTATGGTTGGCCACCTTGTTGGAGCAAAACGCTTTGAAGATGCCTTTAGGCGCGGTGTAAAAAGCCTTAAAATGGGTTTTTACGTAACAATTGGTGTCGTTATTGCCTTTTGGTTATTCCGTGATCCTATCTTAAATAATATTACTGATGACCAAGGTATTATTAAGGTACTGCTGCCATTATTTTTACTTTCGGTGTTCTTAGAGCCCGGCAGAACAATTAATATCGTGATGGTAAATGCCTTGCGTGCCTCTGGCGATGCTCGCTTTCCTCTGTGTACCGCTATTATTTTTATGTGGGGCGTCGCTATCCCATTAGGCTACTTCTTAGGCATAAAAATGGAGATGGGCCTCTTAGGTATTTGGTTAGGTTTCTTTGCTGATGAATGGTTGCGCGGCTTAACCAATGCATGGCGCTGGCGTTCACGTAAGTGGCAAAGTAAGCGTCTTGATGTAGAAAGCTAATCTGTGCAGTTATCACTCAGTCCTGCCGAATATTATAGGCAGGACTTTTGTGACTAAGCTCAAAGTTAGAAATTTTTCATTTTTATAATTCAAATTAGAGATAATATTTCTCTCCACTCTCTTTAAATCCCCTAACTTAGTGAAGTTTTTCTCCAGACTGTTGTTTAAAATAATAAAATCAAAAAAGATTTTATTAAGGGGACTTGCCATGCATGCTCAATCACAACCACTACTTTGGCAATATTTTATCAACGCAGTAAAGCAAGAAGTAAAGCCTGCCTTAGGTTGTACTGAGCCAATTTCATTGGCATATGCTGCCGCCAAAGCGGCTTCATTTCTTGATGGCAAAGTGACCCGAGTCTGTGCTTTCGTTTCCCCTAACCTCATGAAAAATGGTATGGGCGTAACCGTACCCGGAACAGGAATGGTTGGTCTACCCATTGCTGCAGCCCTTGGTGCAGTTGGCGGTGATGCTGAAGCAGGTTTAGAAGTATTAAAATCAGCATCTGCGGATGCCATTGCATTAAGTAAAACCATGTTAGCACAAGGGGCTATTACCGTTGATATTAAGCACCCTTGCGACGATGTTATCTACTCCGAAGCCACGGTATATACCCAAACGGAATCCGCAACCGTCATCATTGCAGGGTCACATACGAATATTGTTAAAATTATTCATAACAATCACACCGTATTTGATGCCACAACGGCTCAACCTCACCATGAATCTCCAATTGACTGCGCAGCTGACGTCCCACTACCGCCAGTCACTGCTAAGTCTGTGTATCAATTTGCCACCGAAGCGCCTTTAGAGGATATTCGTTTTATTCTTGAAGCCGCGCATTTAAACGAAGCCTTATCTCAAGAAGGTTTACGCAATGTTTATGGCTTACATATCGGCAAAACATTACAAACCCAGCGAGACCGTGGTTTGCTTTCAAAAGACTTAATGTCAGAAATTATGATCCGTACCTCCGCGGCTTCTGATGCACGCATGGGAGGGGCTGTGTTGCCCGCAATGAGTAATTCAGGGTCAGGTAACCAAGGTATTGCAGCAACCATGCCCGTGGTTGTCACGGCTGATTATTTGCAATCTTCTGAAGAGCAACTGGCTCGAGCCTTAATGTTGTCACACTTAATGGCGATTTATATTCACAATCAGCTTCCTGCATTATCGGCACTATGTGCTGCGACAACAGCAGCTATGGGGGCTGCTGCAGGCATCGCTTGGTTACTAGAATCCCGCTATGAAGTCGTCGCAATGGCAATTTCCAGTATGATTGGTGATGTTAGTGGTATGATTTGTGATGGTGCATCAAACAGTTGTGCAATGAAAGTGTCAACCAGTGCGAGTGCCGCTTATAAAGCCGTGCTAATGGCATTAGATAATAGCTGTGTCAGAGGGTCGGATGGTATTGTTTCTGATGATGTCGACCAGTCCATTGCCAATTTATGTTCTTTAGCTGCGGGTTCTATGAGACATACTGACGTGCAGATTATTGAAATTATGGCCGCTAAAGCGCGTCCTTAACGCCGTAGCGTTGTTAGCTACATTCGCCAACCCTAGGCCACATACTTGTGTATGCTCCTAGGGGTTGGCTTTTTTTTTTGAATTGCTCTATTTTGAATTAACTTCTAGGGCTGCGAATTTTTCACGAATTATATCTTCTGGTAGATCAATACCAATAAACACTAATACACTGCGGCGTTGTTCATCAACTTCCCAGTCTCTATCCCAATCCGCACTATAAAGACGCTGAACACCTTGGAATAATAAGCGCTTTGGCTCATTCACAATGGAAAGGATCCCTTTATAGCGCAGTAAATTATCTGCAAAACCAAGTAATAATTCTTCCATTACCTGAGAAACCGCCATCAGTTCAACCGGGTAATTAAATTCGAGAACAATCGAGCCCACTTCATTTTGTTGTTTAGGGGCGAAACGGAATGTCGGTTGTTTAACATTCAATTGTGAATCCAATAAAAAACCGTCGATATCTAATAACATACTCAGGTCAATATCACCGTGAATGACGGGGTAAATCGGTGCCCTTGCATTAATTCGTTGTAAACGTTCAATTAAAGCTTCATTATTTGGCTCAATATCAGTTTTGGTCAATAAAATACGGTCTGCGTAGCCAATTTGCGCTTGAGCAATGGCGAAATCATTTAATTGTTTATCAGCGTGAACTGCATCCACTAATGTAATAATACCATCTAATACATAACGTTCGCATAGGACTTCATGGGAAAAAAAGGTTTGCGTGATCGGCCCGGGATCTGCCATGCCAGTGCATTCAATAACCAGACGGTCAAAGTCTAATTTTCCACTATCAAGGCCATCTAATAGGTCTAATAAGGCATTTTCTAATTCATTCGAACGGCTACAACAAATACACCCATTACTTAATGTAGTAATTTGTGTCGCACGATCACCAATTATTGCGTTATCAATGGGGACTTCACCGAACTCATTTTCAATCACTGCGATTTTATGACCATGCTCAGCATGAAGAATATGGCTAAGGAGAGTCGTTTTACCTGCGCCGAGAAAACCGGTTAAAATTGTTACGCTAATAGGTTTCATTATTGCCCTCACACTTCATTGATTAACAGCAGCGAAATCCGCCTTTACCACTACCACCATACCGTGCATCTTGTCTTTCGCGAAAAAATTCTTTATATGTCATCACAGGTTTATCTGGGTGATTATCACTCATATGCTGCACATATGTATCATAATCAGGAATACCAATTAACATACGTGCGGCTTGCCCGAGGTATTTTCCTGTTTTGCCGAGATTTCCAAACATCAGCCTCTCCAATACAAATGCCCTACATCATGAGCACATAATGTAGGGCGACCTTTCATTTATTGAACACCTTTCGATGTTCAAATCCGTTGAAGGGTGACTTAATGTGAAGATGAAACTTTCACGCCCTCTTCAGGTACAGGAACATAAGGTGTTTCTTTGTCTGTACGCTCTGGGTTTTTGTGTGCTTTCATCCCAACACGGATACCGTAGAAAATGATACCGTAAACAACCACTAAGAATAGAATACTCAGCCCAGCGTTGGTGTAGTTATTAATAATAATGTGATTCATATTAGTAATTTCCTGTGCAGTTAACTCTGCACCACCTGCCGCAATCTTATCTTTATAAGATTTAGCTAAATATAGGAACCCTTCCAGTTGTGGATTATCACTGAATAATTTCAGTCCTAATGCCCAAGTTGTACAGATTAATAGCCATACCGCAGGTAAGACAGTCACCATAATGTATTTACTGCGTTTCATCTTAATCAATACAACTGTACTTAAGACTAAAGCAACCGCAGCTAACATTTGGTTCGAGATACCGAACAGAGGCCATAGGCTCTTAACACCGCCCAGTGGGTCAACAACACCTTGATACAATAAGTAACCCCATAACCCAACACAGCCCGCTGTACCGATGATACCCGCAACCAGTGAATCGGTTTTCTTCAAGAACGGAACAAAGTTACCTAATAAATCTTGCAGCATAAAGCGGCCAGAACGGGTTCCTGCATCCAATGCGGTTAAGATAAACAGAGCTTCAAACAGAATACCAAAGTGATACCAGAAACCCATATTTGCCGCAGGCATGATTTCATGGAAAACATACGCAATACCTACCGCTAATGTCGGCGCACCACCTGCACGGTTTAACACCGAAGGCTCACCAATATCTTTCGCTGTTTGCATGATTTGCTCAGGTGAAATCACAAAGCCCCATGAACTCACTGTAGCGGCTGCATGAACAGACACATCTTTGAGCTGAGCCATGATAGCTGCGCCATCTGGACCACCCAGTTCATGTAAGTTAGGCATAGTAATACCCAACGCCGCAGGTGGTGTATTCATTGCAAAATACAAGCCTGGTTCGATAATAGAAGCCGCTACCAGTGCCATAATCGCAACAAATGATTCCATTAACATTGCACCATAACCGATGTAACGCGCATCTTTTTCGTTTGCTAATAACTTAGGTGTTGTCCCTGAAGAAATAAGCGCATGGAAACCGGATACCGCACCACAAGCAATGGTAATAAATAAGAATGGGAATAGAGTACCTTTCCAAACAGGACCGGAGCCATCAACAAATTGCGTAACGGCTGGCATTTTTAATTCAGGGTTTAGAATAACGATACCAATCGCTAAACCAACAATAACCCCAATTTTCAGGAAGGTCGCTAAATAGTCACGAGGCGCTAAAATTAACCATACAGGTAATAATGCTGAAACAAACGCATAACCGACTAACGCATAAGTAATCGTCGTGTCTTTGAATGTCAGTGCTGGGCCCCAGTATGGGTCATGAGCAATCACACCACCAAACCAAATGGAAGCAACTAACAGAACAATACCGATAACAGAAACTTCACCTACGCGTCCCGGCCGGATATATCGCATATATATCCCCATAAACAATGCGATAGGCACTGTCGAAACAACGGTAAAGACACCCCATGGGCTTTCTGCCAAGGCTTTCACCACAATCAATGCTAATACAGCAAGGATAATGATCATGATTAGGAAGCACCCAAAGAGCGCTAGCGTTCCCGGAATTGGGCCAAGCTCCTCTTTAACAATTTCCCCTAATGATGCACCATTACGGCGTGATGAAATAAATAACACCATGAAATCTTGCACCGCACCGGCTAACACAACCCCAGCTAGTAACCATAAGGTACCGGGTAAATAGCCTACTTGCGCCGCAAGAACGGGTCCGACTAATGGCCCAGCCCCTGCAATCGCGGCAAAGTGGTGACCAAATAGAACATTTTTATTTGTCGGAACATAGTTTAAACCATCATTATTAATGACGGCTGGGGTCGCACGTGTTTCGTCCAGCTTCATCACTTTCTTAGCAATATATAAGCTGTAATAACGATATGCGATGAGATACACCGCCACAGAAGCGACGACAATCCACAGCGCACTAATGTGCTCACCGCGTCTGAGTGCAACAACCCCTAAACAGACTGCACCGATTATCCCGAGGATCATCCACGGAATGTGCTTTAAAATACCATTTTTGTTCATAGAACACCCTTCTGAGGTAAAACGAACATGCCATTGATTTTGTATTAACCATCTTAAAAAACGATATCGCTGTGTTTTCGTTGCTTATCATTTATCGTTGATGGTTTTTTAATTGGCAGTGGTTGAACTGTATTGAATTAAAAAATTGAGCTCTGCCATGGTGTATATGGTATGAAATTACACTCAGCAAATGACTAAAGTTATGCTAAGTGGTGCCATATAGAATTAAGCGGTTTGTTTTTTACTTTAAATGGTTTTAAGGAAGGGAATATGAGGTCAAAAATGTGATCCACATAACGATTCTGATTTGTTTTCAATAAGTTAAAAAATGTAACTCATATGAATAAAATGAAGTTTATTGTAAACAAATTTCACTAATAACGTGAAATCTCAAAGTTAGGTTATCTAAAGCTTTATAATATCTATGTGCTATTGGCGTGTAATTGTTGTCCATTTACCACCAACCCACCAACTGTGTTCACCATCTGTTTGCGTTTCACATCCGATACCGACTTTCGCTTTCCCTGCTTCAAAGGGATACGCGCAATCATAAATTGCATCAACCACGATTTCCCCAGTAATTGCGTCTGCAAAACCAATTTTATTTTCTTTGCGAATTCGATATACCCCGTCTTGCGCTTCATCAGGCCAATTATCAAAATAGTAAAGTTGATAAATCTCTTGTCCTTTTTGGTCAAAAACAGCTAAGCCTTTATTCGATGATTTACCTAAGCAATACTTAAATGAAGATTGTTGCTCAAAACACTCGATTTTATCTTTTTCGTTCTCTACCCATAAACTGAATTGTTGTTCAAGATTTTGCGCTGTTGATAAAAAAGATATTAATCCTAATGACATTAAACCAACTACATAATGAATCATCATAACTTTCCTTATTCTACTTTTATGCCTACTAAGTGATAAGACGCTAAGCTCATCAACTTTGCTCTATTAAATACTCGCTTAATTAAAGATAGCGGATATCTATTTCAGTGAAACTAGGAATAAAGGTAAATAAAGTCTTATATGAAGATAATCTCAAAGTTAAAATTAAAGTATACAAGCGCTCACTCACTTAGAGTCATTGAGCGCAAAATTCATCAAGATCAACCAGAAACACACACTGTATTCGCGGTTTTCTTAGCCATATCTAATGCATTTTCAATAGAATCCGCAATCGCCAAAGCCACACCTAACCGACGAGTTCCTGCAATTTCAGGTTTACCAAATAACCGTAATTGGGTGTCAGACCCCAAAGCAGCACCAATATTTGAAAAAACCACATTTTGGCTTTGTAAATTAGGTAAAATAACCGCTGAAGCACTCGGCCCATATTGACGGATCACGCCAATTGGGAAACCAAGAAATGCACGAACATGTAATGCAAATTCAGATAAACTCTGCGAAATAAGCGTCACCATCCCCGTATCATGGGGACGAGGCGAAACCTCATTAAAAATGATATCGTCACCACATACGAATAATTCAACACCAAATATTCCATAACCTCCTAGAGAGGTTACAATTTTCTTGGCAATGTCTTGCGCTTTTTTCAACGCAGCCTCACTCATGTACTGCGGCTGCCAAGACTCACGGTAATCCCCTTTTTCTTGTCGGTGACCTATAGGCGCACAAAAGTGAATACCATCCACTGCACTGACTGTTAACAATGTAATTTCAAAATCAAAATTAACCATTTTTTCAACAATTACACGCCCCTGCCCTGCTCGCCCACCTTGCTGGGAATAATCCCAAGCCTGATCTAATTCTGCTCGAGAGCGGATCACACTTTGTCCCTTTCCTGATGAACTCATCACAGGCTTAACAATACAGGGAAACCCAATTTTTTCTGCCGCTGCAATAAAATCGGGTTTACTGTCTACAAATTGGTACTCTGATGTTGGCAATTTCAACTCTTCTGCCGCTAAACGACGGATCCCTTCTCTATCCATAGTAAGTACAATGGCTTTCGCAGATGGAACCACTTTTTGTCCTTGCTGTTCAAGCTCCATCAATACCTGTGTCGCAATCGCTTCAATTTCAGGCACGATAATATCGGGTTTTTCCAGAGAGACTATTTGCTTCAGCGCTTCGCCATCAAGCATGTTTATCGTATAACTGCGGTGTGCAATATGCATCGCTGGCGCATTATCATAGCGATCAACCGCAATAACTTCGATGCCCAATCGTTGACATTCAATCGCAACTTCTTTGCCTAACTCTCCAGCACCTAACAGCATGACTTTTGTTGCAGATTTACACAGCGCAGTACCTAATTGATTCATGATTGATGACCTTACCGACAAAAAGTTGATACCAATTATATACGCAATCGTTTGCTTTTACTATCAAGGAAAAAACACTATAAAAAAAATTTCATAATCGATTGATAATAATAATTATTATTTAATCTAATGGTGTTTTATCGCGCCCAGTAATAAAGGGGTCTTTGTGAGAAAATTTAATATACTGTTTGCGTAAAATAGCTAATACACAAAACATTAAACCAATCCAAATAAGTGAAAAACTAATACCTTTGACCCAATCAAAGAGCTCATTAAATAAAAATACGGCCAATAAAAATTGAATTGTTGGTTCTATATATTGCGCTAAACCAATCACCGTTAATGATGTCCGTTTAATCGCTGCGGTAAAAAAGAGCAAAGGAATTATCGTGACAGGCGCCGCTAACATATAAAGAACTTTAATTTGCCAATCTCCTTGCGTCACGGCACTTAGACCATGAGATGCTAACCACCAAGTGATCGCTATTGCAATAGGAAGCAACCAAAGTGCTTCTAGAAATAAAGACGTAATCACATCAAATCGAATAAATTTACGGATTAACCCATAGACTGCAAAAGCACTCCCCATTACTAACGCTAAAATAGGTAATTCACCATACTGCCAAATTTGGTAACCGACCCCCGCACAAATAAAAATAACAGCCATTTTTTCTGCAAAAACAAGCCGTTCGCGAAGGAACAAAACACCAAGTAAAATAGAAAATAATGGGTTAATAAAATAGCCAAGACTAGCAGCTAACACCTGCCCGTGGGTTAATGCATAAGTAAATGTTGTCCAAGATATCGCCATAACCGACGAACTAAATAAACACAGGATTATCGACTGTTTGTCAGACCATACCTCACGCCATAAAGATTTATTTTTGATAATTAAGCGAACAAGAAAAAGTATAGGTACAGACCAGATAAGACGTTCTGCAAGTAGCTCTAAAGGTTCCGCACCGGGAAGTAAACGATAAAATAATGGTGTTATTCCCCATAAGATATAGGAAAAAATAGCAAGAGCTACTCCCGAGCGAAGCAACATGATTTATCCACAATAAAATCTGATTAAATAATATTAGCTACTTATCATACGCCAAAATGCAAAAAATAAAACTTGCCACCACCATAATATAATTTGAATTATATCAAGTATTCTTAAACTAAAAGGTAACTATATCGCTACCTTTTAGTTGCTCAATACACATATATTCTTATCAAAAAACATCGCGTTGATGTAATGGCGGTTGCTGCTGCATAAATACAAATAATTCCTGTTGTGTCGGAGCCGCAGCGATAGCGCCTTTTTTAGTTGTCGCTAATGCACCACAAGCCGTAGCTTGCGAGATGACCTTCATCAATCCCTCTTTTTCGTTGACTAGCCCATATTGTGAGATGGCCGCCAATAACCCTGCCATAAATGCGTCACCTGCACCAGTAGTATCAATACTTTCAACTAAATAAGCACTTACGGCTATTTGAACTGAGGGGGTGAACACCTGACAACCTTTAGCACCTTGAGTCACAATTTTTAATTGAGCAGGGTAATTTTGCAATTTAGCTATGGCATTCTCAAAACGACTTTCTTGCGTTAACCACAGCAATTCATCATCCGAAAGTTTTAAAATATCTGCTTGTTTTGCAAAATTATCAACAATTTGGTGCATTTCGTCGGGATCTGACCACATTTGCGGACGAATGTTAATATCAAAGCTCAGTAACCCGTCAGCGAGCTTGAGTTGTTCGATAGCTGTCGATAGTGATGCTCTGCATTGATGGTGCACCAGAGCTAATGAGCAAAAATGCAAAATATCATTACCAAATTGCGGTAAATTATTTATCGTTAAAAATTGGTCGGCCGAAGGAGAAACTAAAAAAGAAAATTCACGTTCTCCATTTTCGTGTAACGAGACGAGAACAGTACTTGTTTTATACTTTTCATCAAACTCCATCGCACTAGTATCAACCCCTATATCAAATAGGGTTTTCTGCATAAAATGCCCAAAAGCTTCTTCGCCGACTCGCCCAATAAAACCACTGTTTTGCCCTAAGCGTGCAACACCCGCGGCAACATTCACAGGTGCTCCACCAGCACAAGCTTCATATTGCATGTTTTGAAGGGGGATTAAATCAATGACAGCATCCCCTAATGCCCAAACTTTCATTATGTCTCCTTTGCGAGTTTTATATTTTTAACCTTCATTCTTATTCATAGCTAGCACATTACCAACTCATAAAAATAAAACTAGTAAACGCAAACTGTTAACGTTAACATTGAGTATAAAGAAACCAGCAAATAAACGCACCTATTATTGAATTTCATGTGCTTATTTTGTTATTGCGATCGAAAAACATTCAGGAAGCCATAATGAAAAAACAACTTGAACTAGCCAACGAAGCCATCAAAACAGCAAGGAAAAATATGGACTTGCAGTTTTACCCACAATACCACCTTGCCCCTTATGCAGGCTGGATGAATGACCCTAATGGTTTGATCTATCATCAAGGCCAATACCATGCATTTTATCAACATCATCCATTTAGTGCGATTTGGGGCCCCATGCATTGGGGGCATGCAACAAGTACAGATATGGTACATTGGGAACATCAGGCAATTGCGTTAGCACCTAGTGAAGACTATGACCGAGATGGTTGTTTCTCAGGATCTGCAATTAGTTACGATAATAAATTATATCTGTTCTACACGGGCCACATCTGGTTAGCAAATCCAGGTGATGATAGTCAAATCATCCAATCACAATGTGTTGCAATCAGTGAAGATGGTATTCATTTCGAAAAGAAAGGTGTTGTGCTTTCTGCACCCGATGGTTATATGCACTTTCGAGATCCTAAAGTTTGGCGACAAGATGGAAAATGGTGGATGGTCGTCGGCGCAAGAGACTCCCAAGATCAAGGACAAATACTTTTATTTAAGAGTACAGACTTATTAAATTGGGATCAAAACTACCAAGTTCTGGCAAAAACTGACGACGATAATGTTTATATGTGGGAATGTCCTGATTTCTTTCCATTAGGCGAACAATTTGTTGCCCTCTTTTCACCTCAAGGAAAAAAGGCAAAAAATTATCAGTATCGAAATCTATTTCAAAATGGTTATTTGGTTGGTAATTGGTCTCCTAATTCATCTTATAAAATTTCACATGCATTTACAGAACTTGATTTCGGCCAAGACTTTTACGCACCTCAAACCTTTTTAGCTAAAGATGGCCGCCGTATCGCTATCGCTTGGATGGATATGTGGGAAAGCCATATGCCCACACAAAAACATGGGTGGTCAGGATGTTTTACTTTACCTAGAGAGCTAACACTGAATGAACAAGGTAAAATTGTCGCTAAACCTATAGAGGAATTGAAAACATTACGTCAGTCCGCAAGCCATTTTCCCGCAACAACACTAGCTAAAAACAGCACAATCATACTGAATGAGAATGCGACAAGTTGTGAAATAGAACTTATCTGGGACTTACAGCAAAGCCCTGCTGAAAAATTCGGCTTTTGGGTAGGATACGGCGTACAGTTTTACATTGATAACCAAAGTCAGCAATTAACCTTAATGCGTCATTACCCTGAATATACAATTAGTGATAGTCGTTGTGCGCCAATACCTGAAGGTCATCAACTTAAAATAAATGCTTTTATCGATCACTCTAGCTTGGAAGTATTTATTAATGATGGTGAACTCAACTTTAGTTGTCGAATCTACCCCCATCAAAGTGAGCGGGACTTAAGATTATTTGCAATAAATCAGCAAGCAAAGCTCGAAAAAGCGATTTATTGGGAGATCAAAAAATCCATTGAATAGCAAGCTACTAGATTTGCTTTTCTCTGCAAGGTTAAAAAGAATTACGTTCTAACAAGTCGCAAGCAACATATTCAACACTATTTTGCTGCCGTTCTTCTATGATGTGTAAAGCGGCTTGTTGGCCTAATTGATAGTGCGGTAACACAACCGTACTTAATGGAGGATAAAATAGTTCCCCGACACCTATCATATTATCATAGCCAAGTACTGCGATATCTTGTGGAATACGTAAGCCACGGCTAAGTAGTACTTGGTAAGCTAAAAATGCTATACGGTCATTTCCACAAATAATGACATCAAAATTCGGTTTTTTATTCTTAAAATGACTATTAATTAAAGCTATAACATCTAAATAATGCTCATCGCCTAACTCTAAATGGTGTTGCTGAAGTGATGCTAGCGGTAAGTCAGCACTTGCCCACGCAGACTCCACTGCTTCACGGCGCATTTTTCCAGCAAGTGTCTCTTGCGGAATATAAAGACAAAGAGGATTTCGATACCCTTTCTCTATTAAGCGTTTTACTGCATTAAATTGACCATTAAAATCATCTGGCACATAAGCAGGGAACTGCCCATTTTTATCTATGCAATTAGCAAGAACCAAACGATTATTATGTAATGTTTCTGGAATCGCTACTTCTCGAAGCCCCATCGTAGTATAAATAATACCATCAGGCCGCTGAGATAATAATTGTCGGACAGCTCTTTCACTATCTTCGCTAGATGTAATATTAACTACAAAGCTACTCCAGCCGAATTGTCTCGCGGTTTGTTCTATTGAAAGAATGATTTCTACAGAAAAAGGGGTAGTTGCTGTATCGAGGGCCAAAACACCAACTGTCGAAACCCTAGAGCTTTTCCCTCTGATCTTTCGCGCTGAAAAATCAGGGACATAATTGAGTGACTCAATAGCTTGTTGGACTTGTTTCAAGGTTTCAGGCTTTAGTAATTCAGGGCTATTAATTGCCCTTGATACAGTCATCAATGAAACATTTGCAAGTCGAGCTACGTCTTTTAAAGAAGCCATTAAGTATATTCACTCATCAAAACTAGGTAAGTATTAATTTTAACATGTTAGATATAAAAAGTACTTAATCTTCGTCAATTCACAAGTTAAGAGCTATCACCTCAAAAAACAACATAAGTGTACATCTAAGACTTTTTATGACTAATGATTTAAGATATTATTGATTAGCTTTAGCAATATTTCTGTCTATCACTTTATGATAAAAACACATTTAATAAGTAAAATCACCTAAAATGTTACACGTCATTAATCGAATATTACCCAATGACACAAACTTTAACTATTGTTTCTATTTTTATATTAAATTTAACTAGATGATGTTTTTAATATAAATTAAGGTCAGTATTACATTAATAAAAAAAACAACGATCAGTAGAAAATATTATTGTGGAATTTAAATTTCACTTTATTTATCTACGTATTTTATCAGATTAGTATGAATATCAAATCAGTTCAACAGGAGTATGGTGATGAATAACACCATTCACGTAATCGTAGAAAGTGATAATGTCTTTAAGAATAAACTGAAATTAATGATGGAATCTTTTGGTTTTATCTTTAGATTTTATAATAACGAAGAAGTGTTTATGAGTAATTATACTTATCCTAATGAGGGTAATGTAAAGGAATGTATTTTATTATTCTTAAACAATGATGAAAATCGTATTAATCGATTAAACAATATAAATAATTCATTTGGTATTGTTCCATTCATTGTACTTGCCGAAGAGCCTTCTATCAGTCTATGTCGAGAAAGCTTTAAAGCTGGAGCATTTGATTTTTTTTCCTTTTCCTTTCAAGGACATCGAAATATCAAATTCCATTAGTAACGCGATGGAATTATTTTTAAGTATGCATGAAAAGCATAAAAAATATACTCATCTCTCTGATAAATTTAATCGTCTTTCGGTTAGAGAAAGAGAAATTATGGATATGATATTAGAAGGTAATACCAGTAAAGAAACCGCAGAAAAACTGTCATTATCACCAAGAACTGTAGAGGTACATCGCTCTAATATTTATACAAAATTAGGAATAAAATCACTACCACAACTTATTCAAGAATACGAATATATTAATACCTATCCTAGATATATTTAATCTATATGCTATGTTTACCTTCTTATAGCGTTATTATTTCTGATGGCTTGATTCTAAGCCATCAGAAATTAACTATATGAAAAATACCTAAAGGTACTATAATTTAGATAAATATAGATTAATATTCTGTTAATTTTGAAATAATAACTTATTTTTATAAGTGATAAAAACAACACCACTCTGTTATGGATTAAAAACCTAAGTAAATTAATAATTCAGATGGTAATAATAACCACTAATAATCACAAAATAAAATTACATTTTTTTTAGTTATTAAAGTATTATTTACCCTCCCCATATCTCACTACTTTTTTAGTAAAACAATAACCTTTATCAACAAACTTTCTCTCTCATAAAACTAAAAAAATAAGGCTACAAACGACATACCTCCTTACCGTATCCAAGCATAATAAGCATCGTTTTCATTTTCTTTTCTCGATACATCAAGTAACGATACAAGTAGATAGATTACGCTTTATTTATCTATCGGCTGTCGTTCAAAATGTTGGTAAATATTTCGCGCTTCGCTGTTTTTATGCTTTGTAGCTGTTCAAAAAACACGCGAAAGCGCTATTTTTTACCATTCAGAGCATCATTCAGAGCATATAGAAGAGCTATTTGTAGTCCTTAATGTTAATTTCGTACTGCTTTAGCTTGCGCCATAATGTTGTCCGTCCCATATCAAGGACTTTATGCATTTTTTGAATTTTACCTTTGCAAGCTTGTGCAACTTCAATAATCAAAGCTTTCTCAACTGAATGAATATCTAAGTTAGCGAACCGTTGTTCGTCCTTATCTACCTTAAAAACACCTTGTTCGTAATAGCGAAATTTCAATTTTTCACTCACTTCCCTTGCTAAAGATTGCGTAAGTGCAAACAAAATATTGCAACTATTCTTAGTTGAAGATAAAACAACAACGAGTACAGGCTCACCAGTATGTGAATACACTGGTGCTAAGTAATAAAAAATTCCATGTAATTCAATTGGCTCTGCATACAACCTAAGCTGAGCCCCATAAGTTAAATTATCAGATAGTAAATTTGCTATCTCAAAGTTACCATCAAGCTCATGACTGAGCCAAAGCGTTTTCCCATCAGTGCTCAGTAGAGAACTGCGAATATTATTATCATGTAACGAGGCTAATCCGCTCTCAATGGTTGTATGAGCAAGCTCTACGATATATTCATAATTATCTGAATTATAAATACTTTCTTTTACAGGTGTTGTAGTTGGAAATATTAAATGAGTTGACATAGTTATCCTTATTCTTCGATAAGAGTTATCTGATTATGTCAATTTGCCATTTAATTATTATATTCTAGATCAAGTTATTAATTGATAGGTTTACAACCATTGATCCACATCAATTTTTCATAATTAAAAGTAGTAAATCAATGTGGTAAAAAAGAAAATGGCTAACTGAATCTATCTAAGTTAGCCATATACACTTCTAGAACGCTTTTATTAAATTAAGCAGTAACAATATTTCCCCACAGATCATATTCATCTGCATGCTCAACTAATACTTTCACTATATCCCCAACGCTAACCTCAAATTCACCATTGAGATAAACCATACCATCAATTTCTGGTGCATCAGCCATACTACGGCCAATAGCACCTTCATCATCAACTTCATCAATAATGACTAAAATTTCTTTACCAATTTTATCTTGTAATCGCTGTGTAGAAATTTGCTGTTGTACTTGCATAAAACGATGATAACGATCTTCTTTTATTTCCTCAGGAACTTGATCAGCTAGTTCATTCGCTTTCGCTCCCTCGACAGGGCTATATTTAAAGCAGCCGACTCGGTCCAACTTAGCTTCCAATAAGAAATCTAATAGCATTTGGAAATCTTCTTCTGTCTCACCGGGAAATCCAACAATAAATGTTGAACGTAAGGTGAGTTCAGGGCAAATTTCACGCCAACGTTTAATCCGCTCAAGTGTTCTTTCAACGGCACCGGGGCGTTTCATTAATTTTAAAATTTTCGGACTTGCATGCTGTAATGGAATATCTAAGTAAGGTAAAATTTTACCTTCTGCCATCAACGGGATAACATCATCAACATGTGGATAAGGGTAAACATAATGTAAACGCACCCATACGCCCATTGAAGCAAGTTGTTCGCATAACCCCACCATGCTAGTTTTTACAGGCTGACCATCCCAAAAACCCGTTTTATTTTTAACATCAACACCATATGCAGAAGTATCTTGGGAAATAACCAGTAACTCTTTGACTCCTGAAGCGACCAGACGCTTAGCTTCATTTAACACATCCCCGATTGGACGGCTATCTAAGTCCCCTCGCATTGAAGGAATAATGCAGAAAGTACAACGATGATTACACCCTTCGGAAATTTTTAAATACGCATAATGCTTTGGTGTCAATTTTACCCCTTGTTCAGGGACTAAACTCAAGAAAGGGTCATGTTCAGGCTTCGGAACATAGTGGTGAACATGATTAAGTACCTGCTCATAGCTATGTGGGCCAGTGATTTCTAAAACTTTTGGATGTACTTCACGAATTTGGTTTTCTTTCGCACCAAGGCATCCTGTCACAATCACTTTACCATTTTCATTCAGTGCTTCCCCAATCGCTTCTAATGATTCCTGCACTGCACTGTCGATAAATCCACAAGTATTCACAATGACTAAGTCAGCATTATCATAGCTTGGAACCACTTGATAACCATCAGTGCGTAATTCAGTTAAAATGCGTTCTGAATCAACTAGGTTTTTCGGGCAGCCGAGAGAAACGAAACCAATTTTTGGTACCGGATTAGTATTTTGCGACATAACTCACTTCTTTTATTGTGTTATAAATATTGTTTTAGAAAAATGGGCGAAATTTTACCTGAAGAATTGAGGGAATTGTATAAATTTTTATCGAAAATAATATGAATTTAAATCTAGAATAGATAGAAACAAATCTTGCTTTTAGTCGGTGATTTTCACAAATCATTTTGTAAAAACCACCTAAAAATGCCAATCAGCGATTAATTGAACGAGCAATACGTGAGTAAGTGTGCCTAACCCCTCGGATCACAATACTATAATTTAAAATATTCTCAGGTAATGCAATTCCGTTATACCCTGAATCACCAATATGATGTAAATCTGTCCCGGCCATTTTACACATTAATGCTATTTGCCGAATAGTTTGTAAATCTGCGCCTTCTTGAGAAGTCCCAATCGCTGTCATTGTCATCACACCTTGGGAATGGCAATAACCCACCATTTTTTGCACAAACTCTAACGAGATCCCGGGGACCGTTCCTGGAGCCGGAAGCAAAATGATATCTGCACCACTGTTAATAAAGGTACGAATATCATCTTCTGTTATGAGTTGCTCAGCCGAGGCATTCAAAACCCCTGCTGCGTGCATTTTCCCTGTAATAAGCACAATATCTTCGCCAACAACAGCTTTAAGCTCTTTAAGACTCTGGTTAATTTCCTGATTAGTGACTCCGTTTCCAGGGTTTCCCGTTAAAACAATAATGTCAGCACCCATTTCTTTTAACTTAAGGGCATTTTTTACTGTTGCTAGCCGCCCTTCTGACATTTTCCACTGCGCATCCTGTGTTGGATTATTAAATCCCTCAGGTACGGGCTCTAAATTAACGCCTATTGCTCTCCCCGTTAAACGCTTAAGTGTTCGAATGATTTCTTCGGGTTCAGTCCCTTCGGGCAGACCTTGCATAATCGGTTGATTGACATCAAAAACATTCAGCAACAGGATATCGGCACCTTGGCTTGCAGCTAATTCAGCATTCGTTACGGTCATTAATACAGGCTGAATTGTACCAATGGTTTCAGAAACCAATATTCGCCCTTCACTGGCTTTAATTGATTCTAATAGATTCTTTTTATTGAATTTTGCGATTTCTGAAGCTGAACAATCAAGATAACGTCGTTGCATGGCTATACCTTTAGTTTCAACAAAATTGATGAAAAACTCATTTGTCATGAATATCTACATTCAAAATATATCACGTAGATAATAATAAACTGCCTAATAGAGCACACTATTAGCAAGTTATTTTTTGAAGAATAATAACTTTTTCTAACACATAGATTTTTATATAAAAATAATCATTCTCAGCAACGCGTTGTCAACTTATCAGAAATTATCACTTGTTTTTTATTAATAGTAATGATTATCATTACTACTCTATATCACTTATGGTAAGGACAAAAATAATGAAACTCGCCTATAAAGCTGCTGTTTCAGGTCTCGCGTTGTTTTCAATCTCAGCATTAGCTCAAGAGTACCCTCTCGGTCACCCTGTGATCAAAAACGGAATGGAAATCCAAGGTGTTTATTTACAGCCCATTACAATGGATACCGAAGAAGGCCATCATGCGATGTCTCACTTAGCTGCAGATAAAGCAGATGTCCACTTAGAAGCAGATATTCACGCTGTTGAAGATAACCCAAATGGCTTTGCAGAAGGCGATTGGATCCCTTACCTGACCATTGAGTATTCAGTGACTAAACTCGGTGATAAACCACAAACTCAAACAGGCACATTTATGCCTATGGTGGCGAGTGATGGCCCTCATTATGGGGAAAACATTAAATTAGATGGCAATGGTAAATACCGCGTCACCTATAAAATTTACCCGCCATCACACAATAAAGAAGTTGCCTTTGGGCGCCATATTGATAAAGAAACAGGTGTAGCCCCTTGGTTCCAACCTTTCGAAGTCTCTTGGGACTTTGACTACGCAGGTGTTGGCCGTAAAGGTAGTTACTAATTTTTTTATTAAAATTAGATAAGGGCTTAACCAAGGGAGTTATCTTGCGTAAGCCCTTTTTTGTTTGTTGTTATTAAAGGATAAACCAAGCCAAAATGAAAACATTACTGAGTTTTTTACTGGTTATCACTTGTACAATAGTTCCCTTATCTTCATTTGCTGCAGAAAAATATACTGTCGAATTAGAAATGAAAAATGGTGATCTCATCCCGCGAGTTCTTGAAGTTCCTGCAAAAACGATTATCCGCATTAAAATTACCAACACAGGTACTGAACCCGCAGAGTTTGAAAGCATTCAATTAAGAAAAGAAAAAGTTTTAGCGCCGGGTGCAAGCTCAGTAGTGGTAATCGCACCACTGAAACCTGGTACGTACACTTTTTTTGATGACTTCCACCTTTCTCACCCCAAAGGCGAGATCATTGCGAAATAAAAGGATTTAGCATGGGACAAGTTCTGTTTGTTGTTTGGCGTGAAAGCTTTGAAGCGCTACTTGTCATTGGCATTATTTATGCGTGGATTAAACGTCACCCTGACGCACATAATGGTATGAAATACCTTTGGGCTGGTGTCGCTATCGGGGTTATAACCTCAATCTTATTGGCGCTTCTCATTTATGGTGTATTCAATGTCCTCGATGACACTGGGCAATCACTATTTATGATTTTTATGGAGTTACTCGCCTGTGTCCTGATTGTCCAAATGGTGTATTGGATGAACAAACATGGAAGTTCAATGAAATCCGAAATTGAATCAGGAATAAGACGTAATGCCGCCCACCATAACTGGTGGGGAGCCGCATTGATTATTGCTATTGCCATTGCCCGCGAAGGGAGTGAAATCGTCGTCTTCCTATCTAGCTTTATTATGTCGCTAACCACATCTAATGCCTCGACTTTCTTTATCGAGGTCGGTGGTGGAATTGCGATTGCAGGTCTTACACTTTATGTTTTCCTACTAACAAATCGCTTAATTTCGTGGTCTATCTTCTTTAAAGTTACAGGGATTATTTTATTATTCCTCGCATTATCTCTCTTACTTAAAGGTGTAGAAGAAAGTGCTAACTTATTGATTGAATATGATTTCGCTATCCCTGAGTTTTTAATTTACCCCGCTTGGGATACAACTGCATTTCTCGATGATTCTGGTATTGCTGGCAATTTTATCTCTTCTTTCTTTGCCTACCGTTCACAACCGATTTGGCTCAGCGTCATTACCTTTGTCCTTTATTGGGCTATTGTGATCCCATTGTTTGCTCGGAGCAAAAAAAATGTCTAGCTCACTGAGGCGGAATATCAAATGGATGTCTTTTAGCTTAATACTCAGTGTTGCCATTCCTACTTTGGTTCAAAGTAAAGCACTAAGATCCCCTGTGCAAACAGGGGACAACATCATTATTGCTAAAGGTGATATACCCACTCCAGAAAAATATCAACATGCAATCCAAACCTATTTAACCTTTGCCACTAATCAATTGGCAGAAATGGTCACACAATTGGAATTGTTGCAACAGAATTTACAGCAAGGGAAGCTGCAACAAGCTCAAACAGCATATATTCAAGCTCACCAGTACTATGAAACAGTGCGCCCGATTATTATTTTATTTGGTAATACGGATAGGACAATTAACCCAAGAGCCGATTATTTCCTCGATAAAGAAACAGATTACCGCTTTACGGGGTTTCATCTTGTTGAGTACCAGCTATTTATGCAAAAGGATGCCAAACTTGCGTTAGCGGCAAACCAAGAGCTATTACTCAAAGGGCGTGATTTGCATAAACGAGTAGCAACTGAAACCATCGAAATACCCAAGCTCGTGCAAGCCTCGGCTGATTTTATTGAAATGATCTTAGAAACGAAATTGGGGGGTAAAGAAAATATCTACAGTTTGTCTGATTTAACTGATATTGCCGCTAATTTAAAGGGATCACAAAAAATAATTGGGGTTCTTAAACCTTTTATCAAGCCAGAAACACTGGATAAAATACAGCAAAATGAACAGCTGATTAACCAAATAATGCAGACATATCAACTGTCAAATACCACATATCAACCCTATAGCCAATTACAATTAAAAGACAAAATGGCACTTTATTCATTACTCACTCAGCAAGCTGAAACCTTAGCCAAATTACGTGCTGAGCTTGATGTCGATGTTTACTATAAATATTAAGGCATATATTTATGCAAGCTAAACTTAGTAGTATATTGCAAACCAACGGAATGTCTCGGCGTAATGCCCTAAAAATGCTCGCAGTTAGTAGCGCAGTTTTAGCGGCTCCAACATTAAAAGCGCAAGGGAAAATTGCTAATTGCCAGCTCACCTATAACAAAGCAATCAATTATCTTGGGCTACACCAAGCCGGTGTTTTAACGCCTGAACCCAAAAATGCCACTTTTATTGCATTTAATACTACAGCGAATTCTGTCGAACAATTACAAACTGTTTTTACTTTACTGACTCAGCGTATTGCTCACTTAACTCAACCCCAAATAGAGCCGTCAATCAATAACGATAAGATGCCTCCGGCAGAATCAGGTATTCTTGGGACACAACAACAACCCGACTCACTAACTATCACCGTTGCTTTAGGAAATTCTCTTTTTGATAATCGGTTCGGCTTAAATAAAATTAAGCCTAAACATCTTAGTGAAATGACCAGTTTTCCTAACGATCGACTAGAACAAAAATGGTGTGGTGGTGATCTTCTTCTGCAAATATGTGCGAATAGCCAAGAAAGCGTTATCTATGCATTACGTGACATCCTACGTCATATTTCGCCATACAGTTTTCCTCTCTGGAAAATAGATGGTTTCTTACCTGCAAGAGATATTGATAACCACTCAACTCCTATCAACCTTTTTGGTTTTAAGGATGGAACAGGAAATGCGCCTGCCGATGACAATTCGTTAATGAACGAATTAATATGGATAACAAAAGGCAGCCAAGAACCGTCTTGGTGCGACGGAGGGACATACCAAGCAGTACGTCTCATTCGTTTTAATTTAGAGTTTTGGGATAGAACCCCCTTAGAAGATCAAGAAAATGATTTTGGCCGACATAAAGACTCGGGAGCACCAATCGGCATGAAAAATGAGCATGATGATCCTGAGTTTGAAAAAGATCCTCATGGTGACCGTATTTTATTTGATTCCCATATGCGCCGTGCAGAGCCTCGTAACCCTGAACGTTATACCGCAAAACTAAGGCGAAGAAGTTATAGCTATTCACTGGGGTTAACAGAAACAGGAACTCTCGATATGGGCTTAGTTTTTGTCTCTTTTCAACAAAATTTAAAGACAGGCTTTATTGACACTCAAAAACGGCTCAATGGTGAACCACTTGAACGTTATATCAAGCCTTTTGGTGGAGGGTACTATTTTGTATTACCTGGAGTCCAATCGGCACAAGACACACTTGCTGAAAAAATGTTTACAGCCTTAAAACAAACTAGCTAATTATATTTATAAAATGAAAGCCCTTATTACATTTGCCGTAAGGGCTTTATTCGAAGCGATATCATCTCTTTTTAATTGAACACATTATTATTTTTTACGTTCCTTCACATCCGCTTCGACTTCCTGTTTCCAGTCCTCTGATATTGGCGCAGACATTTGTTTAGCTTCCACCGCTTTATTTACAGCACGATAAGCTTTATCGTAACCTGTCCCATCTTGCACATAACCAGTGGCATTTGAACTTTTAATCCCAATATTTTCCGCTTCAGAAATGGCATCAATATTGGCTCCTAAGAAAATAAAATCCCATTTATCTTCTGTTTCAGCTGACTTAATCATAGCTTTAATTTTCGCCTGGGAATATTTACGGCTACTATTTTCTTGCCCATCTGTAATTATTACAAAAAGGACATTATTATTTTTAGTAACCTTTCTATTCTCTTGCATTTTTTCAATGCCTTCTCCTATTGCGTCTAACAATGCGGTATAGCCACCAACAGGATAATCATCAAGTGTTAGATTAGAAACTTTTGCAATGGGTTCTCTATTATGAAGTAAACTTGTTTTGTCATTAAATAAAATAGTTGTAATGTAGGTTTTTGCTTTTTTTCCTTTATTTTCAGTTAATACACTATTATATCCACCAATTGTATCAGTCTCGAAACCTGACATAGAGCCACTTTTATCAAGAATGAATACTAAATCTAAAACATCGGGTTCTTTTTTGGTATCAATAATAGTTGTACTGCTAGCGACAGAAGAAAATAAAAACAAAAATACAGCTGATATGACGGTGAAAACAGATTGTATGGATAAATTCATCGCCGAGTTCCTTGGTGAGGTTAATAAAAATATAACTACCCCAATCTCGCTTTTTCGCCAATTATTTCAAATAAGATTACTCTGTATAATTAATAAGCATTTTCTTAATTAATTTCAAAAAAATTATTACTCGAAATAGTTTTTTGAGTAAATATGTAAAGAGTAAATCTACTTAAATGATTACTATTTTAACCAAATACCATTTTCTCTTACTACATTAATTTCTTGAATGAAATGATTATATTTAATATTTTCCGCAACAGAATTTGATGAAGCACTTCGAGCCTGCTCCTGGACTAATTCTGTGATAGCCTGATGAAATTCTTGGTTTAATTCTTCATGGATATTCACATCATCGGTACTTTTTAACCGCGTAACTAACTGAATTAATTTTTCGGCCTTTGCCTGTACATCCTCATTATCAAAAGTAACAGTTGGGACTCCATACATAAATACCACATTGATAGAATCCGCAGCTTCATGATTAGCAGGATCCGGTAATAAATTTTGTCCGTATTCATTATCTAAATAGGCAATTAATTCATGTTTATCAAAGCACTTGGATTTAATATTTCCATCTAACTTATCATCATAAAGTGTGATTGAATCTGGAAAATTTTCACCAACCGGGTAGCTACACCTAAATATATTTCCATCAATAAGCGTTGCATTAGAACTGCGAACTGGCAGTTCAAGCTCGTGCCCATTAATCGTAATGGGGTAACTCGCAGGTTTAAACCTCTCTTCTTTGCCATCAACGGCATAAACTTCAGACAATGTGTAATAAACAAAATGATTTGGGTTAATAATACCGCCAGAGTTATTTTCAAAGACAAAAAAATCCGTCACGTTACCCTCATCGCTTTCTAACTGGTGTAACCCGCTAGAAAGTAAAACAACACCTTTATCTTCTGGTAAAACATCATAATCTTTACCATCTAGCTTAAACCTAATCGTGTTTGCGCTTGGGTTACTATAATAAAATTTACCTTTACCACTTAAAAGCTCCATATCATCACAAGCGGAAAGTAATATAACCGCGGCGATAAAACAGCTATATTTTAGTATAGTATTCATAAAGTTATTCCAAAGCTTTTTAAAATCAATTTATTAAATAAAAAGTGAGCGCTATCTGTAACGCTCTTTAAGATATTATTATCGATATTGAAACCATTATTCAGTTATTCAAATAAAATAACTTTACGATAAATGCGGTAGTAATCTGTCTTAGTTGATAAATCTCATACGTTGTTATCACGCAATACTTTTAACAATACCTGAAAAACCTCGTCCATTAGTGGCGTCGCTTGCTCGCTATTACGAATTAAAGCGACTGTGCGCGTTAACTCCGGTTGTTGTAATTGCAAAACTTTCAATTCCGGGTCTCGTAAATGTACAGTATAAAGCAGTGGTAAAATAGCAATCGCTAATTTTGAACGAACTAAGCCATATAAGGTTTCAATATAATCTACTTGATAACGAATATTTAATTTTAGTCGGTGACTTTCCACCGTAGCAGCAACTAAACGTTGAATATTACCTTTCGAAAATACGGCAATATCACGATTATTTAGCAATTTCCACGGCAAGTGAAATTCATTGGTAGACACGGTATCATCATGATGAATAACAGCAACAAAAGGGTCATCCTGCAAGGGAAAGATATTTAAATTTTGAGGCACTGAGCTATCTAACACACCAATGCCAAAATCAATTTCATGATTGATAAGTTTATCAATCAAAGCGTCATTCGTTTGGTCATAAAACTCAATATTAAGCCTCGGAAAATATTGAGTTAATAATTCAGGTACAGCAGGAAATAACAAAGAACTTACGGAAGGAACTAGCCCAATACGTAATGTTCCATCCCCACCTTCCACGATTATTTTTTGAATTTCACTAAATGCACGGTGAGAAACACTCAGTATTTGCTGTGCATGTGGCAAAATTGCTGCGCCTAGCTCCGTTAATGTTACGGATGAAGCGGTACGATTAATTAGTTTTCCTCCAATAACCGTTTCTATTTGCCGCAAAGCACTACTCAAAGCAGGTTGGCTCACCGCTAGACGATTTGCTGTCTCGGTAAAATGGCGCAGTTTTGCTAATGTCACAAAATACTGTAGTTGTTTGAGCGTAAGTGCTGGCAGTCTCTGCCAAGGTTCTATCATAATAATGTACTTTTATTTTTATTGGGTTAGCCAATATATCTGTTCATTATAACCATTTCTTATCGCATGATAAATTTTATCATCTTGGCAAACGTTTGCGTTGCTCATAAAGTAACAGTCATTAAATTGAAGGAATGGTATTTTTATGAGCATAACAGAACAAAACAGGCGTCATGTCATTCAATCCGCTAAAGGTGAAAAGCCTTTTGACCTTTTACTCGCTAATGCCAATATTGTCGATATGGTCACAGGTGAAGTTCGCCTTGCAGATATCGGGATCACCGGCAACCTAATTGCTAGCGTTCACCCTACTGGAACCCGTACTGATGCAAATGAAACCCATGATTTATCAGGCTATTTCATTTCACCCGGCTTAATAGACACTCACGTTCATTTAGAAAGCTCACACTTACCTCCTGTTCGCTATGCCGAGATAGTTCTAGCTCAAGGAACAACAGCTGTATTTTGGGACCCCCATGAACTCGCCAATGTGCTAGGCCTAGAAGGTGTACGTTATGCCATTGATTCTAGCCGAAATTTGCCGCTAGATATTATGGTTGCAGCCCCTTCATCTGTACCATCAACACCTGGCCTAGAAATGTCTGGTGCAGACTTTGCTGGGGATGAAATGTCAACCATGCTGAGTTGGCCGGAAGTTCGTGGTGTGGCTGAAGTTATGGATATGTTTGGCGTGCTCCATGGCAGTGATAGAATGGAAGAAATTCTAAATGCAGGAATTACATCAGGTAAACTTATAGAAGGCCATGCAAGAGGCTTAAATGGGGCTGATCTCCAAGCTTATCTGGCTGCCGGAGTCACATCTGATCACGAATTAACCTCGGCTGAAGATGCCCTTGAAAAACTGCGTGCGGGCCTTACATTACAAATTCGTGGCTCTCATCCTTATCTTCTTCCCGATATTGTTGCCGCATTAAAATCCTTACCACATTTATCATCGCAAATTACAGTATGTACGGATGATGTTCCGCCCGATATGTTAATTGAAAAAGGTGGCATTATTGCGTTACTTAACCTTTTAATTGAGCATGGAATGCCGGCAACGGACGTACTACGCTTTGCTACATTTAATGCTGCAATACGCTTGCAACGCCATGACCTTGGCCTGATTGCCGCAGGTAGAAAAGCAAATTTAGTTATCTTCGATTCATTGGAAGTTTTGAAAGCGAAAGCTGTGTATGTGTCTGGACGAAAAATTGCTGAAAATAATCAGCTTATCAATGCATTAAATGTGCCTAATGACATTTTACCTCCACGCGATACCATGCGACTTTCACCTATTACCCCAAATGATTGCACATTAAAAATTGATGAAATAAATAATGGTAGTGCGCGTTTACGTCATATTCGTGGGGCGCGCTTTACCCAATGGGGAGAAGTTGACGTACAAATCAAAAATAGCGTGGTACAACTGCCGAATAATTTCAGTCTTATTCGAGTTCAACACCGTCACGGCCGTCACGATGCTTTACCTCAAATAGCCTTACTTGAGGGCTGGGGTGAATTACGCGGAGCCATTGCGACAAGCTATTCACACGATTCACATAACCTCGTTGTTCTTGGACGTGACCCCGATGATATGGCTATCGCTGCTAATTTATTAATCGAGAGTGGTGGAGGTATGGCGTTAGTGCAAAATGGCCAAATTTTAGCCCATGTTGCGATGCCAATAGCGGGGATGTTATCTGATTTACCTGCGCCTGAATTAGCCGCTCAGTTTCGTCAATTACGTGAATTAAGCAGTGAAATTGCAGATTGGGAACCACCTTACCGCGTATTTAAAGCCATTGAGGGAACTTGTCTTGCCTGCAATGCAGGGCCACATTTAACCGATTTAGGATTAACTGACGGAACAACACGTCAAATCGTTGACGCTGTTATCCATACGGTTAAGCACGCTTAGAAAATTAAAAATATCAAAAATAATGATAGGAGAGCCTATTAATGGCTGACAGTTCAATAAATACGCCAACATCAGGGAGTTGGCTGGAAAAACGCTTTGCTTTACGTGAACGTGGGAGTTCAGTGAAAACAGAGTGTTTAGCCGGAGTTACTGGTTTTTTAGCCGCAGCTTACCTGCTAGTCGTGATCCCCGGTTTACTTGCCGCAGGAGGAATGGATAAAGGCGCAGCAACCACTGGAACAATTATTGTCTTCGTCATTGCCAGTTTATTAATGGCATTCTATGCGAATTTACCATTTATTGTTGGCCCCGGTATCGGAGGCTCTGTTCTTGTCGGCATTACTCTCGCAGGTAGTGAAGGCATTGACTGGCAAATAGGGCTCGGCATTGCTTGTTGGTCTGGAATTTTATTTTTCCTATTAACTAAATTTGGCTTGCGTGAGGTTGTTACACGCTCTGTTCCCCAATCAATTAAACTCGGATTAACTGCATCAATTGGTCTGTTCGTGGCCGTTTTAGGTTTTCGAAATGCAGGGTTAGTACTTGCTAACCCAAAAACAAATGCACTAATGCTTGGGGATTTCCTTTCTCCTGGTGCATTAGTTGCACTCGCAGGCTTTTTCGTTGCGATTGCACTACAAGCTCGCAAAATACCAGGCGGAATTTTATGGGCAATTTTATTTGCAACCCTCTTAGGCATTCCTTTTGGCGTCACAAAATTGCCTGAAAGCTTTATTGGTATTCCACATTCTGTGGCACCTGTACTAGGGCATGTAGACTTAATTGGCGCATTAAATATCGCTTTCCTACCTTTCTTATTTGTCTTTTTTGCTGCTGAGTTTTTCTCAACCATGGGAACAACTTTAGCCGTTGGCGGAGAGGCTGGCTTATTAGATAAAGAAGGTAATATGCCAAATATTAACCGCCCCTTTATCGTTGACTCAATTGCTGCTGCATTAGGCCCGTGGGTAGGTATTCCAGCGGCAACCGCACTCATTGAGTCCTCCGCTGCCGCAGAAGCTGGGGGTAAAACAGGTATGACCGCCCTTGCTGCTGCCTTTATGTTTTTACTAATGCTGTTATTTACGCCTATCGCATTAATGATCCCAGCCCAAGCCACAGCTCCAGCTCTAATTTTAATTGGACTAAATATGTTTAGTGGCTTACGAAAAGTGGACTTAGGCAATTTTACTGATGGCTTACCAGTATTAATGATGGTGATGATTACGTTAATCGCTAATAGTTTTGGTACTGGTATTGCAGGTGGGCTGTTATTTTATATTTTAATCAAAGCGGTTGCAGGCAAATGGAGAGAAATTCCAATAAGCTTGTGGATCCTTGCAGTGCCTCTTATTTATTATTTCTCAACATTAGTAAAACACTAATACCACGAGTGCCAGAAAAGCCGATACTTCCACTGTCGGCTTTTCTATTCTAATAAATTTAGTTCAAAACTGCATGAGCTTCTATTTCTATTAACCATTCTGGCAAGGAAAGCCCTGAAACAATAACCCAAGAAGATGCAGGTGGCATATTTGGAAATTTTTCTTTTAATGCTCGCGCAATATCAGCTTGTTCCTTATGGCTGTTAAAGCCCTCTTTGATATAAATACGTAGCATAGCCACATGAGATAAATCGCCACCGGCCTCATGCAATACATGTTCAATATTAATTAATGATTGCACGGTTTGTTCGTAAATTCCCCCAGCAACAGTTTCTTCCGCGGCATTCACACCAACCTGACCCGATAAAAATAATTGTCGGGTTCCCGTTGTTTCTACGGCTTGGCTAAAGCCATACTGCAAAGAATTAAAGACAGACTCTGGATTTATCGATTTTTTAGTCATTTTTGTTCCATCGTTAATAAAACAGTAAAGCAGTATAAGACTTTCACTTTTCAATTCATTAAATATCAGGCAAACGTTATTTGATTGGTATAATAAATCAGAAAAATGTTTTCACAGAATAACTAATGCTTGTTCTGCTTGGGGTGGGGTCATCATCAATATGATGCTCTATCATATTTAACTATGCTAATACTATTATAAATAGTAATTCAAATAATTAAATTTACATATAAATCAATAAGTTATAACATTAATAAAATCACACTATTATTTTAATTAATAATATTCGTATTCATTCTACTGAGATTAAAAGCAACTAATCATGTAGCATTCCCCCTCTTCTCCTACATTTGCTAAGCATCTTACATGCGGTACATCACACTTCTCATCATTCATATTGAATACGGCTTTATAACCGCGAGATAAAACCAGTGCAAATATTAATCACCACATAAATGATATCCAAATACATATCAAACAGAAAAAACCATAATTAACAAATAGTTAAATTGAAAATAAATAATTTACTACGGGATTTGATGACTCGACAAATGAAAAAATAAGAATGTCGCAGTTAACTAAAAGTTATAGATACCCAAACAAAACTCATTGTTAAACAAAAGTTACGCAAAGTAATTTAATTTATCGCTAATGTTAAATAACAACGGTGAAAGTTCTGGTAAACTATACTTGAGGTAAAATAATGATCCTAGATGCCAGCTACACTTTATTAGTCGCTTGTTTGGCGCTATTGATTGGTATGTTTGTTGTAAAATACACTCCTTTTCTACAAAAAAACCATATTCCTGAAGCCGTTGTTGGCGGTTTTATTGTTGCTATCATTCTATTAATTGTCGATAAAACAGCTGGATATTCATTTACTTTTGATGCTTCACTACAAAGCATTTTAATGATTACGTTCTTTTCATCAATTGGATTGAGCTCAGATTTTTCGCGTTTAATAAAAGGTGGTAAGCCGCTTATTTTACTAACTATCACAGTGACTATCTTAATTGCTATTCAAAATACCGTTGGTATGGGAATGGCTGTCATGCTTAATGAAAGTCCATTTATTGGCTTAATTGCAGGCTCAATCACACTTACGGGTGGCCACGGCAACGCAGGAGCTTGGGGACCAATACTGGCTGATAAGTATGGCGTGACTGGTGCTGTTGAATTAGCTATGGCATGTGCAACCCTAGGTTTAGTATTAGGTGGGTTAATTGGCGGCCCTGTTGCTCGTCATTTATTGAAAAAAGTTTCAATCCCTAAAAGCACTGAACTCGAAAAAGAAACGATCGTTGAAGCCTTCGAACAACCGAGTGTTAAACGAAAAATTAATGCTAATAATGTTATTGAAACCATCTCAATGCTGATTATCTGTATTGTTGTCGGTGGCTATATTAGTGAGTTTTTTAAAGATACTGTCATGCAATTACCAACCTTTGTTTGGTGCTTATTTGTCGGTATTATTATTCGTAACGTCTTAACCCATGTATTTAAGCATGAAGTTTTTGAACCAACTGTTGATGTTTTAGGTAGCGTTGCCTTGTCATTATTCTTAGCAATGGCGCTAATGTCCTTAAAATTCGGTCAACTCGCCAGTATGGCAGGCCCTGTTCTGATAATTATTGCTGTCCAAACGGTAGTTATGGTTCTATTTGCAACATTTGTTACCTTTAAAATGATGGGTAAAGACTATGACGCAGTTGTTATTAGTGCTGGGCACTGCGGGTTTGGAATGGGTGCGACACCAACCGCTATCGCTAACATGCAGACCGTCACTAAAGCATTCAGTCCTTCTCATAAAGCATTTTTAGTGGTGCCAATGGTAGGGGCATTTATTGTCGATATTTCAAATAGTATCTTAATTAAAATCTTTATCGAAATCGGCACGTATTTTACCTAGTACACAATCATAAAGGCCAGACTATAACCTATGTATATCATCTGGCCTTCTCTTTTTTATCACCATTGAATTTAAACCGCCTAATTACCTTTCATCATTTTCAGTACCAAATAAATAGTTGTTCAGATTAATTTGTATTAATTCGGTAGAATATGCGAATTAATACCAATAGTCGGTTTCGGTGAGTCAAAGCAAATAGTAGGTTTCTGAAAATGAAATTAAGGCATCTCGATATTTTTTATGCGGTCATGACATGTGGCTCTTTAACTCGTGCAGCGGAGGTTTTACATATCTCACAACCCGCGGCAAGTAAGGCCTTAAAACATGCAGAACAACAACTTGGCTTAGTCTTGTTCCAGCGAATAAGAGGAAAGTTAATTCCCACGGCTGAGGCAAACCTGCTATTTGAAGAAGCCAAAGAAGTTTATCAAAATCTAGATAAACTAAGAATTTTAGCGCAAAATTTATCACGTGATCCGCAAGGTAAACTAGCCATTGGTTGTCTACCTAGCTTAGGGCTAAACTTAGTACCTGAAGTGACCGCGCAATTTATTAAAAAACACCCCAATATCAAACTCACGATCGGTACACATCATACAACGGATATTCTGCAGTTATTAACCCAACAAGATCTCGACATTGGTATTGGCTTTAATCTTGAAATTGAAGGAGGCATTGCTGTTCTTCCCATTGCTGATATCCCATTAGTCTATGTGGATAGCAAATTACCATTGCACTCCCCTGTATCACTCACCGATATAGACCAAGAGCGTTGGATCCATCCTGGGTCTGACTCCTTATCTCAGCTATTACAAAAGCGCCATGAGTTTGCAGAATCAAATATTAGTGTTCATACCTACCATATGGCAGCAGAATTTGTTCAAGCGGGTTTAGGCTGTAGTATTACAGATATTTTTTCAGCCGAACATACGCTACCTGAGTCAATGATTTACCCACTAAAAGAAGGTTTACATCTTGCCGTATCTGTTTTTCATCGCGCAGACAAACCATTAACCAAAGCTGCACAAAATTATGTTAATACTTTGGCATCCACACTTGAAAAAAGAAATAAAGTAGTTAACCAAAAGTTATACTCTAGTAATGAAAACTCAATTGTTTAGTTAGCTTATTCACCGTTAAATAATAACATCTTGGTTATTATGGGTTACGGATTATTATGACTAAACATGTGGTGGTTATTGGAGCTGGTGTAATTGGTTTAAGCACCGCCTATGCATTAATTAAAGCAGGCCAAACCGTAACATTAGTTGAATCAGATACCGATGTTGGCATGCAGACCAGTTTTGCTAACGGTGGGCAACTCAGCTATCGCTATGTATCTCCTCTTGCAGACGCCGGTGTTCCTTTGCAAGGCCTACGTTGGATGGGGAAAAATAATTCTCCTTTAAATCTAAAAATAACGCCTTCAATACAACAATGGTCTTGGCTTGCACAATTTACATTAGCTTGTAACCGTAAAACGAATAAAATTAATGGTGCCCATCTTTTACGTTTATCACTTTTTAGCCAAGAAATAATGAATAAATGGCGTAACAATGGTGATATTTCTGATTTTGCTTGGGAAAAATCAGGGAAATTAATTATCCACCGTGATAATAAAAGTTTTCAAAAAGCCAGTGAAACGGTTGATAAACAATTTCAAAAAATATTAACACCCACTGAAATTGTTGAGCTAGAGCCTTCTTTAAAAGACATACAGTCTCAGCTGGTAGGTGCAATATATGCCCCTGATGATGAGAGTGCAGATTGCTATTTATTCTGTAAGAACCTACTGCAATATTTACTCACGCACCCTCAATTTAATCTTTGCTTACAACATAATGTTCAATCTTTCATTAAACAAGATGACTGCATTACAGGAGTAGCCACTCACCAGGGAACTATCCAAGCTGATGATTTTATTGTTTGTGCCGGCAATGGTAGCCGCGAATTGTTAAAACCACTAAATATTAATGTCCCAATTTTAGGGTTAAAAGGCTATAGCTTAAGCGTAGAATACCCGCAGGTAGAACATATTGTTCCGAAAATTAACGTGACTGATTACGGCAATAAAATTGTCTATGCCAAACTTAATGATCAATTACGCATTGCTGCGATGGTTGATATTGGTTATGACAAGCAAGGCTTGCGTGAAAATAGAATACAAGCACTCAAGAATATTATTAAAAATACCTTCCCTGAATTACCTAAAATTGACGATGCTGAAAGTTGGTTTGGGTTACGCCCTTCAACACCGAAAGGCCCACCGATACTAGGAAAAACTGCCTATAAAAATTTATGGCTTAATATTGGGCATGGCAGTTTAGGGTTTACACTTGCCGCAGGCAGCGCGGAAATACTGAGCCAATTAATAACTGAACAAAAACCCCCTATTTCTTTAACTGGATTAACGAGGTAATCATGTCCATAAAACGTAACAACCCAAAACCACGCTTAGCTGATAGCGTTGAATATTCAGGTTTAGTTTACTTATCAGGGCAAGTACCTAATGATCTAACAGGTGATATCACACAACAAACCAAAGACGTTTTTGCCAAGATTGATTCATTACTTGCTGCAAGCAACAGTGATAAAACACGTATTTTATCCGCCCAAGTTTGGATTAAAGATATCAAACGGGATTTTGCTGACTTTAATGCGGTATGGGAAAGTTGGATGCCTATAGAAAATAGCCCTGCCCGTGCAGCTGTTGAAGCCAATATGGCTCGGGAACAAGTACTAGTAGAAATTATGGTGATTGCCGCTCAGGCTTGACCCTATTTAACGGTATTCTAAATCTAAAAAACAGTGAGGTCTAAAAAGATCTACTGTTTTTTATTACTCTACTAATTTATATTAATTTATTAAATAATATATTTAATAACCCCCATCAATCTCATTATAAAATATAACACTTTCACTACTTCCCTTATTAGCTATCATGGAATTGATTTCAATAAGAATAAATAGCTAATATAAATAATTACAAATCAAGTAAAAAACAATTATTAACTGGAGAAGTTAAATGAAAGAAACTGTTGTTGAATATATTTTATCTAAGCTCTATCAATTAGGCATTGAAGATATATTTGGTGTTCCTGGTGATTATTCATTTCCTGTAAATGATAGTGTTTGTGCAAACTCCCATCAACGTTGGGTTGGCAATTGCAACGAATTAAACGCAGCGTATGCTGCAGACGGATATGCAAGAATTAAAGGTGTTGCTGCACTATCAACAACCTTTGGCGTTGGCGAATTAAGCGCTCTCAATGCAATAGCAGGTTCTTATGCTGAAAGAGTCCCTATATTTCACCTTGTTGGAATGCCTCCTAGCCTAACACAAAAGAAACAACGCATTTCTCATCACACATTAGGGGATGGAAACTATGACGTTTTTTATAAAATGAGCCAACATATTGTCTGTGCTCATGCCATTATTACCCCTGAAAACTGTATTGAAGAGGCTGAGCGGTTAATCGCATGCGCCTTACATGAACGCCGTCCAGTTTATTTTGGCTTACCTGCTGATTATGCTGTAAAGACTGTAATTAAACCATTTCATCATGTTGTTCCATTAATACCAAACAGTTGCTCAGAAACACTAAAAAATATTATTCCTTTAATCTTAAATAAATTAATAAATAGCCAACAACCTTGCATATTAGCAGGCTCAATGTCTTTGCGCTTAGGCGTAGCAAATACCTTACAAACAATCATTGAAAAAACCAAAATTCCTTATACCACGTTATTTATGGATAAAAGTGTATTAGATGAAACTAATACGCAATATATCGGAATGTATACAGGGCAAATATTAACTCCTCAAGTCACTTCATTTGTCGAAAGCAGTGATTGTGTTATAAATATAGGCACTATTCTGTCTGACTTTAATTCAGGTTGTTATACCTCTAATATTAAAATCGAAAATATAATCCATATTATGGAAGATAAAGTCATTATTGATGGCCAATGCTACAATAATATTTCCATGAAAGACGTGGTTTTAGCCTTGCAGAATAGATTGCTATCACTGCCAACCTCTTCTTTTAATCAACACAAAAGTCCTAAGGCCCAATCACTAGGTCAACCGATAGCCGTAGAAACAAACGAAATAACTGAATCATATCTATATCCTCGCTTAGAAAAAATGTTTAGACCTAATGATATAATATTTACAGATACTGGAACCTTTTCAATGGGCTTAGCATTTTCACTATTACCTAAAGGTGCATCTTTTCATTCCCAATCATTATGGGGATCTATTGGCTGGGCAACACCTGCTGCACTGGGCGCCGCTTTAGCATCCCCGTCACGTCGAGTCATCTTAGCGACAGGGGAAGGCGCTCATCAATTAACTATGCAAGAAATTAGTCAATTTGCACGATTTGGATTAAAACCCATCATCTTTGTATTAAATAATGATGGCTATCTTATTGAACGACTATTCTGTAAAGAACCTGAATATTATTATAATGATGTTGCGCAATGGAATTACGCACAACTTCCTTTAGCACTGGGATGTGACGATTGGTATTGCAAAAAAGTGACAACCTGTGATGAATTAAATGAGGCCTTACAGGCTATCGAAACACTCGATACTGCTGCTTATATAGAGATAGTCACTGACCGATATGATGCTTCAAAATATTTAATAAAAATGAGAGAAATTATTTCTTCTATTTATACCAACTAAACTAGTTTTAGGTCCTTTCGCCTTATAAAGGTCATTTAACTTTATAAGGCATGGGAATTTAACTTTAAACATCACAATACATTGAATTTGTAACCATTATTTTTTTCGTTTCACTAACATAACTAGATGAAACTACGCCATTTTTATGAGCTACAATATCCGCCATTATCGCTAATGCTATTTCGGGTGGTGTTTTGCTACCGATAGGAATACCAATGGGAGCATGGATGCGTTCTATTTCCGCCTCCGTCATCCCACCAGATGCTATAAGACGTTCACGACGACGAGCACTCGTTCTTACTGAGCCCATTGCACCAATATAAAACGCTGGGGTATTCACTGCTTCCATTAGTGTCAGGTCATCAATACGAGGATCATGGGTTAAAGAAACAATAGCGGTATTCGGTGTACAGCTTTGGGATTCCAAATAGCGAGCTGGAAATAATTTAATGACTTCAAATTGACTAGAAAGTTGCCCAGAAAAACGCGATAGCTCATCTTCACGGTGTTCACAAATGATAACCTCAAACCCTAATGTTGCTGCAAAACTAGCACAGTAAATACCTACATTTGAGATCCCAGCAATAATTAACCGTGGTGGCGCAGCAATATACAATTGAATATTATCCCCTTCCCGCTCTATTTGGGTTGGGATTTGTTGATTATTAACCGTGTTTACCTCCCCCCTTTGTGGCAACGTGATTTTTTTACTGATTGCAGTATATCCCAGTAACGCTTGATGTATCTCCGTAAGGTAACTAACACTTTCCTGACTATTCGGTAAATATTCAATTAAAACATCTAAACTACCATCACAAGGTAAATTCACTTTCGCTTCTAAACCACCGCGACCATAGCGAACAATTTGGCTGCTCTTAATGTATTCAGCATGCTGTATTCGTTGAATAAAATCTTCTTCAATACAACCACCTGATAAAGAACCAACATACTGGCCATCTGCCTTTGCAACAAGAAGTGAGCCCGGGCTACGAGGAGAGGAACCATATGTACTTAGCACCGTACACAACCATATGGGCTCTTTTTTTATCCAAGAAAGGGCTTGAGAGATAACAAAAACATCTTCACGCAACATATTCGTTCCTTAATCGTTATCAACACTCGGATAATCAATATCTTTTACAACATTTTCGTCATTTATGTCTAATTGATAAACAAGATTACGACTTAATATTGATTTCGCACCGTCATCACCTACTAGATTAATTAATTCTGTATAATGCTTTGCAGATATTCCCACTGGATGGCCTGGCAAACCATTATATATTGGCCTGACTAATGTATGCTGTTTTAATTCATTCACTATACGAGTAAATAAATGACTATTGATGTATGGCATATCCGCTAAATGAATTATCCAACCATCTAAATTAGACGTATTTTTAACACCAAATGCGATTGACTCACCTAATCCATTACTATTTATCAACGAGTATGGAATATTAAATTGTAAACAATTATTAATAACACCTTCATTCTCAGGCCGTGTCACCACATGCACAGGAAGCTCACTATCGATTGAATTTAATAGTGTTTTTTCAAAAACTGTATTTTTTTCAAGCATAAAATTTAATTTACTTCCTTTACCTCCAGCATTTTGAAAACGTTCACTTTTTCCTGCTGCCAATATTAAAATACCAATATTCATAGTTTTTATTTTAAATCGATATACTGATTGCGTATCTCATAAATAAAGTATATTCAGTAAGATCACAAGAACTACTTATCATTAATTTGAAAATTATTAAGAGAAGTATAATATAAATGTGATACAAGTAATTTTTTCGATATGACTATAAAAATAAAAATACCGATGTAATAATAAGTGTAAGGGTGTATTATGAGCAAAAGCAATGTCGAACTCTCCCGCAGACACTTTCTAAAATGTGCCGTTATAGCGGGAATATCTGTTTATTTAGCCCCTTTGTATAGCCGTGCTTTTGATGTGCTATTCGAAGAAAAAATTCTTCAATCTCCTGACTGGAACCCGGTCGACAAACAAATCAAATTTCGTATTGATGGGTTTGCCAAAGTCCAAGGGGAAAAAGTCTTCGCCAGAGACATTCGTGCACGTGATATCCCTCACTGGCCAAAACAGCAAGGTCATGCATTTTTACTCCGCGTGACTCAAGCCGATAAAATTTACCAAGGCTTTAACCTTGATCTGCTAAAAGATGGCCTGATGCCTGACCGCATCGTAACTGCAAGTGACTTAGAAAAAGATGGCGTTGCTTTCCCTGAATTTTATGGTGATGATTTATTGCTTCCAGAAGGGAAAACTCCCGCTTACCTTGGCCAAGCCGTCGCATTATTGATTTATCATGATTTTGCTAAATTCCGTTTTGCCAAAGAAACCTTAAAATTCCGTGACGATGTTATCCAATACGGCGCAGTAACTGGCCCATTAGAACGAGACCCATGGGGAACCTACCGTGGCGTGCGAATTGGCAATGAAAATCCTTATGAGCCAGATATTTATTCAAGCCTAAAAGATATGCCAATCTCCCCTATTGGCATGAAAAAGCACTTACCCGTTTGGCCTGAAGGTCGCGAAGGCGGAAAATTAGATCAACAAGGCATGCTATATGCTGATGAGCTCGCTAAACAACTGGAAAACCCACCGGAAGACTGGTTAGTGCTCAAGCGAAAATACTTTTCTCAATCCATTGATACTGCTGCCTTAGAGCCTGATAATGCTAACGGTTGGTACGACGCCAAAACACAGTCATTCCATCTTGTTATTCCGACACAGTCCCCTCAGGAAGTTGCGGAATCATTACCAGAGATGTTGGCAAAATCGCATTTTCCAATTAAACAAATTTTCCTACACCCTTGTTTTACCGTTGGTTATGGTTCTAAAGACCACACTCCATTCCCCTATTATGGTGCGATGGCAACATTATATGGAGACGGAGTCCCTATTCGTCTAGCTAATGACCGTTATGAACAATTTCAATCTACCATCAAACGCCATGCTTTCGATATGGATTACACCTTAGCGGTTAATAAAAAAACGCATAAAATTGAAGCCCTTTCAGCTTCTTTTATCGGTGACGGCGGTGGTCGCTGTAATTTTACGCCTTCCGTTGTCATGGTCGGGGCTACTGGGGCCCAAGCTATCTATTATATTCCCCGTAGTGATTTATCTGCGGTCGGTATTGCATCAAGAGCGGTCGATGCGGGTTCAGCTCGCGGTTATGGTACTTTACAAGCCATGGCAGCAACCGATATGTTAATGGAAGAAGCCGCAAAACTCCTAAAAGTAGACCCCATCGAGTTCCGTCTTAAAAATATCATCAAATCTGGGATGAAAAATACCCAAGGGGCAATTCCTGGCGGCGCAATTCGTGCCGATGAAGTATTAACCCGCTGTGCTGCTCACCCAATGTGGACTGACAGAGCCAAACGTAAAGCCGACTTTGAAGCGAAAAATAGCGGTAAACTATTCGGTACAGGGATTTCTTGTGTGCAAAAAGACTTTGGGACAGGTGCGGAATCCTCCTTTGCTCGCGTAGAACTTACCCCCGAGGGTAAAATAGCCATTTATCATAGTGGAGCAGAAATTGGTACAGGTATGTCTACGTCCCAATCGGTGGTTTGCGCTAAATGGTTAGGAAAGCCTGCGGAACAAGCTCATTTTTCCGTTGTTGATTGGTCAATTTTACCGATGATCTCAACAGGTAACCCATTTGCTATGTCACAAGATGAGCAAAACCACTTAGCACAAAACCCATTATGGACACCGAACTACTGCTCACCTGCGAGTGCGAGTAATTCAGCCTATTATTTCACCCACAGCACAGAAGCAGCCGCACGCCTTATATTCGAACATGGGTTATGGCCAGCTGCCATGTCAATTTGGCAAGAAGGGATTGGCGGTGGACAAGCGGCCCCTCTAGTTGTTCGCCGTGAAGATGCTCGTTGGGTTGCTGAAGGCTTAACCGCTGATGGGCTTGAGGTGCTTAGCTTACCGCGCTTAATTGAACGCACTTTTGCAATGGGCGGGGTAACTGGCGCAGTGTGCCACGTATTTAACCGCTGGCAATGGGCTGAAGCCGATTTCCCTATTCAGGGTGAAACTCGCCGTTTACCGATTGATGGGCTATCACTACGATTTGCCGATAAAGAATACCAAGTTTGCCACCGCGAAAAAGCTTATTACCCTGATACACAAAGAAATAATGCCGGAGTCACTTACTACAGTGCCGTCGCTACCGTTAGCGAGCTATCCATTGATAAAGCGACTGGGCAAGTCGAATTGCTGAATCACCATAGTGTGGTGGAATGCGGTAATCTTATCGTCCCACAACTGGTTTCAGGACAAATTCAAGGTGGATTAGCAATGGGTATCGGCCATGCACTCCATGAATATTTACCTCTCTACGAAGATGGTCCCGGTAATGGGACGTGGAACTTCAACCGTTATCATCTCCCGCTTGCCAGTGATGTTGCAGTTTGGCAACAAACCAATGAAGTCCTACCAGGACTTTCAGATACTGACCCGCCGAAAGGCGTTGCTGAGGTTGTTATGATCCCGGTAGTTTCATCCATCGTCAATGCCATTGCAGATGCAACTGGTCATCATTTCTTGCATTTGCCTGTACGCGCAAAAGACATTTTAGAGGTAATATCATGAGCCTAAATTTCCTTCCCCTCACCTTAACCATTAATGGCCAACAGTATGGACCAATGGACGTGCCTGAAGGCCTCATGATGATAGACTTTCTTCATGAATATGTTGACCTAACAGGTTCTCGCCTAGGTTGTGGCCAAGGCATTTGCCATGCTTGCGTTGTTATATTAGATAATCCATCTGGTACCAGCGAAGAAATCCGCACCTGTATTACTGGTGCACATTTTTTCAATAATAAAAGCATCCGAACTATCGAAGGGGCTGCCACCAAAGAAGAAAACGGGGAGGTAAAACTATCTCCGGTTCAACAAGCTTTTGTTGAAAATTTCAGTTTTCAGTGTGGCTACTGTACCCCAGGTTTTGTAAATGCAGCGACCGTGTTTATTGAAGAACTTCAGCGAAACCCGATTGCAGAAGCAGACTTAGAAGAGGCTATCAAACAAGCTCTAAATAACCATATATGCCGTTGTACTGGTTATGTACGCTATTATGAAGCAGTACGCGATGTGGTTCTTGCGACTCCTGGTCTTATCAAGGAGGCAGTAAAATGATCAAACGAATTATTTTATGGTTGATAGCTATCGCTATCATCGTTTGGGCGGTACTGTATTGGTATGAAAGCCGTACCTTAGATGGCCCTGTACAAAAAGTGACTGCGACGCCTCAAGAAATTGAGCGAGGCCGTTACCTCACTCTTGCCGGTGACTGCGCTGCGTGTCACACCAGTGCTGATGGTGCACCATTAGCTGGTGGTTTTCCACTCGATACCCCATTTGGTACCATCTACAGCAGTAACTTAACGCCCTCAGCCGATTTTGGTATCGGCCGCTGGACAAAAGATGATTTTTATAAAGCACTGACCCAAGGTATCTCTCCACCGAGTAAAAATCTTTATCCGGCAATGCCTTATACATCCTATAAAGGGATCACTCGGGAAGATTCTGACGCTATTTACAGTTATTTGATGAGCCAGCCAGCTATTGATGTCGCGCCACCTGAAAATTCATTGCCATTCCCACTGAACCAACGCATGGCAATGATTGGCTGGAATTTATTGTTTTTTAACGATAAACCACTCCCCGATAGCTCACAAGGTAGCTCCCCTGAATGGCTACGTGGTAAGTATTTAGTTAACGTATTAGAGCATTGTGCCGAATGCCATACGCCAAGAGGAAAGCTGGGAGAAATGGATTTAGATAACTTTATGAAAGGGGGTGCTTTAGGTCGTTTTGTTGCTCCAGATATTACCCCGCAAGCGCTTGCAGAACGAGGATGGACAAAAGAAGATTTACAGCAGTTTTTCATGACTGGGCTCACACCACAAGGTTCCGCCTACAGTGATATGCACCCTGTAATTTATCTGAGTTCACAACATTTAACTCCAGAAGATAATAGTGCCATAGCCACCTATTTAATGGGCGATAACCCGCCAGCAACTTCGCCATTAAGGGTGGGGGAAGGTAATGCACAAGGCCGCCAAATTTATTTAGAAACCTGCTCAGGTTGTCACTCCTATGACGGTAGCGGTAAACCGAATGTGGCGGTGGCAATGAAAGGAAATTCAACATTGCGTGATGTGGATAGCACTAACCTAATTAATGCGATTCTAGATGGTTTGCCTGAGCAAGCGTTCCCAAATAACCAATATATGCAAAGCATGCCAGGGTTTGCCAATAAGCTAAATGACCAACAAATTAGTGACTTAGTGAACTTCCTTCGCGTTCAGTGGGGAGGACAACCTGCTGATGTCACCCCGGAGCATGTTAAATCCTTACGTCAATAATGACAAAAAATGAACTATCGGGCTTGTTCGTATTTAACGAGCCCAATAGTTTTCTATTTAATAACCGAATACAAATATACTTTACATAATTAAATGCATATTGATTTAATCATTTATTAATAAGAATTAGTATCATTTAAATAAATTGTGTTCTAATAAAGCTCAGTTATTTTATTCAATACTGTCATATTAAGATGACTTAAACAGTATTATTCACTTTCTTGTCTAAATCCCTTTACTCGTTCTTGATATATCATTACAGATACCCATACTATTTATGTAACTTACTGAGCTATCTGATATTAGTCATCAAATTGTGAGCAAACTTAAGCGAAATAAAACGATCTTATAATGAATGACTAAAAAATATTATTTACTTCCATTGCTCATAATAAAAACCCTAAAAATATAATCAGGGAGCACAACATGTCGGGACATATTTCTAGACGCAATTTCATCAAACTAGGCACTATTGCGGGCATTGCTGTTATGGTCGGCAAACTCCCTTTTGCAATAGCAATGGAGCTCGATTCTGACGCCCCATCAACGGATTGGATTGGTCAAAACGGTAAAGCACGTTTTCGTTGGGATGGCGTTGAAAAAGTCACTGGCCGTAAAAATTTTGCTCGTGATTACCGCGCTAAAGACATCCCCGGCTGGCCAAAAAAACAAAGTTATGCCTTTATGTTAAAAGCGACAGAGGCAGATAAAACCTTTGAAGGCATTGATATTTCAATGTTAGGGCCAAATCTACAACCTGATAAAGTTGTTTTACAAGAAGACCTTATCCGTGATGGCTTAAATATTCCCCAAGATACCAGTATGGGGAAAGGCTTCTATGGCACCAATATTTTAGTTCCTTTAGGGGACACACCGCCGATTATTGGCCACCCAGTTGCTATCTTGATTTATCATGATTTCGATAAATATAGTGCAGCACAGCGGATGTTACGCTTTGCCACAAACACCGTAAAATACGGAGCGGTGACAGGGCCAAAACCGCCCGCTAACTATGGTGCAGCACGGTACGTGCGTATCGGTGGTGACACACCACTTTCGCCTTCTATTTTTTCCCCTTATCAAGATTCAGGTATTAAAGGCGGGTTCGATGGCAATACGCCTATTTGGCCACCTTATGACCCCAAGCACGCCATTTCTATTCCCCCAGTGATCCGTAAAGATCGTGGCGGTGGCTTTATTCAAGCCCTTCATCAGGCAGAAAAAAGCCCTGATAAACAAGAAAAAGCGATGGATTACGCGCGGCAAATTGAGCAAGAAATCGCAGCGGCTCGCGAGAACCCTGATAAGTTTGTGATTGAGCGCCATGGTTTTTCACAATCCATTGACCCTTGCGCGATGGAGCCAGATAACTGTAATACTTGGTATGACGCACAAACCAAAACACTGCATATCTTAACCGCGACACAGTCTCCTGCTGGTGTAGTTAATGCTGCTGCTGAGCTATCTAAACACAACAAACATTTTTCCGTCGAAAACATTGTGTTATTAACCGGTTCTACTGTTGGTTACGGCTCAAAAGACTATTCGGTTTTTCCTTTTTATTCGATGGTCGCTAGTTTCTATGCTGATGGCTTACCTGTTCGCATGGCAAATGACCGCTATGAACAATTCCAAATGGGAATGAAACGCCACTCCATTGAGATGGATGTCACCATTATTGGTGATAAAAAAACAGGTAAGTTTGATGTATTAAAAGGCACTTATAACTGTAATGGCGGCGGTCGTGAAAACCTCTCCGTTGCCGTATCTCACGTAGCAGTGCGCGGTGCTCAGTCTATTTATTACTTCCCTAAATCTGACCTCACTGCTCTCGCCATGGCCACTCCGGCTGTCGAAGCGGGGTCAATGCGTGGTTTTGGTTCCTTGCAGTCGATGGCAATCACTGAATTGATGGTGGATGAAATCGCTCATAATCTTAATATTGACCCGATTGAACTGCGCCGCCGTAATGCCATTTTAGAAGGTTATCCAAATACACAAGGTGGTGTAATAGCCGGTGACCCGCGCAACGTTGAAATGTTAAATCTTGCGGAAAAACACCCGATTTGGGTCGATCGTGAGAAAAATAAAGCCGATTATGAAGCGAAAAACCCCGGTAAGTTATACGGCGTTGGCTTTGCACAGGTGCAGCAAGTTTATGGGTCTAGCGGTGTTCCAACGATTCTTTCTCTTGAATTTGATGCCAATGGCAAGCTAACAATGCGCCATTGTATGCAAGAGATTGGCACCGGTGGCACAACCGCACAGCAAGTGATGGTATGGCAAGCACTCAGCAAAGCCCCTGATGTCGTTGAGTTTGGGGTGACTGAGTTTGAAGAACTACCGCTTAAAACCAGTTGGGCCGACCAGAAAAAACAAGATGAATTATCCAAAACTGATCCCTATTGGACACCCGCTCTAATACCTGACATGAGCTCATCAAGTGGTGTTTACTACATTGGGTTCGGTACGCGCCAAGCTGGCCATTTTTTATTGGAAAATACCCTCTGGCCTGCGGCTAAAAGCATTTGGAGTGAAGGCCCCGGCGGCGGTGCGTTCAACGGCTTAAATGTTGAATTTGCCGATATTCGCGTTGGCCCAGATGGTATTGGCGGTGGCGGAATGAAGCCCATTCCTTTTGACATTTTAGCCAGAAGAGCCCATGAGATGGGGCTCATCACTGGGGTTGCTGTTCACGGTTATTCCAGCTGGCAGTGGGCTCGCGCAGAATTCGATATCCCAACTGTGGGTTTGAAAAATCTCCCTCTCGATGCAATATCCGTTCGTTATGGCGAGGGTGCACCACAAGAATTGAAAAAACAAATGACAACTGGCGGTTACCATTTTATTAAACGTAAAATTGCCTACTACCCACCAACACAACGCGCCAAAGCGGACCCAACAACGGTCACGCCTGCGTCTTGTTTAGTCGAGCTCAACGTCAACACCATGACGGGTGAGGTCGATATCATGCGCCACCATATGATTATGGACCCCGGTACGATGATTGTCCCTGAATTGGTTTCAGGCCAAATTCAAGGGGGTACCGCGATGGGTATCGGCCACGCGTTGATGGAAGAATTACCACTCTATGAAGATGGGCCAGGAAACGGAACATGGAACTTTAATCGCTATGTCCTGCCACGCGCTAAAGATGTTGCGGTTTGGCAGCAAACCATTGATTACTTACCACCACTTTCAGAAACTTCGCCACCCAAAGGCATGGCAGAACTGGGGATGATCCCAATCTTACCTGCGACGAGCAATGCATTAACCCATGCAACAGGCAAGCGTTTCTATGAATTCCCTATTACGGTAGATAAAATTAAAAAGGCACTCTCATGAAAATCAACAATGCCGTTCCGATTATTGAGCGCAAGCCACTAACACTGACCATTAACGGCCAAAAAATTGGTCCTATTGATGTCCCTGTTGGGATGCCAATGATTGAGTTTCTACATGAATACCTAGACCTCACTGGCACCCACTTTGGTTGCGGACAAGGGATTTGCCATGCTTGTACCATTATGGAAATCCAGCCCGATGGCACAACGGTTGAAAGCCGGACTTGTATCTTTGGTGCCCATTATTTCAACAATAAAAATATTGTTACCATCGAAGGGCAAGCCAAACTGGATGAACAAGGCAAAGTTGTTGAATTAACGCCAATTCAACAAGCTTTTATCGAAAACTTTTCGTTCCAATGTGGTTATTGTGCTCCCGGTTTTGTCACAGGTGCAACGGTGTTTCTTGATAAACTGAAGAAAAATCCAGTGAAACGAGACCAACTCGAACATGCGATTGAAGAGGCTCTCAATGAGCATATTTGCCGTTGTACAGGTTATGTACGCTATTATGAAGCTGTGAGGAAAGTCGCTCTCGACACTCCTGGCTGCGTGATCGACTAGGAAGAAACATCATGGCTAAATCCAGCTCTCTACGTAAAAGCATTTATATTATTATCTTATTATTCATAATATTAATGCTTGCGATCCTGTTTGGCGCTTTTCGTACCTCCAGTATCGGCCCTGATTTAGATAAACCGCTAACCTCAGAAGAAGTCGCCAAATTATTGCCAAGAGGGCAAGAACTGGCAACCGCTGGGGATTGCTTTGGTTGCCACTCATTACCTGAAGGGCCATTGGCTGCGGGGGGGCGTGCTATCGGAACCCCTTTCGGTACCATTTACTCCACGAATATAACGCCTGATAAACAATTTGGTATTGGTAACTATACCCGCGCTGATTTCCATCGTGCTTTGAAAGACGGAATTGGCAAAGAAAGAGGTAATCTCTACCCTGCGATGCCGTTTGTATTTACCCATATGACCACATCGGAAGATATTGATGCACTATATGCTTATGTGATGTCGCTTCCACCAATGGCCGTGCCAAACAAAGAAAATACAGGGGTATTTGTCCTACCCGTTCGCCCATTTATGAACTTCTGGACTTTGCTCAATTTTCCTAAACAAAATGCCCCCCATGACCCGCAACGCTCTGCCGAATGGAACCGTGGCGCGTATATTGTCGAAGGTTTGGCACACTGCGGTGCTTGCCACTCACCGCGTAACTTAATGATGGGGGTCGAGTTTTCACGGTCGCTTCAAGGGGGTGAAGAAGCGGGCTTAGCGATCCCTGATATCACAGCAGAAGCGCTCTCCAAACATGGCTACGATACCGCCTCTTTGAGCCAATTTTTACTGACAGGCAATGCCCCACAAGGCTCTGCATTTGCAGACATGAGCACAGTGACTCATTTTTCTACTAGTCAGATGAAAAAAAGCGATGTTGATGACATGGCGATTTATTTGATGACCGATAAACAAGGAAAAATACTCGGAGCCAAAGCCCCACCAGCGCCATTACCGGAGGCAAGCTCACCAGAAGTGGGTGATGTCAGTCAAATAATGGAAACTGGTCGCTTGATGTATATGTCTACGTGTGCAGGTTGCCACGGGATCACCGGAGAAGGTGTACCAAATGGCATTCCAGCGTTAAAAGGTAATGCCATCCTAGCCATGGACAGCCCTGAAACCTTTATCAGTGTGGTATTAACCGGTATTCCAACCACCACCTTCCCGAACGGGCAGCGTATGTATGCAATGCCAAGTTTTGCCGATGATTTAACACCACAAGAAATGGCAGATTTAATTTCATGGGCGCGCGCTGAGTGGGGAGGACAAGGTAAACCCGTCACCGCCGAACAAGTTGAAAAACTGAAAAAGGCGGCTCAGTAATCATTCGTCGCTTCTCTTCAAATGACTTATTTATTGAAGGGAAGCGACATTATTATTTTCATTACAATATTTGAGTAAAATCCCCATTAATTTTATTGTTATCTAAAAGCCTATCTTGAGTTAATCCCACAAGCAGAGAAAACGACAGCCCACATTCTAATTATTTGGAATATATCAACTGGATTTCCTTTCACATTACCTCACTCAAACATTCACACAACTCATGGGTATTTTTCAATATTAACCTTTATTAATAAGCACTTACTATATACATAACGAAAATTTAGCTTAGCACATACAGTCACAATTCAAATTAATAACCTATGTTATAGTTAATATACAAATAATAACATTAAATTATCATTTATTGTGATTAGCAATGTGAAAGGAAAGTATATGCAACTAAATATCAATGGAAGATGGGTTGAACTAAGTAATATTTCTCCATCAACACCGCTTCTTTACGTATTACGTAATGATTTAAAGCTCAACGGCCCCAAATATGGCTGTGGCTTAGGCGAATGTGGTGCTTGTAGTGTACTTATCGATGGTAAAGTCGTTCGCTCTTGTTCAACACCTATATCGACAGTAGAAAATAGAAAAATTACGACATTAGAAGGTATTAGTGATGCTGATACACTCCATCCTGTGCAACAAGGATTTATTGATGAGCAAGCAGCACAATGTGGTTATTGTACGAATGGCATGATAATGACATTGGTTGCTCTGTTTAAACGTAACCCTAATGCAAGTGAAGAAGAAATAAAAAAAGAGCTCGCTTTTAATTTATGCCGTTGTGGAACCCATGTAGAAATATTAAAAGCAGCTAAAAAAGCTAAAATAATCATCGCACAAGGTGGTAAAGCATGAGTATTTTAGATATCACTCGACGCCGTATGCTGCAAGCTGGTGGGCTCATCGTTGTCAGTAACATGTTGCCTTCTATTTCATTTGCAACAGAAAAAACACCAACCAAGAATGCCGCTATCCCTTTAAATTATGTCGATAGTTTTATTGCTCTTGCTGCAGATGGTTCGGTGACTGCATTTAATGGCCATGTGGATTTAGGTACAGGAATTCGTACCTCGCTCGCACAAATTGTCGCTGATGAAATTGGTGTCTCTTTTGAATCGGTAACAATGATACTTGGGGATCCGCAAAGTACACCAGATCAAGGACCGACTATCGCCAGTGCGACCATTCAAGTCACTTCTATCCCTTTACGCCATGCCGCAGCTCAAGTTCGTATGAAGCTAACATCTCTTGCTGCAAAAGCGTTAAATGAGCCTGTGGAAGCTGTTCGAGCAGAGCATGGATATGTTTTTGTCACTGCCGAACCTGAACGCCGTTTGAGTTATGCGCAATTGGCGAAAGGACAAGATCTCCATTTTGAATTAGATGAAAACGTAACCTTAAAACCCGTTTCTGAGGCTATTTATGTCGGAAAGCCGATTCAACGCGTAGATATTCGCGCTAAAGTAACGGGTGAATTGACTTGGGTACATGATATGCGAGTACCCAATATGTTACATGGCAGAGTTATTCGCCCTCCTTATGCAGGTGCAGATAGTAGCGCGCCGCTTGGGAATAGTTTGCTTTCCATTGATGAAAGTTCGATTGCCCACCTGCAAGGCGTGGTAAAAGTTGTACGCATTAATGACTTTGTTGGTGTCGTTGCAGAACGAGAAGAACAAGCGATAGACGCTATGCGTCAGTTAAAAGTTCAATGGAAAGAATGGCAAGGATTACCCGATTTAACCCTCGATAAGCTCCATGACACCCTTGATGCATTACCCAGCCAAGATAGGGTATTACGAGATGATGGCGATGTTGACAGCGCCTTAGCAAATTTACATAAAACCGTGAATGCTGACTATGTTTGGCCATACCATTTACATGCATCAATTGGGCCATCTTGCGCTATCGCTGATGTCCGTGCCGATAAAGTAGACGTCTGGTCAGGCACACAAAACCCTCATGACCTACGAAAAGATTTAGCACTACAACTCGATAGAGACCTATATCAAATACATATTCATCGCATGGAAGCATCAGGGTGCTATGGGCGCAACTGTGCTGATGACGTGGCTGCCGATGCTGTTTTACTGTCTCAAGCGACAGGCCGACCTGTGCGAGTGCAATTAATGCGAGAACAAGAAGCGGGTTGGGAGCCAAAAGGCACAGGGCAATTGATTAAAATTCGAGGAGGAGTTGATCAAAATAATGATGTCAGCGCTTACGAACTCAGTACTCGTTATCCATCAAATAACGCCGCTACTTTATCGTTGATTTTAACTGGGAAAAAAGAAAACAAACCAGATATTCAACAGATGGGGGACCGCACTGCTATCCCTCAATATCTATACCCACATATGCGTGTTATTGCTAAAGATACCGCACCTGTTGTTAGGGCATCTTGGATGCGTGGAGTTTCAGCGCTCCCGAATGTATTTGCCCATGAATCTTGGATTGATGAAATTGCTTATTTAGCACAGCAAGACCCTATCGCATATCGCTTGAAATATTTAGATGATCCTCGAGCTATCGCTTTAATTAATGCTGTGAAAAAACAGGCAAATTGGGTTGATGGACCAATGCATCAAAAACCATCCCCTGTAACCGAAGAAATTGTGAATGGTCGAGGCTTTGCATGGGCGCGTTATTTTCACAGTAAATTCCCGGGGTTTGGTGCAGCATGGGCAGCTTGGGTTTGTGACTTAACCGTTAATCGTCGTACAGGGCAAGTGCTTATCAAAAAAGTCTATGTCGCTCATGATTGTGGACAAATAGTTAACCCAGATGGCGTTAAACACCAAGTCCAAGGAAACATTATTCAATCCTGTAGCCGAGTATTAAAAGAGTTTGCCACCTTTGATAAATCAGGCACAACCTCACTTGAATGGGGGGGATACCCTATTCTACGTTTCGATGAGTTACCCGAAATTGACATTCAATTAATGGAATATCCCAATGAACCCCCTATGGGAGCGGGTGAATCTGCATCGGTACCAAGCGCTGCCGCGGTAGCAAATGCGTTATTTGATGCATTAGGTGTGCGTATGCGGGAAGCTCCATTTACCCCTGAACGTATTCTGCGAGCAGTAAATATGGCAGCCAAAAACCAAGGAGTGGCTCATGAGTAAAGCAAAAAAACTATTTGGCTATAGTGCGCTTGCTATCATTATTATTGCGGTGGGGGGACTCGCTCTGAGTTGGCAATCTGCCATTGAGCCATTACACACTAATTCGACACAAAGTTTTACTGATGCTCAAATTGCCCACGGTGAAAAATTAGCGGCACTAGGTGATTGTGCTGTTTGCCATACACGGCCTGGCGGTGAGAAAAATACCGGGGGCTTCGCAATGGAGATCCCCTTTGGCACGATTTACACCACAAATATAACACCGGATATAGAAACAGGAATTGGCAGCTGGTCATATGAAGCGTTTGAACGGGCTATGCGTTATGGTGTTGATCGTGAAGGGAATTATTTATACCCTGCTTTCCCTTATACCGCATTTACTCATACTTCCGACGATGATTTATATGACCTCTATGCATGGTTAATGAGCCAAAAACCCGTTCGTTATCAACCCCCAAAGACATCGTTGAACTTCCCCTTTAATATTCGCCAAGGAATTTGGGCATGGAACCAGCTCTATTTAACCACTGGGCCATTAAAACCAGATAGTTCACAAACTGATGAGTGGAACCGAGGTGCATACCTTACCGAAGGACTCGGCCATTGCAGCGCTTGCCACTCTCCACGTGATATTTTATTTGGCGAAAAAGGCGGAGATAGCCACTTGATGGGCGGAGATGCTGAAGGATGGAGTGCACCAGCGCTGCGAGGTAACCAATCTTCACCTGTTGCATGGAGCCATCAGGACATGGCGGAGTTTTTGCGTAGCGGGTTCTCAGCTAACCATGGCGTTGCAGCAGGCCCGATGGCGCCTGTCATTAGAGAAGGAACCTCTCAACTAACCGAAGAAGATAGACAAGCTATTGCTACCTATTTGACTTCTGAAGTTGATCATCCGCAAGTCACATCGCAAGCCGTAGCAATCGTACAGCAAACAGAAGATAAAATTGAACCACTCTCTACTGAAGGGGCAAGGTTATATTCAGGGGCTTGTATGGCATGCCACGCCCAAACGAAAGGTGCGCAAATGTCAGGTATACGCCCCGCTTTAGCCTTAAATACAAATCTTTATGCAGATACACCAGATAATGCCATTCGCGTTGTATTAAATGGAATAGAGTATGAGGCAACAGATGGGCTCGGTAGCATGCCTGCTTTTCGTCATAATTTAAGTGATAAGCAAATAGCTGTACTCTTAAATTACCTAAGAACAACGTTTACCGACAAATCACCATGGCCTGATTTGGAACAACAAGTTAGCCAGCTACGCGCGGAAACAGCAGCTAAATAATCCGTTTTATCTTTAGCGCAAATAACGGTTATATCTATGTCCCCTTATTTGCGCTATTTATTTCTACTCAACAATATTTCAGACACTTTATCACCAAACATGCATTGTCCCTGTGATAATCACGTCATACTATAGAGAATTGCATGGCTAACACGTTTGCCTACTCTCATTTCTTGCGATTTGTGGTATTTTAGTCTCTGAAAATAATCGTCGAATACACTCACAGAATTTAGTTAACTCAATACGTTAAACAGACAACATTATGACTGATAAGCAAAGTTTCGAATCTCACACCCCTATGATGCAGCAGTATCTAAAACTAAAAGCACAACATTCAGACATACTGCTGTTTTATCGCATGGGTGACTTCTACGAACTGTTTTTTGATGATGCTAAAAAAGCGTCTCAATTGTTGGATATTTCCCTCACCAAACGAGGGCAATCTGCGGGGCAGCCGATCCCTATGGCCGGCGTTCCCCACCATGCTGCCGAGGGCTACTTAGCCAAATTAGTACAAATGGGTGAATCCGTCGCCATTTGTGAACAAATTGGCGACCCTGCGACCAGTAAAGGGCCGGTTGAGCGCCAAGTTGTACGTATTGTCACGCCAGGTACTATCACCGATGAAGCGCTATTAAATGAAAGGCAAGACAACCTATTAGCAGCGGTATGGCAAGACCAACAAGGCTTCGGGTTTGCCACATTAGATATCACTTCAGGCCGTTTTATTATCAGTGAAATCGCCGACGAAGAAGCATTACAAGCTGAACTTCAACGCTCGCGCCCTGCCGAACTTCTATACCCTGAAGACTTCGCCAGTATAGCATTAATTGAACACAATAAAGGCCTACGTCGCCGCCCATTGTGGGAATATGAGCTCGATACTGCAAAACAACAGCTCGGTTTACAGTTTGGTACGAAAGATTTAATTGGTTTTGGGGTTGAAGATGCTCATAAAGCGCTCAGAGCCGCAGGCTGCTTATTACAATATGTAAAAGACACACAACGTACTTCACTGCCCCATATTCGCAGTATTGTGATGGAAAAACAAAATGATAATGTCATTTTGGATGCAGCAACTCGTCGCAATTTAGAGATCACACAAAACCTTGCAGGTGGTACAGAAAACACACTTGCCGCCATTTTGGACATGTGTGTAACCCCAATGGGCAGCCGTATGCTAAAACGTTGGCTACATACCCCATTGCGTAATATTCAAGTATTAAATAACCGCCAACAAGCTATTAGTGCATTGCAAGAATGCGGCTTTGAATTACAACCATTTTTGCGTCAGATCGGCGATTTAGAACGGGTATTAGCACGCTTAGCACTGCGTTCCGCTCGTCCACGTGACTTAACCCGTATGCGTTACGCATTCCAGCAATACCAAGATATTCATCAAATACTGAGCCAATCAAGTTGTTCGTATTTACAAGATCTTCAAAATCGTATTGGCCAATTTGATGAGTTACAAGACTTACTTGAAAAAGCCATTATTGATGCGCCACCTGTATTGGTACGTGATGGCGGAGTTATTGCCCCGGGTTATAACAGTGAACTCGATGAATGGCGCGCCCTTGCTGATGGGGCAACCGACTACCTCGATAGACTCGAAATTCGTGAAAGAGAAAAGCTGGGGATCGATACCCTAAAAGTCGGTTATAACGCGGTTCATGGCTACTATATTCAGGTTAGCCGCGGTCAAAGCCATTTAACACCTATCCATTACGTTCGTCGCCAAACGTTAAAAAATGCAGAACGCTATATTATTCCTGAACTCAAAGAGTATGAAGATAAGGTATTGACATCAAAAGGAAAAGCATTAGCTATTGAAAAAGCGCTGTATGATGAGCTGTTTGATATGCTATTGCCTCATCTTGCTGCGCTGCAAACTAGTGCTGAAGCACTCGCTGAGTTAGATGTCCTAGCCAACCTTGCGGAGAGAGCACAAACTCTAGGCTATGCTTGCCCACAACTGACTGAAAAACCGGGTATCCAAATAACCGAGGGTCGCCACCCTGTTGTAGAACAAGTGCTTAGCGAGCCGTTTATTTCTAACCCATTATCACTATCACCACAACGTCGCCTATTAATTATTACTGGTCCAAATATGGGCGGTAAAAGTACCTATATGCGCCAAACTGCATTGATTACCTTATTAGCGTATATCGGCAGTTTTGTTCCTGCCAGCAAGGCAGTAATAGGGCCAATCGATCGTATTTTTACTCGTGTTGGAGCCTCTGACGACCTTGCTTCTGGCCGTTCCACCTTTATGGTTGAAATGACAGAAACCGCCAATATCCTTCACAATGCGACAGAACATAGCTTAGTGCTAATGGATGAAATTGGTCGCGGGACTTCAACCTATGATGGTCTTTCCCTTGCTTGGGCTTGCGCTGAAAATTTAGTTAATAAAATCAAGGCAATGACCTTATTTGCTACGCATTATTTTGAATTAACAACACTACCTGAAAAACTCGAAGGTGCGGTCAATATTCACCTCGATGCTATTGAGCACGGTGATACCATTGCCTTTATGCACAATGTTCAAGACGGCGCCGCCAGCAAAAGCTATGGTCTTGCTGTCGCTTCTCTTGCAGGCGTGCCAAAAGATGTGATTAAACGGGCGAAACAAAAGCTTAAAGAACTCGAAGTGATCTCAAACAATGCCAATGCGAGCCATGTGGATAGCGCCCAGCTTAGCTTTTTAACCACAGAAGATGTCGAGCCATCTCCAGTATTAACTGCTCTCGCTGAAATTGATCCCGATAAACTCACTCCGCGCCAAGCCCTAGATTGGATTTATCGGTTAAAGGATATGGATAACTAACATGGATGAGTATACGCAATTACTCACACCAATCAGGCAGTTTCTGCAATGTGAAACGCCTGATGCGTGGGTAAAAAAAGCGAGTTTGCCTGAAAACTTGCCCATTATCTTAAAAGACCATTTGTTATGTGAATTAAAAGCCGCGCAAAGTGCGATGTTTTTAATTCGCAAGTATGCTGTCGATAAAGACAGTGCTGCAGTGCTACTTGAATGGTTTAAACCTTATGAATCATTTGCTTATGACAGAATTGGTGACATCCATACATTAAGAAACAAAAATCAGGTTTCTAAACAGATATTGGCAAAAAAACAATCACCTTATAGCCAAGATTTAATTGATAAAATGGTCCTGCTAATCAAAGAGGAACTTCATCATTTTTACCAAGTTCTAGAGATTATGCATGAACGTAATATTCCATACGATGGCATCACTGCAGGCCGTTATGCTAAAGGGTTGTTGAGCCATGTCGACCCCCATGATCCAAAAACCTTAGTTGATAAGCTAATTATTGGAGCTTATATCGAAGCACGTTCTTGTGAGCGTTTTGCTAAATTAGCCCCATTTCTTGATGAGCAGCTGGCAAATTTTTATATTTCATTATTACGCTCAGAAGCTCGCCACTATCAAGATTATTTGCACTTAGCACAATTAATTAGCAAACAAGATATTACTGAGCGAGTTAATTATTTTGGTATTATTGAAGCTGAATTAATTTCGACACCTGATGATGATTTTAAATTTCATAGTGGTGTCCCCATTAACTAAGCTTGTTCTCTATTTTTTACATATAAAAAGTCCCTATAAACCTTAGCTTATAGGGACTTTAACTATCTAATCAACATCCTACATATTAAATAGCGACTCCAGAGTCAGCTCTTCTCCATGTAAAATATCTTTTAATCGCTTTAAACCTTCTACTTGGATCTGGCGAACACGTTCTCTTGTTAACCCTATTTCACGGCCAACTTCTTCCAGAGTTTCAGCTTCATAGCCTAAAAGCCCAAAACGTCGTGCTAAAACCTCCCTTTGTTTTGGGTTCAATTCATATAACCACTTAACAATATTCTCTTTTAAGTCATTATCTTGAATTGTATTTTCTGGACCTGAATCATTATCATCAGACAATACCTCAAGCAAAGATTTCTCTGAGTCCCCTGCAATTGGCGTATCAACAGATGTGATACGTTCATTTAAACGTAACATCCTACTGACATCTTCGACAGGTTTATCTAGCTGCTCAGCGATCTCTTCAGGGCTTGGCTCATGATCCAACTTCTGGGCTAATTCACGTGCAGTACGAAGGTAAATATTGAGTTCTTTAACGATATGAATAGGAAGACGAATGGTTCGAGTTTGGTTCATAATCGCGCGCTCGATCGTTTGACGGATCCACCACGTTGCATACGTCGAGAAGCGAAACCCTTTTTCAGGATCAAACTTTTCAACAGCACGAATCAACCCAAGATTTCCTTCTTCTATCAAATCGAGTAATGCGAGACCTCGATTATTATAACGACGTGATATTTTTACAACGAGACGAAGGTTGCTTTCTATCATGCGCTGTCGTGATGCAATATCTCCACGCAATGCACGTCTTGCATAGAAAACTTCTTCTTCTGCTGTAAGGAGTGGTGAGAACCCAATCTCACTAAGATAAATTTGAGTGGCATCCAGAACACGTTGATTTGTGTTCTGGAGTAAATCCATTTCGTCATCTAGCTCAGTAACCAGATCCTCTTCTTTAAACTGACTCTCGTCAAAAGTGTCATTTAAATTACTTTCATCGAGGTCATTATATAACTCGTTAACTTTCAGCGAACTTTGGCTCATCAGTGACTCCTACCCTAGATAATGCGGACAGAATGTCAAAGCACTCTGCCCAGTTTATCGTTGCGGCAAATAGCGCAACGGGTTTACTGATTTTCCCTTGTAACGAATTTCAAAGTGTAGTCTAACCGAACTAGTTCCAGTACTACCCATAGTGGCTATTTTTTGACCCGCAGTGACATCCTGCTGATCACGCACAAGTAACGTATCATTGTGAGCATAAGCACTTAGATAGTCATCGTTATGTTTTATAATTATTAGATTTCCGTATCCACGCAAAGCATTACCTGCGTAAACGACTTTTCCTGGCGCAGCAGCAAGCACAGCTTGACCACGAGAACCGGCTATATCTACCCCTTTGTTCCCGCCTTGAGCATCAGAGAAACCTTCAATCATTTTCCCTTCAGCTGGCCAACGCCATTTTATTGACGAATTATTCGTACTGCTGACTGCGGTAGAAGCGGTTGCTGTCGAGGTTGTTGTTGTCGTTGAAACTTGCGTTGCAGGTTTCTTATTATTAGGCAACATCTTACCTGAAGTTTGACCACCACTGTTTGCAGGATACTCATTAGTTGTTCGAAGATCAACCGCTTGCTGATGACTATTTGATGAATTTGCCGCTAATTGAGTGTTCGAGTTCACATTTGTGTTACCAATATTAATAACCTGCCCTACATTTAGGCTGTAAGGTTCTGGAATATTGTTTCTCGATGCTAACTCACGGAAATCATTACCGGTTAAGTATGCAATATAGAATAATGTGTCACCACGCTGCACCGTATAACTATTACCGCTATAACTGCCTTTTGGAATACTGCCATAGTCACGGTTGTATACAATGCGCCCTTCACCATTAGTTGTTACCGGCGCTGAACTACGGCTGACAGGCTGAGTGTTAGTATTACTTGATAAATTTGGACGAGACGACGGCATTGCCGTGCTCATACCCGTATTTGGTGACGAGGCCGGTGTCGTCCTTTGCACCGTCTGTTGGCTAGACTGGCTATCATTCACACTCGAAATAGGTGCCGCTGTATGATACGGTGTAGAACAACCTGCCAATAGCGCTCCGCTAAATGAAAAGATGACGGCCCATCGAATTCTGCTTATAGGGCTAACAATTTTCATGCTTCTTCTCCCGTGAAGAAAAATCTGACGCGACAATTCAAAACAATGTCAGCAATAGAGTTATCATAAAATATTTCACTTATTAAAGCAGAAATACAAAATAGTGAACAAGTTAAATATATTAAAAATATAACAATTTGAGAGTATGACCTAACGCTTTAAGCTATTCCCCCAAATTCAGCTGGGTAAAATATCATATTTGGAATAGTTTTACTGCTATTTGGGTTAATAGAACCTTTGCAATGATATTTTATTTAAATCGATTATAAAAATAATCAGACTTTGATTAAATACCATTACAAATAGGTTAAAGGAGGTCACCGGCAACCAATGGGACAAAACGGACTTTTTCAATAACATTAGTATGGTAATCATTACCACGTCGAGTAATTAGCTTCAATGCTTGTTCTTTATCACCGACAGGTAAAACCATTCGCCCGCCATCTTTTAATTGCCCTAATAATAGAGCCGGTATTTCTGTTGGTGCCGCAGTAACGATAATAGCATCAAAAGGCCCTTTAGATTGCCAACCTTCCCAGCCATCTCCATGACGCGTTGAAACATTATGTAAATCAAGCTGTTTCAAACGCCGTTTTGCAGCCCATTGCAAGCTCTTCACCCGCTCAACAGAAAAAACATGTTTAACTAAGTGTGCCAATACTGCTGTTTGATACCCTGAGCCTGTCCCTATCTCAAGAACGTGATCATTCGGAGCTAAAGCCAGTAGCGCCGTCATTTTAGCAACAATATACGGCTGAGAAATAGTTTGCCCATGCCCAATAGGTAATGGGATATTGTCATAGGCTTTATGGGAGAGCGCTTCATCCACAAACCGTTCCCGAGGAACGAGTGAAATGGCATCTAATAGGCGCTCATCGTGAATTCCCTGTTGGCGTAATTGAGCCAAAAGTTCTTTCATGAGCCCTGTTTTCATTTTACTGACACTCCTGATTTTTCGAGCCACTCTTCTACTAATGAATGTGCTTTATAAGCGGTTAGATCAACTTGTAATGGGGTGATGGAAACATAGCCATTTTGCACAGCTTCAAAATCCGTTCCAGGGCTGGCATCACGAATTTCACCAACAGGCCCTAACCAATACAGTGTATTCCCTTTCGGGTCTTCTAAACTATACACCTCAGAGGCGGCGTGACGGCTGCCACAACGAGTGACTTTGATTCCTTTAATCTCTTCGTACGGGATATCAGGTACATTTATATTTAAAATATTGCCTGCTCGCAATGGGTTCTTCTGTAAGAGCGCTAAAATATCGCATGTCACTTTAGCGGCACTTTCGTAATGCGTTTCGCCATCTAGCGATACCGCAATTGAAGGTAAACCTAAGTGGCGGCCTTCCGTTGCCGCTGCAACCGTGCCTGAGTAAATAACATCATCCCCTAAATTAGGGCCACAGTTGATACCAGATACAACAATATCAGGGCGTGGACGTACCACTTTATTCACCCCAATATAGACGCAATCTGTCGGTGTGCCTTCTTGTACAGCAAGGTCACCATTACTTAGCGTCTGAATTTTAAGTGGTTTATCTAATGTTAATGCGTTCGAAGCCCCACTTCGATTGCGGTCAGGCGCAATCACTTGAACATGATAATATTGGCGTAACGCAGCCGCAAGGGTTTGAATCCCCGGCGCATTTACCCCATCGTCATTACTCAATAAAATCTTTAGCATCGACATTATCCTGCCCATTTTGATTAATAATTTCTCTCACAACACTGGTTGCAAAACAACCCGAGTTTAAGAAAAAATTCAGTTTTACCGTCGAGTTATCCAACCATTCCCACTGTAAATTTTGTGGTTTAACAACTACCGCCCGTCTAGCTGAAGAAACTCGTTCGCGCTGCATTAAAGAGATAACGGGTTTATAATCCACTAAACACTGGGTTTCAAATGCCAGTGCTTCATCCTGAGTTCCCAATTCCCCATCACCTGGTAATGGCGCTGTAATACTTAATTCATTGGACTCCAAGCGAGGTTGCAATGTAGCAAATTCATCTTGTGTCGCGACAAACCAACTTCCTCTGCCGGTTAATTGCAACGCATCACCCAACATTACGTGTTGAGCGGTATTATTTGCAATACGTTCGCTTGCCACATGATTAAACATTGCACTACGTGCAGCAGAAAGATAAAAACTGCGCTTGTTGCGTTCACGTACGTTGATTTCTTGGTTTGCCCAACGCAACGCTTGCGTTAAATTTTGCCCATCGCGCCCAAAACGTTGTTCACCGAAGTAATTAGGCACCCCTGATAATGCAACTTTCTGTAAACGTTGCTCAACGTCTTTTGCATCTGAAATATCACGCAAGGTTATTTCGAACTGGTTTCCTTTCAAGGAACCAATACGTAATTTGCGTTTTTGCCGAGTGACAGCCAGTATTCGGCAGCCTTCGAGTTGCCAAGTCGAAAAAACAGGTGTTTCTTTACCTGGCATTTGCAGGCAAAACCACTGCTCCGTTACTGCATGCCTATCTTTTAAACCTGCGTAACTGACCGCTCTCGCTGAAATTTTAGCAAATTTTGCTAGTTGTTCAGCAACAAATACCGTATTGCAGCCTGTTTTTTCCACACGAACCATAACATGTTCGCCTTCGCCATCTAACTCAAAGCCTAAATCTTCTTTGACGATAAAATCTTCTGGGACACTTTTTAATGTGCCAGAAGACAATGGCTTACCATGCAGGTACTGAACATTCATTACTTTCATTACTATTATCTTTTATTAAAAGAACAACTGCAGCACAGGCAATGCCTTCTTTACGCCCCACAAAACCTAATTGCTCGGTTGTGGTCGCTTTCGCATTGACATCATCCATGTGGCACTCAAGGTCTTCGGCAATATTCACACGCATTTGCGCGATATGTGGCAACATTTTTGGTGCCTGTGCCATGATGGTAATATCAATGTTACCAATGCGATACCCTTTGGCACGCACATGGCAAAACGCGTCTCTCAATAAGACTCGGCTATCCGCCCCTTTATATGCTGGGTCAGTATCAGGGAACAATTTACCAATATCCCCTAATGCAGCAGCGCCGAGAATTGCATCAGTTAACGCATGCAATACCACATCACCGTCAGAGTGCGCGAGCAAACCTTGTTCATAAGGGATACGCACGCCACCAATGATAATAGGGCCTTCGCCACCAAATTTGTGTACGTCAAAACCGTGTCCGATTCTCATTTTTTTTCCTTAATTGTTCATTCTTGAAAGATAAAATTCCGCTAAAGTGAGGTCTTCTGGGCGCGTCACTTTTAAATTATCAGCGCGGCCAGCAACTAACACTGGTTGGTGGCCGCAATACTCTAGCGCAGAAGCTTCATCTGTGATCACAGCGTTTTCTTTCAAGGCCTTACTTAGACAGTCCCGTAATAATGTTAACGGAAAAAATTGTGGTGTGAGCGCATGCCATAACGCTTCACGTTCAACAGTGTGGTCAATTAATTGACTCGCTATTGAGCTGCGTTTCATGGTGTCGCGTACGGGGGCTGCGAGGATCCCACCACAACAATTTTTTTCCGCTGCTAATTGAATAATTTCATTTAAATCTGATTGATGGAGGCAGGGACGCGCCGCATCATGCACTAATACCCAGCAATCTGAAAAATTGGGGTTAGTGATTAAAAAATCCAGGCCTGCTAATACTGAATCAGCACGTTCTTTGCCACCAATAACCGTCGTTACTCGTGGGTCATTAGAAATTGCAAGCTGCTGAAAATAATCGTCTTCTGCACTCAAAGCAACCACAATCTCTTGCACTTTATCATTTTCGAGCAATGCGCTTATGGTATGTTCAATGATCGTTTTACCTGCAACCTGCAAATATTGTTTTGGGCACTCGGCATTCATACGGCTACCTACCCCAGCAGCAGGAATCAGTGCAACAATTTGAGGGAGATTGTTTTCTGGGGCATGATTTGGATTTGTCATTGTTGAATTCTTACATCAGAAATTATCAGGCTAATGGGTATACTATTTTGACATCATTTTATTATGTCTATTTCTGGTTATTACTTTCTTTAACCATCCGATAAAATGATTCCCCTGGTTTGATCATCCCAAGCTCAGTTCGAGCTCGTTCTTCAATCGCATCTTGGCCATCATTTAAGTCGTTGATTTCAGCGAATAGCTGTTCATTACGCATTTTTAAACGCGAATTTACAATTTCCTGAGCGGCGACATCATCTTTGACTTGTACGTAGTCGTGTATGCCATTTTTGCCTAACCATAAGGAATACTGTAACCAAGCTAATATCGCAATTAATAGTAGCGTTAATTTACCCATCTTGCCCCCTGAAATGATTTGCTAATCATCCCATAACTCAACGATTGACGCCACTGTGATACTGAAATTGTGATAAAAAGTCAGATTAAGTCGGGTTTGAATACGCAAAATACCGCCTTATTTTACCATCGAATAAAATAAAGGAGGTATTTTAGCTGTATTAATAATCTAGCTGAATGACATGATTGCGCAATAAAAGCGCAATGATTTGGGAAAGAGAATCCGAAATAGGTTGTTGACCATCCAGATGCAGCTCAGGATGTTGTGGTACTTCATAAGGGGAATCAATCCCAGTAAATTGTTTTATTTTCCCTTCTCGTGCTTGTTGATATAACCCCTTAGGGTCTCTCTGTTCACAAACATTTACGGGGGTATCCACATACAACTCAAAAAATTGCTCGGGTTCAAACAAGTCACGAACTTTCTGTCTATCCGATTGGAAAGGTGAGATAAAGGCAGTCGCAACAATTAACCCCGCATCGATCATTAACTTAGCCACCTCTCCCACTCGACGGATATTTTCTTGTCTATCAGCCTCACTAAATCCTAAATCACGGCATAAACCATGGCGAATATTATCGCCATCCAACAAGTAGGTTTTCATTCCCATGGACGTAAGTTGGTTCTCTATTGCCCCCGCTAATGTTGATTTCCCAGAACCTGATAACCCGGTGAACCACAACACAGCACCTTTATGGCCATTATTACTTTCACGTAATTGGCGAGTTACCGCGTGTTGGTGCCAAATAATATGGTTTTCTTTTGTCATCCGTATTATTTCCCACCTAAAACATCACGTGCACCCCAATGTGGGAAATGGCGGCGGACTAATTTGTTTAGCTCTATTTCAAATTCGCTAAAATCACTGTTTTTTTCAAAGACAGGGGTTTGCGTTTCGCGGACTAAACCCGCTCCGACGGTCACATTTGTTAATCTATCAATAAAAATCATTCCGCCAGTGTCTGCATTGCGTTGATAGTTTTCCAGTAACAATGGTTCATCAAAGGAAAATTCGACTAAACCAATACCATTCAATGGCAGCTCTGTCGCCACTTTCTGCGTTAAATTATTGATATCTACTTGATATTGAATATTTTCTACTTTTGCCCGACTGCGTTTTCCCGCAATTTTAATATCAAGTTGTTGGCCTTGAACTAGCGGCTGTTCAGACATCCACACGACATCGACAGAGGCATGCTGTGTGCTTTGTAAGGTTTCATCTTGTGCAACAATTAAGTCGCCACGACTGATGTCAATTTCATCCTCAAGCACTAATGTAATTGCTTCCCCCGGCACAGCGAAATCTTGTAACCCTGAAAATGTCACAATTTCTTTGATTGCTGAGATGGCGCCAGAGGGCAACACTTTAACCTTTTGCCCCACTTCCACGACACCTGATGATAATGTCCCGCTGTATCCGCGAAAGTCCAAATTTGGGCGGTTCACATATTGCACAGGGAAACGCAAAGCTTGCTCCGAGGCTTTTTGTTCCACTTGAACATTTTCCAATATCGATAATAGCGTATCACCTTGATACCATTTCAAATTATCACTTGAATTTACAATGTTATCGCCATCTAGGGCAGAGATAGGTACAAACCATACCTTTAAATCCACAGGCAATTCCATCGCAAACTTTTGGTAATCTTGTTTTATTTTTTCAAAAATGGCTTCACTGTAATCCACCAGATCCATTTTATTGACGGCAACAATAAGATGGCGAATCCCAAGCAATGTACTAATAAAACTATGTCGACGTGTTTGCTCCTGTACCCCTTTTCGAGCATCGATCAACAAAATAGAAAGTGAGCAAGTTGATGCCCCTGTCGCCATATTGCGCGTATATTGTTCGTGACCGGGGGTGTCCGCAATAATAAATTTGCGTTTTTCTGTTGAAAAATAACGATAAGCCACATCGATTGTGATCCCCTGCTCACGTTCAGCAGCAAGGCCATCCACCAGCAAAGCAAGGTCAAGCTTTTCCCCTTGAGTCCCTATCCGCTTACTGTCACTTTGCAAAGTTGACAGCTGATCTTGGTATATTTGGCGGGTATCATGCAGTAAACGGCCGATTAAGGTACTTTTACCATCATCCACATTCCCACAGGTTAAAAAACGCAATAATCCTTTTTGTTGCTGCGCCAATAAGTAAGGTTCTACCCCACCTTGCTGTTCGATTTGATGAGCGATTGATTCATTATAAACGGCTTGTGCCATGATTTTTCTCCTGACTTTGCGTATTCACCTTGCCCACTAAAAATAACCTTGGCGCTTTTTCAACTCCATAGAAGCGGATTGGTCGCTATCAATCAGCCGCCCCTGCCGCTCACTCGTTGTGGAAATCAACATTTCTTCTATAATCTCAGGCAGCGTTTGTGCTTCTGATGGCACAGCTCCGGTCAGTGGCCAACAACCTAATGTTCTAAAACGCACTTTTTGCTGACTAATGACTTCACCAGCTTGTAAGTCAATACGGTTATCATCCACCATTAACAAAGTGCCGTCCCGCTGAATAACCGGCCGCTCTTTTGCAAAATACAGGGGAACAATATCGATATTTTCCAAATAGATATATTGCCAGATATCGAGCTCAGTCCAATTTGATAACGGGAAAACACGAATACTTTCCCCTTTATTGATCTGTCCATTATAGTTATGCCACAACTCAGGCCGTTGGTTTTTAGGATCCCAACGATGAGATCGGTCACGGAAAGAGTAGATCCGTTCTTTGGCACGTGATTTCTCTTCATCACGACGAGCACCACCAAATGCAGCATCAAAACCGTACTTATCTAAAGCCTGCTTTAAGCCCTCGGTTTTCATAATATCTGTGTGCTTAGCGCTGCCGTGCACAAACGGGTTAATCCCTAATTTTTCCCCTTCAGGATTACGATAAACAAGTAGCTCAAAGCCGTATTTTTCTGCAGTTGCATCGCGAAACTCGTACATTTCACGAAATTTCCAGCCGGTATCAACATGTAAAAGAGGAAATGGTAGTTTTCCCGGATAAAATGCCTTGCGTGCTAAATGCAGCATCACGGAAGAATCTTTACCAATAGAGTACAGCATGACTGGGTTAGCAAATTCGGCGGCAACTTCACGAATGATATGAATACTTTCTGCCTCTAACTGCTGTAAATGAGTCAATTTTTTGTCGTTCACGATAGCCCCTTACTTAAGCCAGTTCCAATACGGCACTGCGCCATCTTATATCTTCAGTTTGAGAACCAAACCATGCGAGTTGTTGGTGTAATGCAGCGACTTCACCAACCACTATCAAAGCAGGAGCAGGTGCCTGCTGTGCTAATACTTCAAGTTCATCGAGTTTTCCGGTTACTACTTTTTGTTCACGCCTTGTACCACAGCCGATAACCGCTACAGGGGTATTTTCAGCACGGCCAAATTGAATCAATTGTTCGCTGATTTTCGCGGCCTTCACGGTCCCCATATAGATAGCTAAGGTTTGGTTTCCTCGAGCAAGTGCCTGCCAATCAAGTTCCATCCCATTTTCACGGCAATGACCCGTAATAAACGTAATGCTTTGTGAATGTTCGCGGTGAGTCAGCGGAACTCCTGCGTAAGCGGCTGCACCAATTGCTGCAGTCACACCCGGAACCACTTGAAATGGGATCCCCGCTTGCGCCGCCACTTGTAGCTCTTCCCCTCCTCGCCCGAAAACAAAAGGATCACCACCTTTAAGGCGCACCACTTTTTTACCTTGTTGAGCAAATTTCACGATTAAAGCATTGGTTTCTTCTTGGGAAACACTGTGATTTCCTGCGCGTTTCCCAACACAAATCTTGTCAGCGTCGCGGCGAACTAACTCGAGGATTTCCTCACTCACCAGATGGTCATACAAAACCACTTCTGCACTTTGTAAAACTCGCAACCCTTTTAACGTGAGTAGCCCCGCATCACCCGGCCCAGCACCGACTAAGATTAATTCGCCATGGTTATCAGGCTCATACAATTGACGTTCCAATTGTTGTTCCGCTTCACTGAATTGCCCTTTTTCGACTAGCGAAGCAAAACGCCCACTAAAACTTTTTTCCCAAAAACGTTTTCTTTCACGCATATTAGTAAGTGTTTCTTTGACTTTATGACGCCAGCGGCCGGCTATTTCCGCCATTTTCCCCAAAGAAGTTGGCAACATCGTTTCCAATTTTTCTCTGAGTAAACGTGCTAATACAGGCGCAGTCCCCCCTGAAGAGATCGCCACAATCACTGGCGAGCGATCGATAATAGAAGGCACAATAAATGAACATAATGGTTGGTCATCAACCACGTTAACAAATATTTTTCGTTCATTGGCGTCATAGAAAACCGTTTCATTCAGTAATGCATCATCTGTTGCTGCGATAACTAAAAAAGCATCATCTAAATGAATGGATTGGTAATTTTCAGCTAACCAAACAAATTTATTTTGTTGGTGTTCAGCTTGTAACTGTGTACATAACGTCGGTGAGATGACCACTAAGTCAGCTTGTGCTTTTATTAGCAATTCTGCTTTTCGTGCTGCGACCACACCGCCGCCAATTAACACGACCTTTCGCGTGCGGACATCGACAAATAATGGTAAATAATCCATCTTGCTCACCCATCGTTATATAAACTTATTATAAGAAATAGACAATTGACTATATGGCTTCACGTAATAGGTTTGAAATGACAAAAAGCTCTTTCTTGTAACTTAAAAGCATAAGCCTGAGCTCTTGCACAAAAACACTAAAAACCAGCCAATACCGAACAAAAATACAAGACTTAACGCAAACTTCTAATAATTATGAGAAAAACAAAAAATAATATAAAAATAAGAAATACTTATTTTTAACAAAAGGCATTCCTTTGTAATTAAACAAATATTTTATTTATTCAGTTATTATTTACTTATATTTAATACCCTAAATAATTCGAGTTGCCATTTGAAGTATAACCAATCAATACTCTAAATAATTCAAGTTGCAGCTAGGCGGCAAGTAAATGAGTCGCTAGGAGCATACATCAGTATGCGACTAGTGCGAATGCGCGTAGCCAACAACGCTGCAGATTGAAGTATGACGAGTATAAAGCTAGGAGCATACACCAGTATGTGACTAGTGCGAGTGCGCGTAGCCAACAACGCTGCAGATTGAATTATGACCTAATCAATATTCTAAATAATTCAAGTTGCAGCTAGGCGGCAAGTAAATGAGTCGCTAGGAGCATACACCAGTATGTGACTAGTGCGAGTGCACGTAGCCAACAACGCTGCGGCTTGAATTATGACGAATATTTAGTTTTCATGAAGCCCGCACTCACGCTTTAAACCAAAAAAACGCGTATCTTCTTCATTCATACCCTCTTCCCATTTGCGAGTTGTATGGGTATCGCCAACCGATAAATACCCTTGTTCCCACAACGGATGGTAGGGTAAATCATATTTTGTTAGATATTCATAAACTTGCTTATTATTCCAATCAATCACTGGTAAAACTTTAAAAATCCCTTTCCCGATACCTAGTACAGACAAATTTGCACGGCTTTCTGATTGTTCTCGCCGTAAACCAGAAAACCAGGTTTGTGCTTGTAATTCATGTAACGCGCGCTCCATCGGCTCAACTTTATTCAATTGGTTATAACGCTCAATACCATCAAGCCCTTGTGTCCAAAGTTGACCATACAGCGCTTCTTGCCAAGCTGGTGACTGTTTGGCTCGATACACCTGCAAATTTAAATTCAGCTTATCTGTTAATACTTCAATAAACTGATAGGTTTCTGGGAACAAATAACCGGTATCCGTTAAAATAACTGGGATATTAGGCACAATTTGCGTCACCATATGCAATGTCAGTGCCGCTTGAATACCAAAGCTGGAAGACAACACAAACTCAGTCGGTAAGTATTCAACCGCCCACTCAACCCGCTGCAATGCATTCATTGCTTCTAACTGGGAATTAAACTCAGCGAGATAAGCGACTTGTTGGGGCTTATCGAGTTCGATGAGTGTTGCTAGTTCAAGTCGGCTCATACTGCCTCCTTAACCTCATAAAAATCAACAGCAGAATTCAATACGGGCTTAACAACATTGGTGCGAATAACAAAATCGCCAAATCCTTCATTAGGTAGACGGTTTTTCGCCCAATCACCGATTAACTCATCCAAAATAGCTAAAATCTCTGTACTAGTGATGTTTTCGCGGTACATACGTGGAATACGAGTACCAATGCGGTTCCCGCCTAAATGTAAGTTATATCTATCCATCGCTTTACCGACCAACCCAACCTCTGCCAGCATGGCTCGCCCACAGCCATTAGGGCAACCCGTTACCCGCAAAACGATATGTTCATTGGCAACTTGATGGGCGGCCATGATACTTTCCACTTGACTAATAAATTCAGGTAAAAAACGTTCTGCTTCGGCCATCGCGAGCGGGCAAGTTGGAAATGATACACAAGCCATGGAATTTTCACGTTGTGCCGTAATGTCATCACTCATTAACCCATGAGATCTGGCAATCGCTTCAATTGCCGCTTTTTCACTTTCGGGCACACCCGCAACAATTAAATTTTGGTTTGCCGTTAAACGAAAGTCCCCTTGGTGAATACGTGCAATTTCAGCCACGCCGGTTTTTAATGGTTTATTTTCTAAATCAATTAATCGACCATTTTCAATAAACAATGTTAGGTGCCAACGGTTATCAATGCCTTTAAGCCAGCCAATCTTGTCACCGCGTTCAGTAAATTCATATGGGCGAATAGGTTCGAAAACTACGCCTGAGCGCCTTTCGACTTCAGCTTTGAAAGTATCAACTCCCACTCGCTCAAGGGTATATTTGGTTTTCGCATTTTTACGTTCAGTACGATTTCCCCAATCCCGTTGGGTAGTCACTATCGCTTCTGCAATGGCTAATGTTTTGTCTAATGGAATAAAACCAAACTCACTGGCTAAGCGAGGAAACGTCGCTGTATCACCATGTGTCATTGCAAGGCCGCCACCCACCAGCACGTTAAAACCGATCAATTCCCCATTTTGAGCTATCGCAACAAAGTTCATATCATTTGCATGCAAATCCACATCGTTTAATGGCGGGATCACGACAGAGGTTTTAAATTTTCTTGGCAAATAAGTTTGCCCTAAAATTGGCTCTTCATCCGTTGTCACTATTTTTTCTTTATCTAACCAAATTTCCGCGTAAGCACTAGTGCGCGGTAATAAATGTTCAGATATTTTCTTTGCCCATTCATAAGATTGCTGGTGCAATTCAGATTGCACGGGGTTAGAGGTACATAACACGTTACGGTTAACGTCATTCGCCGTTGCAAGGGCATCTAAACCAACGTGACTTAACATTTGATGGGCAGGCTTTACATCCCCTTTTAAAATGCCATGGAACTGAAATGTTTGCCGATTCGTAATGCGCACACTGCCATACAGCGTGTGCTCTGTGGCAAACTTATCAATATCAAGCCATTGCTTGGGTGTAATAATGCCGCCCGGCAAACGACAACGTAGCATCATTGCATGGCGAGGCTCGAGTTTTTGTTCCGCTCGCTCGGCACGAATATCACGGTCATCTTGTTGGTACATACCGTGAAAGCGAATCAACAGGAAATTATCACCCTCAAATCCCCCCGTTAACCCATTTTTTAAGTCATCCTTAATGGTTCCACGCAAGTAATTACTGTCTTGCTTCATGCGTTCACTGTCTGCGAGTTTACCTTCGACAATTAAGGGCTTTTGTTGTTGTTCATTGCTCATTAATAAACATCCCTCTGATAACGGCGCATTACGCGCAGCTCACTTAAAAATTCATCAGCTTCTTCACTGTCCATGTTCCCATATTGACTGACGATATCTAATAATGCCTGTTCAACATCTTTGGCCATGCGGTTTGCATCACCACACACATAGATGTGCGCACCTTCTTGTAACCATTGCCAAACTTCTTCACCTTGTTCGCGAAGTTTATCTTGTACGTAAATTTTTTCTTGCTGGTCGCGAGACCACGCTAATGAAATATGGGTTAGTAAACCGTCTTTGACATAACGCTGCCATTCCACTTGGTAGAGAAAGTCATCAACAAAATGTGGATTACCAAAAAATAACCAATTTTTTCCTGTCGCACCGTCATTGTCACGCTGCTGTAAGAAAGCACGAAATGGCGCTATCCCTGTACCTGGGCCAATCATGATCACAGGCGTATTTGGGTCTTGTGGCAGTCGAAAATTATCATTGTGCTCAATGAATATACGAAGTTCATCATCCTCATTTAAGCGATCGGCTAAGAAACCTGACGCACCACCAGTACGCGCCTTACCATCAATCTCATAGCGGACAACGCCAACCGTTGCATGAACTTCATTTTCTACTTCAGATTGGGAAGAAGAAATCGAGTACAAACGAGGAGTTAGCGGACGCAGTAGGTCAACAAATTCTTGGGCAGTAGGCTGAGATGCCGCTTGGCGTACCATATCGACGATTGGCGTATTTTGTGCGTAGTGCAAAATAGCGGCTTTATCGCTAATTAATGACAATAGTGCATCGTCTTTTGATAACTGAGCATATTTTTCGACAATCACTGGAGTATTTTGTGTCAGTTCTAATTGATAAATCAGCGCATCACGTAATGAGTGGCGCTGCGAACCAATAAAGACTTCTTCATCACCTTGCAGCCACAACAAAGCGACCAGCTCATCAACTAAAGCAGGGTCATTATCGAACCAAACACCTAGTGCATCACCAGGTTGATAACGTAAACCAGAGTCACCGAGATCAATTTCAATATGGCGAACATCTTTTTGTGAGTCCCGACTGGTGATCTTTTGATTGCTCAGGAGTGACGCAGTTAATGGCGCAGTTTTACTATAAGGTGATGAATGAATTTCATTCACACTTCCTGCTTGAGTCACCAATAATTGGCTATCACTTTGAGCAGGAACGCGAGCTTTTAAAATCTGAGTGAGGCTTTCAACCCACTCATCCGCAATCCCTTGGTATTCAACATCCGCATCAATTCGCTCGGTTAATGACGTCGCCCCTAATGATGCAAGCTGTGAATCGAAATCTTTACCTGCTTGACAGAATTTTTCGTAAGATGAATCCCCCAGCGCAAAAACCGCATAACTGGTTTGTGATAAATTTGGCGCTTTTTTAGAATGAAGATATTTGTATAATGCAACCGCTTCTTCAGCTGGCTCCCCTTCACCCTGCGTTGAGGCTACAACAACTAACACTTTCTCTTGGTTAATTTGTTTGAATTTATAATCCCCTGCATTCACTAAATTCACACTAATTTTTTCACCGACTAAACGCTCTCTAAGCTGCTCTGATAGGCGGCGTGCATTTCCTGTCTGTGATGCAGAGATGATTGTGACCGTATCTTGGGTAACCACAGGCGCACTGACAGATGCATCAACTTGCGTATTCTGATTTACTATTCCCCACAAATAACCAGAAAGCCATGCGAGTTGATGGGATGAAAAATCATCAACGGCCGTCTGTAAACGTGCTAATTGCTCAACAGATATTGGCAGCGCCGCTAATGGCGGCTGTTTTTTTGTCATTATCTTGTAACCCCAGTGTTATTCATCTTTGATTTTAAAAACGACGCCATGTCATTACCCCAGAAAAGACCGACAACCTAACACTTGCTCATTCCCCCAAATAATTAAGGTAATAAAGCAAAAAATACCGCAGTACCTGAAACATATAGGGTATGCAGTTAGGTTATAACAACCCTAGATAATGGGATAAGAAACGATAGCCATAATTAATAACTAAAAAGCCTAAAGCAATTAACTGATGGATCATATTGATAAAAGCGGTTAACGCTATTTTAGTAATTAAAGATATTTTCACCTAAAAATGCAGTACAATACGCTGTTTATTCATAACAAGGAGCCACATATGAGCACAACAATCTATAAAGATTTCACTTTCGAAGCTGCCCACAAATTACCTCATGTCCCAGAGGGCCATAAGTGTGGCCGCCTCCATGGGCATTCTTTCATGGTGCGTTTAGAAATTACTGGTGAAGTCGACTCCCATAGTGGTTGGATTATTGATTTTTCCGATGTAAAAGCCGCGTTTAAACCTATTTGGGAACGCTTAGACCATCATTATTTAAATGATATCGAAGGGTTAGAAAACCCAACCAGTGAGGTATTAGCCCAGTGGATTTGGCAACAAACTAAGCCTTTGCTACCCTTATTAAGTGCAGTTACCGTAAAAGAAACCTGCAATGCAGGTTGCGTCTATCGCGGGGAAGCTTAAAAGTACAAGTGCTACAAATATAATGTAATGTTATTTTACGCAGCCATTTTGATAGCTGGGCAAAATAACATTCATAAATATAGAAATATAATATAGAGACACAAGCACCTCAGGCGGCAAGCTTAATAGATTTTGAAAATAAATGAGGGGCAAAAAGCAATTAGTGGCTGGCATTCCCCCCTTGAAATTAAGGATATAAAAACTTTAATTTGACATAGTGCATTAAATTATAACCTGATCTATTATTTACCATTATTTACTCTTAATAAGGCAGGGAAAATGCATTTATTTCAACAAACACCAAAATCCAGAAGACGTTATGGGCTGGCCGCATTTATTGGTCTAATCGCTGGTATCGTCTCTTCGTTTGTCAAATGGGGGGCTGAAGTCCCATTACCACCAAGAAGCCCAACGGATATGTTCAACGCAGCTTGTTCGCCAGAAACGCTGATCCGTGCAGCGGAACAAATTGACTGCTCACGTAACTTCCTCAACCCTCCTTATATTTTCTTAAGGGATTGGTTAGGAATTGCCGACCCTAACTCTGCAGTTTACACCTTTGCTGGGCACGTTTTTAACTCTGTGGGTGTTACTCACATCATATTTTCTATCGTGTTTGCTGTCGGATATTGTATTGTTGCTGAAGTATTCCCTAAAATTAAGCTATGGCAAGGGTTGTTAGCGGGTGCACTGGCGCAATTATTTGTCCATATGATTTCTTTCCCTCTTATGGGGCTCACCCCTCCACTCTTCGACCTACCATGGTATGAGAATGTTTCAGAAATATTTGGCCATTTAATTTGGTTTTGGTCTATTGAAATTATTCGCCGTGACTTACGTAACCGTATTACTCATGAGCCAGATCCTGAAGTACCATTAAACCAACCATTTAGGTAATTTAAAGGCCCCCAATGAGTGTTTTCCAACTCTTGGGGGTTACTAAAAACCATCGCTATTTTTTATTATTGAATATCCAAATACTTATGTGTTTGAATTGATAAACGCCAGTTGCGTTGAATACAGGTTTCAATACACAATTTTGTTGCTGCCGCTTTTTGGCTGATTGGCTGTAATGCCACTACTGGAGGCGTTTCGACAGTACGTAATGCTAAAATTTTCTCAAGTGCTTCAATATCTTTCTCGCGAGCAACAGGATGTTTAATTTCATTGGCACGATTTACTGCTTGGCTGATCACCTGCAGTCCTCCTTTCATACCGACTTTTGGTGATACAGTAACCCATGTGTTATCAGTGCATTGAATAGGGTATGTGCCGCTAGTTTCAATTTGGCATTGATATCCATGTTGTTCTAATATCCCAGTCAGTGGCTGTAAATCATAAATACAGGGCTCACCGCCTGTAATAACAATATGCTGTGCGCTGAAGTGTTTTTCTTTCATTAATTGAACCAATGCCTCACCATCTGCCATAGCCCATGCATCTGAATCAATCGTTTTAAGTGCGATATCCCCTAGGGTAGATTCTTTATCTTGTTCTTTTTCCCATGTTTGTTTGGTATCACACCAGCTACATCCAACTGGGCAGCCCTGCAAACGAATAAATACGGCTGGAACACCAGTAAAAACCCCCTCTCCTTGAATGGTTTGGAAGATTTCATTAATTGGGTATTTCATATCACTCCTAAAATAGTTAGCTGAGCACGCATTATATTGCAGATATCTATCTCACGAACAAGGAAGTTTGTGATAATGTAGCCACCTTAAGGTTCAATAAAGTACGTCCGACTTAATAAACAATACCGAAAGCCTATTCGGAACAATATATCGAACGAAGAAAAAGACAGGAAAAGACATGCAAAGTAGTGAACAAAATCAACTCAGAAAGGGACTGAGTGTTCGGCACATTCGCTTTATGGCTTTAGGGTCAGCGATTGGTACCGGCTTATTTTATGGGTCTGCTTCCGCAATTCAAGCGGCAGGGCCTGCTGTGCTACTCGCTTATATGGTCGGTGGTGCCGCTGTATTTATGGTCATGCGAGCCTTAGGCGAGATGGCTGTACATCACCCAGTACCCGGTTCATTCTCTCACTACGCTAGCCATTACATGGGGCCCTTAGCTGGTTTTTTAACTGGCTGGAACTACGTATTTGAAATGTTGGTCGTTTGCTTGGCTGATATTACCGCTTTTGGGATGTACATGGGGTTTTGGTTCCCTCATGTCGACCAATGGGTGTGGGTATTAAGTATCGTGCTATTTATTAGCGCACTCAATTTATGCCACGTTAAAATTTTTGGTGAAATGGAATTTTGGCTGTCTATCGTAAAAGTCTCTGCAATCATCGCAATGATTGTTGGTGGAGCCTTCTTAATGTTCTACGGCTTCGGCCAAGAAACTGACCATGCGGTGGGTATCCAAAATCTATGGGAACACGGTGGCTTTATGCCAAACGGCATTGAAGGCGTTATCGCGTCCTTAGCTATCGTAATGTTCGCCTTTGGGGGTATCGAAGTGATCGGTATTACCGCCAGTGAAGCGCAAAACCCAGAGAAAACTATTCCTAAAGCAATCAATGCGGTACCCATTCGTATTTTATTATTCTATGGGTTAACACTTTTTATTCTGATGTGTATCTACCCGTGGAATCAAATTGGTCAAAATGGCAGTCCATTCGTCCAAATTTTTGATAGCTTAGGCATTCAATCAGCGGCAAATATCTTAAATATCGTGGTGATCACTGCGGCAATTTCAGCTATCAATAGTGATATTTTCGGTGCTGGTCGCATGATGTATGGTATGGCACAAGACAAACAAGCACCAAAAGTCTTTACCAAGTTGACGAAAAGTGGGGTGCCTTGGGTCACTGTACTGGTGATGTCTGTTGTCATGTTACTGGGCGTTTATTTAAACTACCTACTTCCAGAAAAAATCTTTGTGATTATTGCGTCAATCGCAACCTTTGCGACCGTTTGGGTCTGGTTAATGATACTACTTTCTCATGTCGCAATGCGCCGCCAAATGAGCCCTGAAGAGGTTAAAAAACTCAAATTCCCTGTACCGTTCTGGCCAATTGGCCCTGCAATTACTATCGCATTTATGGTCTTTGTTATCGCGCTACTTGGCTTCTTTAAAGATACACAAGTTGCCCTTCTCGTCGGGTTTGCATGGGTCGCTATATTGAGCGTCACCTTCTTTGTCATGCGTAAATTTCAAAAACCTTAATCGACTAAAGCATTCGTAAAGTAAATTTAGGCCCTATATTTATATGATATAGGGCCTTTTGTTACCTATTTTGGTATCAAATGAGCGCCTGCTTAATATCGGCAATCAAATCATTAGCGCTTTCTAACCCAACTGACAAACGAATAAGCCCATCACTAATCCCATACTGTTTTCGTTCCTCAGCAGTGTAAGTAGAATGGGTCATACTTGCAGGGTGCTGGGCCAATGACTCACAATCACCTAAGCTAACCGCACAAGAAAATAGCTGTAAACGGTTCAGAAACTGCTTACCCGCCTCAAGTCCCCCTCCAAGTTCAAAAGCAATCATCCCTCCAGGCAGCTTCATTTGCCTTTGAGCTAATGTGTATTGAGGAAAACTCGGTAAACCCGGATACATCACTTGAGAAACTTCAGATAGTGAGGCCAAATATTCCGCAACTTTCTGTGCATTCTCAACCACTCTTTCCATTCTGATTGGCAGTGTTTTCATTCCTCGCAATATCAGGTTTGCATCATGAGGGGATAAACATGCTCCAGTCATATCCTTCAGCCCAACCAATCTGATTTGCTTCGCTAATTCCTCAGTTGTTATAACAGCGCCAGCCATCACATCACCATGCCCATTCATATATTTCGTTAATGAATGAACAACAATATCCGCCCCAAGCTCAAGTGGTTTTTGAATGTAAGGAGTACAATAGGTATTATCTACTGTCACCAATATTTCTTGGTTATTTGCAAGGTTATATTGATGAACGATATTGCTTACAGCATTAATATCAACTAAGCGCATATTTGGGTTTGCAGGTGATTCGAAAAATATCATCTTTGTTTTTTCAGTGAGTTCCTGTGCCACATTATTTGGGTCACTCATATCAATGTGACGAACTTTGACACCAAATCGAGCTAACCCATGATGAAAGAATGCATATGTACAGCCATAAACCGTCATATCAACTAACAGCTCATCTCCTGGGCTTAGTAAGGTCCAAAGAGTCGATGTTATTGCCCCCATCCCTGAAGAAAATACAATTGCGGCATCCCCCTCTTCTAAATCAGCAAGCCGCTTTTCCAACAAACTTAATGTTGGGTTATTTATTCGTGTATAAATATACCCATCCGATTCACCGCTAAAACAAGCGGCACCTTCTTCAACACTATCAAATACGTAAGTTGACGTTTGATAAATAGGAGAAGCTAGTGATCCTAAATTTTCGGCTGCATCATAGTAATTATGTATCACACGCGTATCAAAAGAATACAGTCTATCTAATATCATACCACCTCCGAAATATTATCCCTCTTGGGGGGAAGACAATCGAGAACCCATTATTTGCAAGGTTCGTAAAACGGTACTAATTCCACGTAATGTATTTGGATCTTTTAATAAAGCATACACCGAACGAAAATTTGGATTTTTACTATTATATATTTCCTCCATTTTAGCCATATTATATGCAGTGCCGAATTCCCAGACTGGCGCTAGAATATCCTCAAATGAGTTTGCCAGTTTTTCTACCGTGCTATTATCAGTAATGTCAATAAGGTCAGAAATTAGAGAAAGTAAATCAACAATATTATCTAAACGATTCAATTGTAATAGCGGTGCTAATTTGTCTGCGAAATGATCACCCGACTCAGAATTAAGAAGTTCAATTAGTTTACTTTGATTTTCATTATTAGACATTTTGATTTCCTCCTTAAACTAAGCCACGAATAGCAGCCCAATAAATACCTCTATTAAAGCCATTTCTTAGTAATCCCCCTAATTTAGTCGGAGGCGTAGGAATAACATCGTGTTTATAATCGTATTGTAAAGGCATCCCTGCAGTTAATCCCATTTGGGCAACAGCTTGAACTCGCCCATCATAGATAGCTGCGGGATAACCATAAATTAATTCTCCGCAAATATTATCAGCTATAATTGCGGCCTGATTATGACAGCTTCCACCTGCTTTACTGATCGGTAAATCAACGGTATCACCTATAACATAAACGCCATCAACACCATAAACTTGCATAGTTTCATGATCGGTAGGTAACCAACCTTCACCATTATTATGCTCACTTAATCCGGTATTAATAACTGCCTCAACCGCGGTAATTGGCGGAGTGCTAATCAATAAGTCGAAATTTTGCTCATCACCTTCTTTCGAATAAGCTATTTTTTTATCTGGATCAACTTTATCTAAAGTAAACCCTCTCTGAGCTTTAATATTTTTAGCAGTAAATACTTCAGGAATAACTTCACAAACAGGTTGTTGCATGAATAAACAGTTACGCAATAATTGTGAAACTGTTGGATAGGTATAAACGATTTCAATACTATCCCTAACTCGACGTTTACGTAAAAATTCATCAATCATTAATGTTGTTTCCATCGGCGCTATGCCACACTGATGGGGTACATTTGGCGTTTCAGGGAATGATACCGTAATAAAAATTCGACCTTTTTCAATCTTAGCAAGTTGATCTGCTAGCTTTCTCGATGCTTCATATGCATAAAAGTGGTTACCGGTATCTTTTAAACCTTCAATTCGCTCAGGTTTAGGTACGCAACCTGTTGCAATCACAAGAAAATCATAGTTATATTTTTTTCCATACTTAGAGTTTAGCGCTTTATTTTTAAAATCAAAATGCTCTATTTTATCAATGGCTAACTCTATTTCAGGTCTTAGCAATTCTCTTTCAGGGCGACTCAGTTCATCCTTAAAAAATAAATTAAAAGCAACATACATAAATGCAGGTTTATAATAATGGATTGGATTATCAGTAATTAATGTTATTTTTATTTTCTTCGAAAAAATTTCTCTACTCAATTTTCTAGCAAGTGTATTTGCTAGCATCGTCCCACCCGTTCCACCGCCAACAATAACTATATTTTTCATAACATTAACCACCATTTATATATAATTAAATTCTATACGACATACCACCTACCTGTTATAAATATAGTTCATAGTGAATTAATGCTAATACAATAATTAGAATATAATTTTAAAAACAACAATTAAAACTAATCACTTACATATATAAAACCTCTTGAATAAGTTAATTTTTAAAATTATAATCCAGGAAATTATATTATATAAAAACCATCTCACTTAATAAGAATAATGTCCAACAATATCCCAACGAAATAAAACATCTTCAGCAACTTGGCCATATCCAATATTGTGCATAACTAAATAACTTTGTGTACTTGGTGACTTTATCGAAGTTACAACACCGATATGTGGCCGACCATTATCTAAACGCCAAGAGACAATATCGCCGGGAATATAATCACTGACATTCTTTGAGATAGGCTTTTTTTTCCCTTTTCGCGAGAAAAAAGCCTCTAAATTAGGTACGCGACGATGATCAATGTTTGTATCTGGCTTACGTAATCCCCATATACGTTGGCTGGGATATTGGCGAAAGTTTGCTTTCATGTCTTCATGTACTAATTTTTGTAAATCAATACCAATTTTTCGGTAGCTTCGTATAACTACATCAGAACAGACACCATATTGTTCGGGCACATCACCATTTGGATAAGAAATTTGTCGATAAGATGGGTCATAAATAACTAAACGAGGCAACTGTTCAGCATGTTTTGCCAACAATAAGCTAGACCCATTAGCTATTTGTGCAAAAAAGAAAAGAATGTATAAAAACGATGATTTCAATCTGATATTCCCCATACAAGTAGTTCATCGAATCTACAATTAAATACGAGGGAAAATAAGGGAGATAATCTTAATTACTTAGAAAGCGTAAATTTGGTCATAATAGGGTTATGATCAGAAGCATCTGTCGGTAGTACAGTGCTATCTTTAACGTTCAATCCACGATAAAACACGTAATCCAAAGGACGACCAAAAGCCTTAGTACGGTAATCATCACTAAATACAATTTCTTTCAAGCCTACACTGCGAATAAATCGTTTCAACGCATTCACACGCTGTCTACTCCATGCATTAAAATCACCTGCTAGGATTACTGGCCCTACATGTTTAGCAATATGAACACCTAATTTACTTAGTTGCCGAGTATAAACATCTACTCCAAAACTGAAATTAATTGCATGAACATTCGCTACCATCAAGTGTTTTCCATTTGGTAGGGGATATACCGTAATCAACGCAGATTTAGCTAACCGTAAAAGTGGTTCTTTTTCTCTTAAAGGACAGCAATATATCGGGTGTGAAGCAGCAAGTGTCATCACACCTGCGGGATGAGGAGAAAAAGGTAATGCAGGTACTTGGTCAGCAATTAATTTATGTGATGCAGCAAAAGATATTAGCTCAGGTGACATTTGAGCTTCTTGCAACAAAATAAGTTTTCTATCTTTCACCAACTCATTAAGTGTATATTTCCAATTTGGACGCTGCTGCTTATAAATGTTCCATGTAACCACATCAAGAGTTTCACCCGCAGCAAATAGCGGTAAACCTATTGGAAGTGATTCTCCTAACATATGTACAGGCATGGGCTGAATACGTTTAGCGGGCTCACCTGCAATATACCGAACAGAATAGGTTCTTTTGGCCAAATTTGAAGTCCCTATATCACAGAGAAATAATGAAAATCTTATAATTTTTGATTAATTACTGTGTGCAGTATATCAAATTTGAGGTGTTATGGCTTATCAAATTTAATGTAACTGCCATCTTAACCCTAGGGTCTTTAAGTTTTTCATTAGCGCTATCTATAAATGAGTAATGCTTCATGCCTTCTTTTACTACTCCCTTTGAAATGATAAGTATGTTAGGCACCCCACCTAAGCGGTATCATTCATCACCGTGATGGGCAAGCATCCAATCCACAATATTTATTTGATTTTATTAAAATTTCACTACCCTAAACAACCTGTGAGCTGTTACTCACTACTTTGCATCACGCACTCTCATTAATGATGGTGATAGATAGAGGGGAGCCCCAAGAGTAGCTAAAAAAGATGAAGAGATGTGTAATACATCGTC
>NZ_JAXADV010000040.1:0-3595 GCF_033901115.1 Providencia sp. CIM-Carb-044
ACCCAGCGCTATGCGCTCAAGCGCGGCGTGGGCTACCTGAACGATATCCAAGGATTTCCTGACCCTGCGCTCTATCCGGGGTCTGACGCTCAGTGGAACGAAAACTCACGTTAAGCAACGTTTTCTGCCTCTGACGCCTCTTTTAATGGTCTCAGATGTCCTTTGGTCACCAGTTCTGCCAGCGTGAAGGAATAATGGCCGAGCATATTGATATGTCCGTGGCAAAGCGGGGAGAGGCGTGCGATATCTTCATCATTCAGTGTTTCACCCTGCGCCCGGAGATGATCCAGGGCTGCCTGCATATAAATAGTGTTCCATAACACGACGGCGTTAGTGACCAGCCCCAGTGTGCCCAGTTGATCTTCCTGACCGTCGGTATATCGTTTTCTTATCTCACCTTTTTGACCGTGACAGATGGCTCTGGCAACGGCATGGCGACTTTCTCCCCGATTAAGCTGGGTCAGAATGCGCCGGCGGTAATCTTCATCATCAATATAATTAAGCAGATACAGCGTTTTGTTGATGCGCCCCACTTCAATGATTGCCTGAGTCAGTCCGGAAGGACGTTCACTTTTCAGCAATGAACGGACCAGCACTGAAACCTGTACTTTGCCCAGCTTCAGGGAGCCAGCGGTCCGGATCATTTCGTCCCACTGAAGGACTATTTTTCGGGGATCTGATTGCCCTCTGGCAATATCATTCAGCACGCCATAGTCGGCATCATGGTCCATTCGCCAGAAAACCGAAGCACCGGCATCAGCCAGGCGTGGAGAAAACTGGTATCCCAGCAGCCAGAAAAGGCCAAAGACAAGTTCGCTGGCACCTGCTGTATCGGTCATAATTTCGGTTGGATTCAGCCCGGTCTCCTGTTCCAGAAGACCTTCCAGCACAAAGATAGAGTCCCTCAGCGTCCCCGGTATAACGATGCCATGAAAGCCGGAATACTGATCGGACACAAAGTTGTACCAGGTGATCCCTCTGTTATTACCAAAGTATTTGCGGTTCGGTCCGGCATTGATTGTTCTGACTGGCGTAACAAAGCGCATTCCATCTGCAGATGCCACTTCTCCTCCACCCCATATCTGTGCCAGTGGCAGCGTTGCCTGAAAATCAACCAGTCTGGCATTAGCGCTGGTGATAGTTTCAGCCCGCAGATAGTTCGCTTTTGTCCAGTTCAGCCGGTGTCGGGTCAGTGCAGGAACATTTGATCTGATCAGTGGTTCCAGACCGATATTGCAGGCTTCAGCCATCAGCACGGCGCTGATGCTGACGGGCAGATCATCAACTCTGGCACTGGCTTCACTAGCATGGAAAAACTCATCAGCAAATCCGGTATGGGCGTTAATTTCGAGCAGCAACTCCGTTAAATCCACCGGAGGGAGTAGATCACTGATCATTTTGCTCAGTCGTTTCAGACTGTCCGGCTCATCAAGACTGGCGAGGGGAGAAATTGTCAACCGGGGCTTCGGGCCAGAAACATCGAGTTCGACAGCCTCATTTTCGCAAAGACGTGCAGCAACCTGTCTGTAACGACTATCAAGCTGATGACCCAGAGATTTTATTGCTTCCTGCGGGTCTGTCGGGTGCCCCAAAGAACGATAAACCTTAATCCGGTTTGCCTGCCAGTCAGCACCCTGTAGTAATCTTGCACGAGGATCTCCCCACCGGTTACTGCCGGTAACGTAGACATCCCTCCGCCTCAGACTATCCTGCAGTTTACTGAGAAAGCAGAGCGTGTATCCCCTGCGGGTGATATGTTTTTCCTTGTTAATCACCAGCCGTTTCCATGACCGACTGATAATTTCCGTTGGTGCGTCGTCAAAAAACTGCCGCCGTGAGCTGAACTCCCGGCTGAGGTAGTCACAGGCATTCAGAGTGGTAACCCCGGCAGGTGCGGATGAAAATTTAACGGTATTCAGCAGATGGGGCAGGAAACGACGAACGCGCCCGTACTGCTCCACCATTTCTTCATGAAAATTATCGTCTGAGGGCCGGGCAATTTCACGGACAAGCGTGATGATTTCAGCCAGCTTTTGCCTTGGGATGTAGCTGAACACCTCAGCACGAATCGATTCGTCCGGTGTTTCTTCTTTCAGCAGGTACGAACATGCGCTGGCGAGCGCCAATGCAGATTTATCCAGATCCTTCAGCGAGCGGAGCCGTTTTTTCTGCCCAATCTTTCTGGCGTCACGGATGATAACGGCCAGCATGGCGTCCAGAACGTCCAATGCATCATCCAGCGCCAGCGTTTCCCATGCAAGGACAAAGGCAACCAGAACCGCCATCCTTTTCTGCGGTGACATCCTGGCAATATTGAACACCGAAGTCATACCAGCATAACGTGCGAGATTTTTCAGGCGCACAGCCGGGAGTGTACTCAGGTTTTCAGCATGCAGGCCAAAATCGTTCAGAGTTTTCCAGCGTTCAATTGCTTCATTAAACGCCGGACCACTGATGGTCACAGGGCCCTTTTTCAGTGATTCCAGTAAAGACAGGCGGCTGCAATCAGTTGGCCCCAGCAGCATCTCCAGCTGTGAACGCTGTTCGGCTGACGGTATCAGTGCCAGTTTGTTCCACAGGCGCAACGTCGCCTTTTCCCTTACCTCTGAAATCAACCGGGTCAGCGTAGTGGCTCCGGGGAGAATAATACGATGTTGCATAAGCCACCCTGTCGCCAGATCGAAAAGCAGGCCAGGACGTTCGTTGCTTATCCAGCTCCGGGTATATAAAAGACGGGTAAGGCGAAATGTCCAGGGCCAGGCAAATTCACGATACTGATAGTGCTGACGTATCAGCGCTGCATGCTCACGGCGGGTATTTTCCCTCTGACCGTATTCTGCAAGAACGGTGATATCACGAATCCCGAGCTGTCTGGCGGTAAAATGCCGGACGCCGGAAGGAATATGATTCATATCGGTGAGGAAGGTGCCCAGAAAACGGACACATCCAATTTGCAGGGCAATGCCCAGACGGTTGTGATCACCTCTGCTTTTTCCGATAAATTCCTTGTCTGCTTCATCAAGGTGAAAATATCGTGCCAGCTGAAGCTCATCCGGTTCACCGGTGAATCTGCCATAGCTTTCAGTCTGCTCAGTGGTCAGAAAGTCAACGGGCATATCGGCCTCCCTGCCTGACGGGCATTTAGTAACATTTTTCCAACCGTACGAAATGTTATAAATTATCAGACATAGTAAAACGGCTTCGTTTGAGTGTCCATTAAATCGTCATTTTGGCATAATAGACACATCGTGTCTGATATTCGATTTAAGGTACATTTTTATGCGAATTTTTGGTTATGCGCGGGTCTCAACCAGCCAGCAGTCCCTCGATATTCAGATCAGAGCGCTCAAAGATGCAGGGGTAAAAGCTAACCGCATCTTTACCGACAAGGCATCCGGCAGTTCAACAGATCGGGAAGGGCTGGATTTGCTGAGGATGAAGGTGGAGGAAGGTGATGTCATTCTGGTGAAGAAGCTCGACCGTCTTGGCCGCGACACCGCCGACATGATCCAACTGATAAAAGAGTTTGATGCTCAGGGTGTAGCGGTTCGGTTTATTGACGACGGGATCAGTACCGACGGTGATATGGGGCAAA
>NZ_JAXADV010000041.1:0-3456 GCF_033901115.1 Providencia sp. CIM-Carb-044
GTCTAGACTCGAATGAGGTCGTTTCAAATTATAAAACTCAAAATATGCACTTAATTGCTTTTTCGCATCTGTGACACTGCTATAAGCTTTGAGATACACCTCTTCATATTTAACGCTCCGCCATAATCGTTCAACCATCACATTATCTACCCATCGACCTTTACCATCCATACTGATTTGAATGCCATTTGATTTCAATACATCAATAAATGCATCACTGGTAAACTGGCTGCCTTGGTCTGTATTAAATATTTCAGGTCGACCATATTTTTCAATCGCTTCATTTAAAGCCGAAATACAAAAATCCACCTCCATACTAATCGATACTCTATGCGCAAGTACCTTGCGGCTATGCCAATCAATCACAGCACATAAATAAACAAAGCCTTTTGCCATAGGGATATACGTTATATCCGTAGACCACACTTGATTACTGCGCTGAATAGCCAATCCTTTGAGCAGATATGGATATTTACGGTGAGCTTGATTAGCCTGGCTTAAATTTGGTTTGCAATATAACGCCTGAATACCCATTTTCTTCATTAAAGTACGTGTATGACGTCGTCCTATATGATGTCCTTGACGATTCAACAAATCACGCATCATACGACTGCCTGCAAAAGGATATTGCATATGTAATTCATCAATACATCGCATCAGCTTCAGATCTGATGCACTCACAGGTTTTGGGCGATAGTAATAACAACCACGGGAGACTTTCAGCAGCTTAGCTTGCTTAGATGCTGAAATCTGAAGTGAGTCGTCGATTAACTTTTGTGGTTGAAGCGGCCCAGTTTCTTCAACACACCTTCTAAAAAATCAATTTCTAATGCCTGCTCACCGATTTTTGCATGTAGTTTTTTTAGATCGATGGGTGGTTCTGTTGGAGCTTTTGATTGATCGAAAGCTTGCGAGGAAGCTGAGATCAATTGATTTTTCCAGTCAATAATTTGGTTTTGATGAACATCAAACTCAGCACTCAATTCAGCAAGTGTTTTTTCTGCTTTAATCGCAGCAAGTGCTACCTTAGCTTTAAAATCATTTGAATGATTTCTTCTTGGTCTACGTGCCATAAAATACTCCATATATTGATGTTTATAACATCATTTGAGGAGCAGAATATCACTTATAGGAGTTGTTCAAATTTACGGATCCATCTCTGAGGTCTTGGAAGCGACTTCCTTCACCATCTGCGCGCCCATGTTCTCGAACGCGTCAGCCAGTTCGATTTCCTTGGCGACGGAGACGCCGTCCTTGGTGATGGTCGGCGCGCCGTAGCTCTTCTGCAGCACGACGTTGCGGCCCTTCGGGCCGAGGGTCGCCTTCACGGCGTTGGCGAGCACGTTGACGCCGCGCACCATCTTGGAGCGCGCGTCTTCGCCGAAACGAATGTCCTTGGCAGCCATTGCGAATTACCTCGAAAAATTATTCGGATGAGAAATGTGTGGGAGCGACGCGCGATCAGCCGAGGATCGCGAACAGGTCGTCTTCCTTCACCACCAGCAGCTCGACGCCGTCCAGCTTCACTTCGGTGCCGCTGTACTTGCCGAACAGCACCTTGTCGCCGACCTTGACCTGCGGCGCGCGGACCTGGCCGTTGTCCAGCACCTTGCCGGTGCCGACGGCGACGACTTCGCCCTTGATCGGCTTCTCGGTGGCCGAATCCGGGATCACGATCCCGCCGGCGGACAGCTTCTCTTCTTCCATGCGCTTGATGACCACGCGGTCGTGCAGCGGCTTGATATTGGACATGGCAACCTCGGTAAATGGTTGATTGACGTGGAAAAACCCGGCGATTTTAGCAGTCGCGCGAAGCGAGTGCCAAACCGCGGACAACAGAACCGGGCGAACCCGGCATGCCACCGAGATGGGGCGGGCCCGCCGACTTTCAAGGGCCGCACGCGGATGTCCGCCAGGCCCGCCGGATCGGGGCAGCCGCTACCCTATGCCGGTGAGCGCCCTGATCTGCTTCTGCACCTGTCCCGACGCCGACAGCGCCGAGCGCATCGCCACCGCGCTGGTGGCCGAGCGCCTGGCCGCCTGCGTCAACCTCCTGCCCGGCCTGCGTTCGGTCTATCGCTGGCAACGCAAGGTCGAGGCCGCGGCCGAGGTCCTGCTGCTGGTCAAGACCAGTGCCGAGGCCTACCCCGCCCTGCAGGAACGCCTGCGCCAACTGCATCCCTACGAACTCCCGGAGCTGCTCGCGGTCGAAGCCGCGTCCGGCCTGCCCGAATACCTGCAATGGCTGGCCGCCGAGAGCCGACCGGTAAACTGAGCCAATGACCGCATCCACGATCCGCCTGCGCCGCTGGCTGGCCGGGCTCGCCCTGCTGCTTGCGCTGCCCGCGACCTCGGCCGTCGCCCAGGACTTCGAACTGCCGCCGGTCGACGAGGTCTTCGTCCTGTCCGCGCAGGCCACCGCGCCGGACCGCATCGAGGTGCGCTGGCGGATCGCCGACGGCTATTACCTGTACCGGCACCGCACCTCGGTCAAGGCCGATGCCGCCTTCACCGGCGCGACCATGGCGCTGCCGAAGGGCAAGGCCTACCGCGACGAATTCTTCGGCGACGTCGAAACCTACCGCAAGGAATTGCTCGGCACCCTCACCGGCACGCCCGCGGCCGGCGCGAGCGCGACCACCCTGACCGTGAAGTACCAGGGCTGCGCCGATGCCGGCGTGTGCTACCCGCCGCAGACCCGCACCCTGAAGGTCGCGTTGCCGGGCGAAGCGGGCGCTGGCGGCTTCGGCTGTAAGGCGCGCGGGCTGCATGATTATGTCGTCAAGAACGGCTCTGCCGATCATCCCAACGCCGAGGTGAAATTCGCACTGGGTGATGTGGTCAACACCATGATCGGCTGCACTAATGGTGAAACGATCATGCTGTGCCACGACACCTCGCTGCCGCGCCCCTATTCTCTCGGCTTTCGGGTGCAAGGCACCGAGGGGCTGTGGATGGACGTCAACAAGTCGATCTATCTGGAGGGCAAGAGCCCACAGCCGCACCGCTGGGAGCCTGCCGAGGGCTGGTTTGCGAAATACGATCACCCGCTATGGAAACGCTACGCCGATCTGGCGGCAGGGGCCGGGCATGGCGGGATGGACTGGTTCGTGATCCACGCTTTTGTCGAGGCGCTGAAGGCCAAGGCCCCGATGCCAATCGACATTTACGACGCGCTGGCCTGGAGCGCGATCACGCCTCTGTCGGAACAATCGATTGCTGAGGGCAATCGCACGTTAGATTTTCCCGACTTCACCCGAGGGCAGTGGCGCACCCGCAAGCCGATCTTTGCGCTGAACGACGCCTATTGATCGACGCGATTTAGGCCAAGCGCACCGCAAAGGCGAAATTGGTAATCTTGTCGGTATCCTTGACGCCCGGCGCGCTTTCGACGCCGCTGGAGGTATCGACCAGCGGCGCTCCGGTGCGCGCAATCGCCTCGGCAACATTCGTCGG
>NZ_JAXADV010000042.1:0-3325 GCF_033901115.1 Providencia sp. CIM-Carb-044
GGCGCGCTTTCGACGCCGCTGGAGGTATCGACCAGCGGCGCTCCGGTGCGCGCAATCGCCTCGGCAACATTCGTCGGATTTAGCCCGCCTGCCAGCCCCCACGGCAAGGCACCGCGATATCCGGCCAGCAGCGACCAGTCGAACGCCAACCCCATGCCGCCGGGCAGCGCGCCTTTGGGGGTCTTGGCGTCGAACAAGATCAAGTCCGCCGCCCCGGCATAGGCTGCGGCGCGTGCGACATCGCTGGCGCTGGCGACGGGCAGCGCCTTCCACACCGGCTTGCCAAACCGCGCGCGCAACTGGGCCACGCGTTCGGGCGATTCCGAACCGTGCAGCTGCAGCGCGTTCAGCTTGGCTGCCACCAGTGCGTCGGCGATGACAGCATCATCCGCATCGACGAACAAACCGACCATGGCGATCTGGCCAGCTGCGCGCGATGTCAAAGCGCCCGCGACATTCGACGTAACCGCACGGGGCGACGCTGGATAGAACACCAACCCGGCATAGTCCGCCCGCGCCGCGATGGTCGCATCGAGCGCCTCGGGTGTGCTGATCCCGCAAATCTTGATTTTCGCGGGCATGCGGTCAGTCGGGGTTCTGGATCAGCCGCACCAGCGTGCAGTCGGGATCGATCAGGTAGCCGATCCTCAGGCCGCTCGCCTCCAGTTGCGGAGCTTTGAAGCGCGGCCAGCCGGTGCTTTTTTCCTCGGCTCCCGCCGCGTTCACCAATGCCACCATGGCATCGAGATCATCCAACCGCAGGCAACAGCCGAACGAGCTCGTAGCTGGGTCGAGGTCAGGATAGGGGAAGAATTCGAGCTGCAAACCGCCGCGCTGCAGGATCATCCAGCCGCGATCCTTCCAACTCGTCGCAAAGCCCAGCTTCGCATAAAACGCCTCTGTCACATCGAAATCGCGCGATGGCAGATTGGGGGTGACGTGGTCAGCCATGGCTCAGCGCAGCTTGTCGGCCATGCGGGCCGTATGAGTGATTGCGGCGCGGCTATCGGGGGCGGAATGGCTCATCACGATCATGCTGGCCTTGGGGAACGCCGCACCAAACGCGCGCGCTGACGCGGCGTAGTGCTCAGTGTCGGCATCACCGAGATTGCCGAGCGACTTGGCCTTGCTGTCCTTGATCAGGCAGCCACCAAAAGCGATGTCGGTGCCGTCGATCCCAACGGTGATATTGTCACTGGTGTGGCCGGGGCCGGGGTAAAATACCTTGAGCGGGCCAAAGTTGGGCGCGGTTGCTGGTTCGACCCAGCCATTGGCGGCGAAAGTCAGGCTGTGTTGCGCCGCAACCATCCCCTCTTGCGGGGCAAGCTGGTTCGACAACGCATTGGCATAAGTCGCAATCCCCGCCGCATGCAGCGCGTCCATACCGCCCATCTTGTCCTGATGCGCGTGAGTCACCACCGCCAGCGCGACCGGCAGGTTGATCTCCTGCTTGATCCAGTTGAGGATCTGGGCGGTCTGGTCATCGGTCCAGGCGGTATCGACCACCAGCACGCGGCCGCCATCCCTGACGATCAAACCGTTGGAAGCGACTGCCCCGAAACCCGGCATGTCGAGATAGGAAGTGTGCTGCCAGACATTCGGTGCGAGCTGGCGGAAAACCAGATCGCCAAACCGTTGGTCGCCAGTTTCCATTTGCTGGCCAATCGTCGGGCGGATTTCACCGGGCATGCACCCGCTCAGCATCAATGCAGCGGCTAATGCGGTGCTCAGCTTCGCGACCGGGTGCATAATATTGGGCAATTCCATCAAGTTTTCCTTTTATTCAGCATTAAAAACCCCGCAAATGCGAGGCCTAGTAAATAGATGATCTTAATTTGGTTCACTGTAGCAAAAATATGGGGCGAATTCAAACATGAGGTGCGACAGTTTCAAAAGCCATATGATAATCAACAAGCTGAGCAAATTTCTCTAATGGTGTAAGCCAATCTAACGCCTTTCTAGGACGAGTATTCAGTGACATGGCAACTTGATTTAAATAATGCTGATCTGCCTGATTTAAATCAATCCCTTTAGGTAAATATTGCCTAATTAAACCATTCATATTTTCGCATGTGCCTTTTTGCCAGGGTGAATGTGGGTCACAGAAATATACATCTATGCCTAAATCTTCTTCGAGTATTTTATGTTCTGACATCTCACGTCCACGGTCATAGGTCAACGTTTTACGCAGTTCTGCAGGTAAATATTTCAGAGCTTCAGTTAAAGCCTTGCGCACTGATTCTGCCTTTGCATCAGGTAATGTTGCCAAGATACAGAGCCGTGTATTTCGTTCAATAAGTGTTGCTATCGAACTTTTATTGTCTTTACCTTTAATTAAATCAGCTTCCCAATGACCCGGTATTTTTCTTTCTTGAACTTCGGCTGGGCGCTCATGAATAGTTTTAATATCCTGTAATATAGAATCTTTTTTAGGTTCACCGTTAGCTTTTCGCTTTTTATTTTCATGACGTAGACAGGATAATAAGTCTTTTTTCAACTCACCCTTTGGTAATGCTCGTATCGTTGAATAAATCGTTGTATGGCTTACATTCATTGTTTGATCCAAATCAGGAAATGTCTTTAAACGCTTTGCTATTTGCTGAGGAGACCATAAACAACGGATCGCTTCAACAATAAATTTCCAGAGGATTGAATCGATTTTGAGTTTTCTGTGACCACGTCTACGTCTAGCGAAGGTGTTATCAGAAGCATATCGAGCTTGATAAACGTCATTGATGCTATTTCTTTTAAGCTCACGATAGATCGTACTAGGATGTCTTTTAATGAGTTCAGCAAATTTTCTGGCTGAAAAGCCTTCTTTTCTTGACTCAAGCATTAATGCAGTACGATCTTCAAAGTTAAGATGATGGTATGACAATTTTATATACTCCATAAACCCTTTAAATTAATTAGGTGGTTTATGTCGCACTTCAAGTTTTACTCTGCCAACTTTAAATCAGTGGCTCCACTAACACTCTTCACTTATTTATTTAAAATTTAGCGACGTTAAAAGACAATTAAGTATTTTTAGATAATGCTTAGAATCAATTCAATTCATCAAGTTTTAAAAAATAATTCCTTTTGTCAGGTCTATCATTTTTTAAATGCTTTAAAAATATTTTAGCAGTTTCCTCCGAGGCATCCTCTCTTAGGCAACGTTCAACAAAGGATATATCTACAAATTCATCAGCTAACCCAGCACGGCCAAGATCTAAAAAGTAAATTTCATTGAATTTATCTATAAAAATATTACTATCCGTGATATCGCCATGAGAAAAAACCAATCTTTCTTCAACACGAGTCTCAGTTAACTCATTCCATAGAC
>NZ_JAXADV010000043.1:0-1486 GCF_033901115.1 Providencia sp. CIM-Carb-044
AAAGGGGTTCTAGGGATTTTCCGTCCAAAAACGACAAAGTGCTCTGGAGGCCGCGCCGTCCGTGGCCTCCAGAGGGGTATTACTTTTCGCTGACGGGTAAATATCCCTCGATTGAGCGCATAAGCTCCTCCAGATCTGGCAATTTTTCGCTCAATTCGAAGTGGTAAGTCCCCTTGAGGTTAATGTTGTGCCAGGCCACAGGGGATGCCTGTTTGACGATATCTATTCTCTTGGTATCTCCTTGGTATTCGAAGCTGGTCAACAGCTGGCTGAGTATCCTGGAGTTGAAGTAAACGATGGCATTGGTGACCAGGCGAGCGCACTCATTCCATAGCTGGATTTCTTCGTCTGAACTGCCCCGGAACTGATCCCCATTGACGCTGCTCACGGCCCGACGCAGTTGGTGATAGGCCTCTCCCCGGTTCAGCGCGCGCTGAACATAGTTTCTTAAACTGGCATCATCGATGTAGCACAGTAGATAATTCGCTTTCACCAGGCGATTGTATTCCGTCAGGGCTTCCAGCAGCGGGTGATTGCGCTTGTACTCCGAGAGCTTTCTCACCAAGGTGGCTTGCGTTGTTTTCCGCTGCTTAAGTGATACTGCAATCCGTTGGATGGTATCCCAGTGCTGCGCAATACGATGGGTATTGATTGGCTTTTTTAAGCACAGCTGAATTCGGTGTTCTTTGTCTTCCTTGACATCAAACATGTCATTGATCACTTTGCCAACCTGGGCATAGCGTGGGGCAAACTGGTATCCGAACAGATCCAGTAACGCGAAGTTCACATGGTTCACCCCATGGGTATCGGTTGAGAGCACATCCGGAATGATGTCTGACGTATTGCTCATCAACAAATCAAAGATGTAGTGCGATTCATGTTCGTTGGCGCCGATCACTCTGGCGTTGATCGCAGCGTGATTGGCGATCAAGGTCATGGCAGAAACACCTTTTTGAGTGCCAAAGTACTTCGACGAATAACGGGTTTTGAAGGTCTCGCGCCGGGCTTCGAACTTTTGACCATCGGCACTGGCGTGGATCACATCTTCCTGGATGTTGTAGTACCGGAAGATGGGTAGCTTGGCTGTCGCGTTATTGATGTTGTCGTTAGCAGCATTCAATGTTTCCAGGCGAAGATAGTTCGCCTGGATAGTGCTGAGCTGATCATAGGTACGATCAGAGATCTGTGCCATGCCGTAAATGCCTTGATTGGTTGCATTGCCGACCAGAATTGCCAACAGGTCATATTCATGGGAACGGCTTCTGGATTGGGAACCCAGCACATGAGCGAAGCAGTCAATGAAACCGGTGTCACGATCAACCATGCGCAGTACATCCGCAATCCCCGTTGTGGGAATTTGCTGGAAGAAGGGATTGTTGACCAGATGATGTTTGCTGGCCGAAGGCAGGCGCCAGAAGCGTTTACCCTGCGGATTACGCAAGATGATATTCCGGTTGTCTTCCTGTTCAAGATATTCGCCGACTTC
>NZ_JAXADV010000043.1:1586-2747 GCF_033901115.1 Providencia sp. CIM-Carb-044
TACAAACGGGTATCCAATTCCATGGCCATCTGTTTGATCAGCTTTTCAGGCTCCTCCGCTAATTTTGTAAAATGGCTCTGTTGAAGCAGCGTATATTTGTTTTTTCGCCAATGTTCCCCGTCGATCAGGTCGGCGTCGAGTGCCCGGTATTTAGTGATATCAGGCAGCGTCAGCTGGCCATTCAGGCGATCAGGAATCTGTTGATAGAGGAACCACTCATAACGATCGATCAGGATATTCCCTTCACCATCCAGCAGGAATTCACGTGATTTTTTGGAAAGGAGTCTGGTGTCGGCAGTTTGCAACTGAGCGTCCTGGCCGTTGAGTTCGTTTTGTGTTTTCGCCAAGGCGGCCGCTAAGTGCTGGGTGCCGTCGCAGCCTTCGAAGCGCAGACATAGGAACAACTCTCGCAGCAAACCTTTCCGCAGACTTTCTTTCTCGTCGCAGTACTGCCACATGGCTTCATCGACCGATCGTCGCTGCTCGTTCAGGAAGAGACATACAGATTCCAGATCCCTTTTGGTCAGCAGGCTCAGTGCTTGCTGTCTTACTGTTGCAAACGGTAGTTGCAGATCAATGCTGTCATCAATGAACAGGTGCAGTACTTCAGCTGCCTTGCTGACATTTTTAGCTGCTTTTTGCCAATCCTTAAACACCGCTTCCTGCGCATAATCCTTTGCCTTCTGTTTGGTCTGTCTGACATGATGCACAAAGCCATCGGCAATACGTTCCAGCGCTTGCTGCCATCGCGTTTGAAGATAGCACAATAAATACAGCCATTGGCTGCCTACGGTTTGACGTTTCAGTTTGGCACCGTAGTAGTCGACTTTCTCTGCCAGGTGTTGCAGATTTTTCTGCGACAGTGATAGCGTGCTCAACAGCAGATCCACTTCCGGCATCCAATGCTGGATATGGCGATAGACAATCAGTTCTTTCTCCAACTCGGTTCCGGTGAAGTTACGAGCCGATTGTCGCAACTGTCGGAACGGCAGTGGACCTGTGCCGTTCACGAGCTCCGCCAGTGCTTGCTTAAGACCGCGTGACATTGCACGCTCAAGGTGCGCGGCCATGTGTTCCTGTTCGTCTCCCACCACCTGACTGATGATCTTTTGCAGCGTGCTGTAGGCAGGGATTGCGATCTTCTGCCCCGAACAATATTCA
>NZ_JAXADV010000044.1:0-2641 GCF_033901115.1 Providencia sp. CIM-Carb-044
GTCTAGACTCGAATGAGGTCGTTTCAAATTATAAAACTCAAAATATGCACTTAATTGCTTTTTCGCATCTGTGACACGGTAATGACTCCAATTTACTGATAGTGTTTTATGTTCAGATAGTGCCCGATGACTTTGTCATGCAGCTCCACCGATTTTGAGAACGACAGGGACTTCCTGCCCAGCCTTGCCAGATGCTGTCTCAGATTCAGGTTGTGTCGCTCAATTCGCTGCGTGTAACGCTTACTGATGACGTGCAGTTTTCCCTTCAGACGTGACTCATACATCGGCCAGCCGTCCGTCATCCATACCACCACGTCAAAAACTGACAGCAGGCTCAGAAGACGCTCCAGTGTGGCCATAGTGCGTTCACCGAAAACGTGGGCTACCACCGCCCTGCGTATCCTGTCATACGCGTAAAACAGCCAGCGCTGACGTGATTTTGCACCGACGTAGCCCCATTGCTCGTCCATCTCCGCACAGACAATGACATCACTGCCCGGCTGTATCCGGGAGGTTACTGACTGCGGCCTGAGTTTTTTAAATGGCGCAAAATGGTGTTGAGGCCCACGCCCATTAGTCGTGCGGTGGCACGGCAACCGACGCCGTTCATAGCCATATCAATGATTTTCTGGTGTGTACCGGGCTGAGAAGCGGCATAAGTGAAGGTGAGCTGCCATGTTTTACGGCAGTGAGAGCAGAGATAACGTTGATGCCCGGCAGTACTTTTGCCATTACGCATCACGCCTTCAGTAGCGGAACAGGAGGGACAGCAGACGGAGACTGAAGCCACGGGAGCACCTCAAAAACACCATTATACACTAAATCAGCAAGTTGGTAGCATCACCAAAAATGTCTGGTATAATAAGAATATCATCAATAAAATTGAGTGTTGCTCTGTGGATAACTTGCAGAGTTTATTAAGTATCATTGCAGCAAAGATGAAATCAATGATTTATCAAAAATGATTGAAAGGTGGTTGTAAATAATGTTACAATGTGTGAGAAGCAGTCTAAATTCTTCGTGAAATAGTGATTTTTGAAGCTAATAAAAAACACACGTGGAATTTAGGATTAAAATAATCCTTTTTCACAGACCATATATGAAAACCAACGATAATTATATCGAAGAAGTAACAGCCAAAGTACTCACAAGTGGTAAATACTCCACACTTTATCCACCAACTGTACGACGTGTAACTGAGAGGCTTTTCGATCGATACCCTCCCAAGCAGCTAGAGAAGGAGGTTCGCAAGAAATTGCATCAAGCATATGGTGCTTATATTGGTGGGATCGATGGGAAAAGGTTGGAGAAGAAGATTGAGAAGATAATTCATGAGATACCAAATCCAACTACGGATGAAGCAACTCGTACGGAGTGGGAAAAAGAGATCTGCCTGAAAATATTGAACTTGCACACTTCAACAAATGAGCGAACGGTGGCTTACGATGAGCTTTACCAAAAGATCTTTGAGGTAACAGGGGTTCCAACAAGTATCACCGATGCAGGTTGCGCTTTGAATCCATTTTCTTTTCCATTCTTTACGGAGGCTGGCATGCTTGGGCAATACATAGGTTTCGATCTTGATAAAGGTATGATCGAAGCGATCGAACACTCGTTGAGAACGCTTAACGCCCCAGAGGGTATTGTTGTCAAACAGGGAGATATATTATCCGATCCGTCAGGCGAGAGTGATCTTCTACTTATGTTCAAGCTATATACTCTACTCGATCGGCAGGAAGAGGCCTCTGGTTTGAAAATTCTTCAAGAGTGGAAATACAAAAATGCTGTGATCTCTTTTCCTATTAAAACTATAAGTGGGAGAGATGTTGGGATGGAAGAGAATTACACTGTTAAGTTCGAGAATGATCTTGTTGGGTCAGATCTGAGAATCATGCAAAAATTGAAATTAGGAAACGAGATGTATTTTATCGTATCGAGATTGTAACTTTAGGGTGGAGAAGATTTTTCTTTGAGGGGTTCTAGGGATTTTCCGTCCAAAAACGACAAAGTGCTCTGGAGGCCCCGCCGTCTGTGGCCTCCAGAGGGGTATTACTTTTTTCGAGATCCCTATTTGGGCTCTGTTTGAGTAAGATTTAGTCTTTTTGGGCTAAATCCATGGCATTCGAAGAACGTGTCCAAATCTTGTCCGAGGCAGAACAAGATGAGTTATATGGACCCCCCGCTTTCACCTCCGCCGACCAACGCTTCTTTTTCTCGCTGAACGATAAGGAACTGGCGATCGCTAAAAGCCTCCGTCATCGGGGCCAGCGTTACATGCTGGTGGTACTGCTGGGCTATTTCAAAGCCAAGCCGGTGGTGCTGAATCCCGGCTTTCATCAGATCAAGCAGGACCTCAAATACGTTTATCAAACCGTTCTACCAGGCCCAGGCTGTAGACCCTTTAATCTCACGCCAAAAGAGAACGAACGGATTTACCAACGTGTTTTCCAGCTCTGCAACTACCAGCGCTGGAATGTCAAAGACCATGGAGCGGCGTTGAGAGATTACTTATCCCAGCAAGCCAGAGCCTGGACAGCGCCTAGGCACCTCTTCGATGCGGCCAATGAATATTGTTCGGGGCAGAAGATCGCAATCCCTGCCTACAGCACGCTGCAAAAGATCATCAGTCAGGTGGTGGGAG
>NZ_JAXADV010000045.1:0-2548 GCF_033901115.1 Providencia sp. CIM-Carb-044
CCCGTTACGTTATTTTTCACCACTGAGCCTAATGGTGGGTATTGACCATTAGCCAGCTTAATTCGTGTTATCAGTGACTTACCAATATCTGCATCCATTTTAGCATAACCGATTGCCCCATCAGTGAGTGTAGACGCTAAAACATTATCATCAATGTTTACGGTGTCTGGCAGGTTGTTCACATCCACCTTGTATTCCATATTATAGTAGGTCGGAACGTTACTGATGGTGGCTAACCCACGGCTATTCGTCGTCGCATGACCATTTTCAATCATCACGCCTTGCGCATTTGGCACATCAACCACTAAGCGAGATTGGTCACGATAGGTTAAACGGTGCGCGGAAATACCGTGCTGTGTCGCAGTGACCGAGCCACTCATGGTCATACTTAGCGACGTCATGGAATCCGATAATGACCCCGTCACTTGGACTTGGCCGGCATCCGCGCTGTGTGACACATAGGTGCTCACCATGCCTTCCGATAACCCATCTTGGGTCGATGCGGTTAAATTATAGTTCGTGTTGCTATCAACATGACGACTGTAATTCACGTTATTTGCATAGCGCTTGTTGCTGTCACTGTAAGAGGCGAAATACGATATCGATGCATTTTGGTTTTCAGTACTTAATGGTTTGCTGACGGATAAATAAACTTGGTTATCCGTTTTATTATTCGCCCCACGGACTTGGTTTAAAGACAGGGAGATATTCCCACCTTTCATGACGCCTTCATCGAAGAATTTATTGAGCCCCACACTGAAATAGTTATTTTGTTTACCATTCCAATAGGTTTTACGTGATGCGGTGATATTCGCACTCGCATTCATTCCACGTAATTGCTGAGCGTAAGACAATGAAAAAACATGTTTGTCTTTATTGGTATCGATATCTTGTCTGTCAGTAAAGTTTTGCTCAACAAAATTGGATAAAGAGTTAAAGGTTCTGTCGGCAAAACGGTACCCGGTTAATGTCAACTGCCCATCAATACTCGGTAAATCTTTGGCATAGTTAATACGGTAGCTTTTGCCTTTCTCACGCCCCAATAAGGTGTCGGCGTAAGATTGGGTGATATCCACCGAAAAAGCCCCTAAAATGCCGATGTTTTGGCCAATACCGAGGTTAATGGCTTTGTATTTATTCCCTGATGTTGCCACGATTCCGCCAAAAACAGAGGTATGGTTAAACACCCCAACAGAGCTTTCGACAGTCATAAAATTGTCGTCAGCATGGGTGCCATTTTTTGGGGATAGCTGACCTAAATTCAAGGTGTAGCGCGCTTGCCCCTTACGGGTTAAAAACGGAATATTGGTTGTCGTAAACTGAAATTTCGTTTCTTTACCGTTATCCTCTGCCACGGTCACATCTATGGTGCCCATGATGGATTGACTTAAATCCTTAATCACAAAAGGGCCCGCCGGCACTTTCACTTGGCTGATGATACGGCCATTTTGTGATAAGGTCACCGTTGCATTTGAGGCGGCAACCCCAGTAATTTGAGGGGCATACCCTCTGAGGTTCGGTGGCATCATGCTTTCATCGGTAAACATGCTCACGCCTTTGAAACGCACGCTATCAAACAAGTCTGATTTAATGAAAATTTCCCCGGCAAACAACTTCGCCGATAAGCTGGCAATGTCCCTAAAAGCGTAGACTTGGTCCCAATCTAAGTTGCGTTTCTTGCTACCCCATCCATCTTCGCCCGCCAATTTATTCTCATATTGGTAATTTGCCCGTAAACGCCATTGCGCGAAGTTAGCGCCCACATTCCCGAAGGCATAGAGTTGGTTACGTGTTTCTTCGTTTTTACGGATTAAATGATTATCGCTAATCGTATAATCTAAAATTAACCCCGCAATCCCATAGTCGCGCATTTCAGGGCTCACCCACGAAGAATAAGTCGATGCCATATATTTCTGAGGTATCGAAATACTCAGGACTTGTTCGCTATCATTAAAATCGATAGCCACATTTTTATCGAGAGAGAATAAATTAATACATGCGTTTTCTTGAGACGAAAGTAATATTTCTTTCGCTTCTTCATTTAAGGGGAAACGTTTTATTAATTGTGCCGTAATACACGGCTCAATCGTTCCGTCATGATTAATAAACTTAATTTTTTCGCCGCGGATAATTTTTTTATCATTTAAAATAATATCCGATTCATATAAACCTTCACTTAAACTATTTTTTTCAAAATAGCTTAGGTCAATATTGTCGTCTGCAGACAAATTAAGGGCATTGATATTAAAAGTTTCCGCATTTGTATACCCACCACACATAATGAGTGAGATAATATAACCTATATTTTTTTTCTTAAAATACATGTTGGCACTCTTATGATAATCGATAGTGGGAATACAAAGCTTTACGCTAATTAGCGTAAAGCTTTTGCTTAGGCATGATGGCTATCTTATTCGTAGCTTAATACGTAGTTTGCGATAGAGTTGATGCTACCTGAAGTGGCGGCACCGGTTGCTTCTGCTTGAGCAGACAAAATAATTGTGGTGTCAGACGCTTTCAGTGTTTGCTCTAAAGTATCACCGGGTTT
>NZ_JAXADV010000046.1:0-1095 GCF_033901115.1 Providencia sp. CIM-Carb-044
AAAACGTCTTGTTGGTGAATTGGGATTATCATTAGGTAATTTAAGCTATTATGCATCGATTATTCAACATCAATCGATTTATAAAATTCGTCGATTTCCCGAATGGCAAGGCATGTTATATCTGGTTTGTTATCTATTTTTTCGCTACCAAGAAACTAATGATAAATTGGTAACAGCTTTTTTATATGTGACGAGAAAGCAAAGGGAAGCTGCGAGTGCTTTAGCTAAGTTACGCATTGCAGAAGAACTGGAAATTATTCGTGAAAAGTTAATGCATGCGGGTAATATTTTACACCTCTTTGTTGATGAAAACGTCAGTGACAATACGCAATTTGGTGATATTCGCCAAAATGCATTTGCAATGATGTCTAAAGATGAAATTCAGTTAATAAGTCAACATCTTAATAAGAATAGTTTTGATAAAACCCATTATGAGTGGCTATACATTGATACACAATACAGAAAAATTGCGAATACAATGAGGTCACTCTTTCTCGCGATTGATATCGAGTGCGAACCAGGATTACAACTACTATCTTCCCAATTATTAACAGCAAAATCAGAACTTCAAAAAGATAAGCACATTTCTACCGTCGATCAGCGGTTACTGTTAAAAAACGATAAACCTTTTATCCTGATAGATGAACAGGTTAATACTCAACGATTTGAATACTATTTATACCAAAAAGTGGCTCGGATGATTGAGAGTAACAATATTTACATCAATGAAAGCGCCAGCAACAAGCGTTTAGACGATGATCTGATTTCAGCCACCGAGTGGAAAAAAAGCCATGTCATCATTCAAAAAACAGGATTAACTCGGCTCAATACACCGATACAACAAACGCTTTCGGAATTAACGCAAAAACTGAGAGACCAAATGGAGCGAATTGGTCGCAATATCCATGATGGAGCCAATGATTTCGTGACACTTCAACCGCGTTCAAATCAGTTAACATGGAAACTGGCGAATAAACGCTGGAAAGATGACATTGATAATCCCATATATAACCAGCTCCAACATATGGGGATCATTGAAATTATGGACTATGTTCATCAAAAAACGGGTTACTTAGATGCATTTAAAAATATCGC
>NZ_JAXADV010000046.1:1195-2397 GCF_033901115.1 Providencia sp. CIM-Carb-044
TAGAGCCATCGGTGTGCTTAGAGCCGTCAATGATGGTTATATTAGGCCTGAAACAACGAGTGAAGCTAATGATATGATAGCTGATGCTTTAGCAAAACTCCCCATTTTCAAATATTATACGATTAACGAAAGTGCCCCATTTGGTAGTATTGATGGCCAAAAACATGGTTGCCGAATCAATACATTTAAAGCCCGTTTTTCTGCTAAATATTTCCGAAAAGGGAAAGGCGTATCAGCACTCACATTAGTTTCAAATCATGTACCAATAAATACGAAAGTGATTTCAGCCAATGAATATGAGGCTCACCACGCATTCGATTTACTCTATAATAATACCAGCCATATTCAGCCCAAAACATTAGCAACAGACACGCATGGCGTTAACAATGTAAACTTTGCTATCCTTGATCTCTTTGGGTATCAGTTTGCCCCGCGATATGCAAAATTTAAACACGTTTTTAATGAATTGTTTGAGATCGAGTATGATGAAATCCTTTCCCTGAAACTTAAAAAATCGCTCAACTTATCACTCATTCAAGAAGAGTGGGAAAATATTCAATGGATAATTTGTTCATTAAGCCGTAAAACGACGACACAAAGCACGGTGATTACTAAGCTTTCTAACAGTAAGAAAAACAATCGCACCTTAGCGGCTCTTCGTGAATATGACCGAATAATTAAGTGTTTATACGTTCTCGATTATGTTGATGACAAAATGCTCAGGCAGTTTGTCCAACAAGCACTTAATCGGGGTGAGGCTTACCATCAATTACGGCGTGCAATTGCGTCAATTAATGGTAATCAATTCAGAGGTGGCGATGATTACCAGATAGAACAATGGAATGATTGTGCTCGTATCATTGCTAACTGCATTATTTATTATAATTCTGCATTATTATCCAGTTTGATTGAAAAATTTGCGCGTGAAAATAATCAAGAAGCGGTGAATATGATAGCTGAGTTATCACCTGTCGCATGGCAGCATATACAGCTGGCCGGTAATTACACCTTTGGCCTTAAAAAAGATAATATTGTACTGGAAAGATTACTGGAGAATTTAGATCCTCTTATTTCAGAAGAGTCGTTAAGCTTAGCGGCATAGTCTATTAATATTATTAAACTATATATCGGCTGTAGTCCTTGATATCAAAGGGCTACAAGCAAACTTTGGACTTTTCGATGAAATGGGCACACAACCCCAA
>NZ_JAXADV010000047.1:0-2255 GCF_033901115.1 Providencia sp. CIM-Carb-044
CCAGAGAAAGAAAATAAAATGCGATGCCATAACCGATTATGACAACGGCGGAAGGGGCAAGCTTAGTAAAGCCCTCGGTGCGGCGGACATTATCCGCGAACAGGCTGAACAGCACGGCATTGCGCGGGTAACGGATGTCTGGCTGGAAGTCGGCGCACTGGCGGATGTTGAGGAGAGTGCACTGCATTTCTGTTTTGATATCGCCTGCCGTGATACCGTGGCGCAGGGCTGCACACTGCATATTGATGTTATCCCGGCACAGGCATGGTGCTGGGATTGCAGCCGTGAGGCCGAAATCATGCAGCACGCCGGATGCTGTCCGCACTGCGGCAGTGAACGGCTGCGCATCAGTGAAGGTGATGATTTGCGGGTAAAAAGCCTGGAAGGTGAGTGAGTTTTACGCCGCCGCCGTATTCAGCAGCCAGCGGGCGAATTGCTGCATGGCCGGGGTTTCCGTACGGGACTGTAACCGCGTCAGCCAGTAGCCGCCGAGGGTGATTTCTGCGGCAAACGGCTGTACCAGTGCGCCTGACTGTAACAGGCGGCTGAACATACATACCGGTGCGATCGCTACCCCGGCACCCAGTTGTGCCGCCTCGGCCATGGCCAGTGAGGTATCGAACACCATTACCGGCTGTGACGGGGAAGGCGGTGTGCCGCCCGCACAATCCAGCCAGCGGCTCCATTCATCCCGGCGGAATGAGCGCAGCAGGGTAAAGCGGTGAACATCATCCGGCTGCTGTAACTGTTCTGCAATGGCCGGTGAGCACAGCGGAGCGTGTGGTGCACTGAAAATCAGTTCCGCATCTGACTCATGCCACGCGCCGTTACCGAAACGGATCGTATAATCATGCCCTTCCGCCGCCGGGTCCACATGATTGTTATGGGTGGAGATATGCAGATCAATATGCGGATGGCTGTCATAGAATCCGGCCAGACGCGGCAGCAGCCAGCCTGCGGCAAATGTTCCCACCGCACCGACTTTCACCCGCTCACGGAACTGCCCGTGAGAAAAACACTCCAGAGTATCCGCAATCCGGTCAAACGCCTCATTGAGCACCGGCAGTAATCCCTCACCTTCATGGGTCAGCACCAGCCCGCGCGAGACGCGGGTAAACAGCACACAGCCGAGTTGTTCTTCCAGCGCCCTGACCTGCTGGCTGACGGCGGCATGGGTGACATTCAGCTCAATCGCCGCGCGGGTAAAACTGAGATGACGGGCGGCGGCCTCAAAGGCGCGCAGCGGGTTAAGGGGGAGATAACGTCTGACCATAATCCACCTGTAAGTTTTTCTTTAGGCTCTTGTTATAAATAACCGTTTGTTCTGTCCGGTGAATCTGACGATACTTGCCGCCGTTACTCACACACGGAAGGTTAATTCTGATGAAAAAATCGTTATCTGCAACACTGATTTCCGCTCTGCTGGCGTTTTCCGCCCCGGGGTTTTCTGCCGCTGATAATGTCGCGGCGGTGGTGGACAGCACCATTAAACCGCTGATGGCACAGCAGGATATTCCCGGGATGGCGGTTGCCGTCTCCGTAAAGGGTAAGCCCTATTATTTCAATTATGGTTTTGCCGATATTCAGGCAAAACAGCCGGTCACTGAAAATACACTATTTGAGCTCGGATCTGTAAGTAAAACTTTCACAGGTGTGCTGGGTGCGGTTTCTGTGGCGAAAAAAGAGATGGCGCTGAATGATCCGGCGGCAAAATACCAGCCGGAGCTGGCTCTGCCGCAGTGGAAGGGGATCACATTGCTGGATCTGGCTACCTATACCGCAGGCGGACTGCCGTTACAGGTGCCGGATGCGGTAAAAAGCCGTGCGGATCTGCTGAATTTCTATCAGCAGTGGCAGCCGTCCCGGAAACCGGGCGATATGCGTCTGTATGCAAACAGCAGTATCGGCCTGTTTGGTGCTCTGACCGCAAACGCGGCGGGGATGCCGTATGAGCAGTTGCTGACTGCACGGATCCTGGCACCGCTGGGGTTATCTCACACCTTTATTACTGTGCCGGAAAGTGCGCAAAGCCAGTATGCGTACGGTTATAAAAACAAAAAACCGGTCCGCGTGTCGCCGGGACAGCTTGATGCGGAATCTTACGGCGTGAAATCCGCCTCAAAAGATATGCTGCGCTGGGCGGAAATGAATATGGAGCCGTCACGGGCCGGTAATGCGGGCGCGCTTTCGACGCCGCTGGAGGTATCGACCAGCGGCGCTCCGGTGCGCGCAATCGCCTCGGCAACATTCGTCGG
>NZ_JAXADV010000048.1:0-2238 GCF_033901115.1 Providencia sp. CIM-Carb-044
ACGCCGTGGGTCGATGTTTGATGTTATGGAGCAGCAACGATGTTACGCAGCAGGGCAGTCGCCCTAAAACAAAGTTATGCAGCCAAATCCCAACAATTAAGGGTCTTAAAATGGTAAAAGATTGGATTCCCATCTCTCATGATAATTACAAGCAGGTGCAAGGACCGTTCTATCATGGAACCAAAGCCAATTTGGCGATTGGTGACTTGCTAACCACAGGGTTCATCTCTCATTTCGAGGACGGTCGTATTCTTAAGCACATCTACTTTTCAGCCTTGATGGAGCCAGCAGTTTGGGGAGCTGAACTTGCTATGTCACTGTCTGGCCTCGAGGGTCGCGGCTACATATACATAGTTGAGCCAACAGGACCGTTCGAAGACGATCCGAATCTTACGAACAAAAAATTTCCCGGTAATCCAACACAGTCCTATAGAACCTGCGAACCCTTGAGAATTGTTGGCGTTGTTGAAGACTGGGAGGGGCATCCTGTTGAATTAATAAGGGGAATGTTGGATTCGTTAGAGGACTTAAAGCGCCGTGGTTTACACGTCATTGAAGACTAGTCCTTTGCATAACAAAGCCATCAAACCGGACGCCAGAGATTCCGCGCCTGTTGCGCATGGCTTCGCCATTTTATGCGCAATAGGCGCGCCACCCTGTCGCCGTTTATGGCGGCGTTAGAATCACTGAAAACTAAAAATAATTGCACAATCCGGCTCTACAGGTGGCAGAAGAAGTTATGACGGCATTGAATGGTTGAAAAAATTAAGACAATTCAGGACAATGAAATTATTGGCGAAGCGAACGCATGACAGCAATGAGCGCAAAGGCTAAAAAAATGACATGGAGAACTACCAGAACACTTTTACAGCCTCAAAAGCTGGACTTCAATGAGTTTGAGATTCTTACTCCCCTGGTTGAGGGCGCCCGAATTGTCGGCCTTGGCGAGGGCGCTCACTTTGTCGCGGAGTTTTCACTGGCTAGAGCTAGTCTTATTCGCTATTTGGTCGAGAGGCATGATTTTAATGCGATTGGTTTGGAATGTGGGGCGATTCAGGCATCCCGGCTATCTGAATACCTCAACTCAACAGCCGGTGCTCATGAACTTGAGCGATTTTCGGATCCACTGACCTTTTCTTTGTATGGCTCAGTGCTGATTTGGATTAAATCATATCTACGCGAATCAGGAAGAAAACTGCAGTTAGTCGGAATCGATTTACCCAACACCTTGAATCCAAGGGACGACCTGGCACAATTGGCCGAAATTATCAAGGTCATCGATCACCTCATTAAACCGCATGTTGATGAGCTGACTCACTTGTTGGCATCCATTGATGGTCAGTCGGCGGTTATTTCATCGGCAAAATGGGGGGAGATGGAAACGGCTCAGCAGGAGAAAGCTATCTCAGGGGTAACCAGATTGAAGCTACGTTTGGCATCTCTTGCCCCTGTCCTGAAAAAACATGTCAACAGCGATTTGTTCCGAAAAGCCTCTGATCGAATAGAGTCGATAGAGTATACGTTGGAAACCTTGCGTATAATGAGAACTTTCTTCGATGGTACCTCTCTTGAGGGAGATACTTCCGTACGTGACTCGTATATGGCGGGCGTAGTGGATAGAATGGTTCGAGCAAATCCGGATGTGAAGATAATTCTGCTGGCGCACAACAATCATTTACAAAAAACTCCAGTCTCCTTTTCGGGCGAGCTTACGGCTGTTCCCATGGGGCAGCACCTCGCAGAGAGGGAGGAGGAGGATTACCGTGCGATTGCATTCACCCATCTTGGATCCACCGTGCCGGAAATGCAATTCCCATCGCCCGGCAGTCCTCTTGGATTCTCTGTTGTGACCACGCCTGCCGATGCAATCCGTGAGGATAGTATGGAACAGTATATCATCGATGCCTGTGGTACGGAGGATTCATGTCTGACATTGACAGATGCCCCCATGAAAGCAAAGCGAATGCGGTCCCAAAGCGCCTCTGTAGAAACGAATTTGAGCGAGGCATTTGATGCCATCGTCTGCGTCCCAAGCGCCGGCAAGGACGGCCTGGTTGACCTATAGTAAACCGGTAGATGAAAATGATGGAGAATAACCTGCCAATCCACCGGACGGTTTTCAACCGCCGGTGATCAGCGCGTTAAACATCATGAGGGAAGTGGTGATCGCCGAAGTATCGACTCAACTATCAGAGGTAGTTGGCGTCATCGAGCGCCATCTCGAACCGACGTTGCTGG
>NZ_JAXADV010000049.1:0-2230 GCF_033901115.1 Providencia sp. CIM-Carb-044
TCGCGAAATTTCGCAGTCGCGACGCCAGAGACCGAGGGTTAGATCATGCCTAGCATTCACCTTCCGGCCGCCCGCTAAATATCTCCTTTTGGGTTGTTAATAAAACATCCAATAAGTTGACTGTGCGTGAAAAAGAAAGTTTTGTGTGATGGCGTTGAAGATCGCACCGTTAAGCTCTTATGTGGGATGGTGCAGAGCTCGACGACTACCGATAAAACGCAACCGCCGCAAACAGAATCGAGTAGGAGGCGGGATTACTCCCGCCGTCCTCTCACACCACCGTACGTGCGGTTCCGCATACGGCGGTTCATGTTAACACTGGAACTGTCGATGACTTTCCAGCAGTGAAACCAGTCCCAGCCTGTCGAACCAGCTCTTCTTTAAAGCCTGATTCATATGACTGGCACCAGAGTTCCACCAAGCGCCACGCTGGTTACAAGCTGACGCCCATGCCCTGACTTCATTAAGTCCTGCTTTCATCAGTTGTTTGGCTCGGGTAAAAGGTCGCTTCCATTGTCGCCAGTACAGGCAACGCAGTTTACGTCTTATCCAGCCGTCCAGCTCTTCTAGCACGCCTTTGATTTGGGTCAGTCGGAAGTAGCTTATCCACCCACGCAGTATCGGTGTCAGTTCGCTGATAGCTTTTGCTACTGATTTTGAACCATTTCCCGTGGTCAGGCTTCTGATTTTGTCTTTCAGCCTGCCTACGCTGCTTGGTGCTATTTTCAGTCGGGCCACTTTGTGCCATGTGAAGCTGTAACCAAGGAACTTACGTTCCGATGGTCTTGCCACTGCACTCTTCTGTGCATTCACCTTCAGTTTCAGCGTTTTCGCTAAGAATTCACTAATGTCTTTCAGTAAATGTTCGCCCGCCTTTTGGCTGCTGACATAAATGTTGCAGTCATCGGCGTAGCGGCAGAAGCTGTGACCTCGTCGCTCCAGCTCTTTATCCAGTTCATCCAGCAGGATATTCGATAGCAACGGGGACAATGGGCCGCCTTGCGGCATGCCTTTATCGCGTTTTAAGACCTCTTTTCCATCCACCATTTCTGCTTCCAGATAACGGCGGATAAGTTTGAGCAGCCGCTCATCTTTGATAGTCCGTGCCAGTCTCGACATCAGAATATCGTGGTCGACACGGTCAAAGAATTTCTCCAAATCCATGTCTACAACCCAGCGTTTGCCGCTTTGAATGAACTGCTGTGCTTGTCGCACCGCTTGCCACGCATTGCGGTTGGGTCTGAAGCCGTAGCTGGACTTCGAGAATGTCGGTTCCACGTAGGGTGTTAATGCTTGTGCTATCGCCTGTTGGATAAATCGGTCTGCCACGGTTGGGATACCCAGTGTTCTCACATCGCCATTTGGCTTTGGGATATCCACTTTGCGGATTGCCCGTGGCAGATAACTGCCTGCCATCAGTGTACTTTTGACGCTCGGCCAATACTGTTTCAGCCATGGTTTTAACTCCAGCACACTGAGGTTATCCACCCCCGCCGCACCTTTGTTTTCTACCACCCGCTGATACGCCAGCATCAGGTTCTCGCGGCTTATCACTGCGTCCATCGTCAACGACATTTCCGCTTTCGTTCGCCCACTGGCCACCGTATCAATTTCAACACCATCAACCAACCCCGGCGAATTCTGTTCGCTTCCTCTGTTCATGGCCGCAGTCGCCTGCGCTTGTGCATCATCAATCAACATCGAGGTCCAGAGTCCTAATCGCGGTTAACTATGTTCAGCCCTTCGTGCTGTTGGTTAAGAGCACTACTACGGCCTCGGCTGACTTCTGAGCATCCATCCCAACACCTCCCGATGTCAGTAGCACTCTGGCAGATACTCAGACCTCCCGGGGTAATTCGCGCGACCTTCCTGCTTATACCTGTCGACTCTACGTTGTAACATTCCGTGCAAGTATTGGGCTTTGGTGATATTGGCCACCTTACCCTGCTACAGCGCCTAAATCGCTTCCTGTTCGTCAGGCCAGCATTTTGCTTTCGGCTTCCTTCAGATTTAACCTCACGGTGAACACCCTTGCCGTTCAGCTAACACTTCCCCTTGCCGGGTGTGTAGAGGACTTGCACCTCCAAGTCACCGGTTTGACTACCTCAGTCAACCCAGTTGCGCTTACGCGCAACGCGCCGTGCCCGGCGCACCAAGAAAAAGCCCCAACTGATAACAGTTGGGGCTTCAGTATTGTGATTGGTGGAGCAATAGCACCCTGAACCCAAAA
>NZ_JAXADV010000004.1:0-20877 GCF_033901115.1 Providencia sp. CIM-Carb-044
CGCGCTTTGCGTTGTCTTGTTCCCGGTCAGTGGTGGCGCATTATAGGGAGTCAGAAAAATCTGGCAAGTGTTTTTTTGAAAAAAAATTTCAAGCGGTGATATTTTATACTTTACGCCCAATTATCAAGCAAAAAAAGTGATTTTATACGTAATTTGATATAAAAAAGGTGGCTAACAATAGCCACCTTTTGATTTTACAATAATATCAATTACTGTTTAGCAACGATTTCGTCATTTTCTACATCTAAAACGACAGGTTTACTTGGTAATAACTTACCTGACAAGATTTCTTGTGCCAGAGGGTTCTCAATTTCCTGCTGAATTGCGCGTTTCAATGGCCTTGCTCCGAAGATTGGGTCAAAACCAGCCTCCCCAATTTTCTCCAGTGCAGCAGGTGTCGCACTGACTTCATAACCGTGCTCTTCAAGACGTTTATATAAACGAGCCAATTGAATATTGGCAATATTCGTAATTTGCTCTTTACCTAATGGATGGAATACAACAACTTCATCTATACGGTTAATAAATTCAGGTCTGAAACTATGGGATACCACTTCCATCACCATATCTTTCATTTCTGAGTAACCAATCATACCAAATCTTTCTTGGATTAAGTCAGAACCCAAGTTAGATGTCATGATAATCACCGTATTACGGAAGTCCACTGTTCTACCTTGTCCATCCGTTAAACGCCCGTCATCAAGCACTTGTAATAAAATGTTGAAAACATCAGGGTGTGCTTTCTCAACTTCATCCAATAAAATGACTGAATATGGACGACGTCTAACCGCTTCAGTTAAATACCCACCTTCTTCGTAACCGACATACCCTGGAGGTGCGCCCACTAAACGTGATACCGCATGTTTTTCCATAAATTCAGACATATCGATACGAACCATTGCATCATCGCTATCAAACATGAAATTTGCTAACGCTTTACACAATTCAGTTTTACCTACCCCTGTTGGCCCTAAGAACATAAACGAGCCAATTGGGCGGTTCGGGTCTGATAACCCTGCACGACTACGACGAATTGCATTCGATACTGCAACTACCGCTTCATCTTGTCCAATAACACGCTGATGGAGTTGCTGTTCCATACGTAACAGCTTTTCTCTTTCACTTTCTAGCATTCGAGATACAGGGATGCCAGTCCAACGAGCTAAGATTTCAGCAATTTCGACATCTGTTACTTTATTACGTAACAGTTTCATGCTTTTGCCTTCAGCTTTGGTTGCCGCTTCAAGCTGTTTCTCTAATTCTGGAATTTTACCGTATTGCAATTCGGACATTTTTGCCAAATCACCCATACGACGTGCTTTTTCCATCTCGATACGCGTATTTTCTAGTTCAGCTTTAATATGCTGAGTACCTGTTAATGATGCTTTTTCAGCTTTCCATTCTTCTTCTAACGCAGAGTACTCACGTTCTTTCTCTGCGAGCTCTTCTTCTAACATCTCAAGACGTTTTTTACTTGCATCATCCGATTCTTTTTTCAGCGCTTGTTGTTCAAGTTTAAGCTGAATAATACGGCGTTCCAGCCTATCTAAGGATTCAGGTTTCGAATCCATTTGCATACGTAAACTTGCACCCGCTTCATCAATTAAATCAATCGCTTTGTCAGGTAACATACGGTCAGTAATATAGCGATGCGATAACGTTGCCGCTGCCACAATCGCCGGGTCAGTTATTTGCACGTGGTGATGCAGTTCATAACGTTCTTTTAAACCACGTAAAATAGCAATTGTGTCTTCAACGGATGGCTCAGCCACATACACTTTTTGGAAACGACGCTCTAATGCAGGGTCTTTCTCAATGTATTGGCGATACTCATCCAATGTGGTAGCGCCAACACAGTGTAATTCACCGCGAGCCAACGCAGGTTTTAACATGTTACCCGCATCCATCGCACCATCTGCTTTACCTGCACCAACCATGGTGTGTAATTCATCAATAAACAGAATGACGTTACCTTCCTGTTTGGCAAGATCATTTAGAACAGCTTTCAGACGCTCTTCAAACTCACCACGATATTTCGCACCCGCAATTAGCGCCCCCATATCAAGGGATAATACACGTTTGTTTTTTAACCCTTCTGGAATTTCACCATTTACGATACGTTGCGCTAACCCTTCAACAATTGCTGTTTTACCTACACCTGGTTCACCAATCAGCACAGGGTTATTTTTAGTACGACGTTGCAGTACTTGAATGGTCCGACGTATTTCTTCATCTCGACCAATTACTGGGTCTAATTTGCCTTGCTCTGCACGTTCGGTTAAATCAACTGTATATTTTTTCAAGGCTTGGCGCTGGTCTTCAGCGCTTTGGTCATTCACTTTTTCTCCACCACGCATCTGTTCTATTGCCTTTTTTAAATTATCTTTATTAACACCTGCTGCTTTGAGCATGTCTGCTAATGTCGTATTGGCTTCTAAAGCGGCGACAAGAAATAATTCTGAGGAGATAAATTCATCTCCGTGCTTTTGTGCCAACTGATCACATAAATTCAAATGACGCATTAAGTCACTTGATGGTTGAACATCTCCCGCAACACCTTGCACTTGAGGTAAACGCCCTAGTGCATCTTCGACTTTTTGCTGGAATTGTACGGCATTCACGCCTAACGTCGTCAGCAATGGACGAACTGTGCCACCCTCTTGATTAAACAGGGCACTTAATAGATGAATAGGTTCAATAAACTGGTTTTCGCGCCCAAGGGCTAGTGATTGGGCGTCAGCGAGAGCTTGCTGGAATTTATTAGTTAAACGGTCCAGACGCATAACACCTCCAATAAATGAGATTAAATTTGCTACTGGATACTAGATGAGGTCAGTTTTTAAATATTCAAGTTTTGCAAGGAATTATTTTTGATATATCCGTTAATTTAGAACAAAACCCCAATACTAGGTATTTATCCATATCAATGAAGCCATCCTGCCGGTTTTTCCTTCCCTTCGATAGGAAAAAAATCTGTTTTCATCTGTTACTGTACAAAAATCACCACCATAGACCTTCGTTACGCCAGCAGCCCGTAGTTTTTTACGTGCTAATAAATAAATGTCAGCGAGATATTTATCATTATAAGGAACAAAAGCAGAGGCTAAATCAGATGATTGATTAACAAAAGCCTCTTTGACTTCCTTACCGACTTCAAATTTCTCAGCACCAATAGCGGGGCCAAGCCAAGCGATAATTTCATTTGCAGGGCTAATAAATTGATTGATTGTATTTTCAAGAACCCCATGACATAGCCCGCGCCACCCTGCGTGGGCTGCTGCCACTTCCGTTCCTGCTTGATTAGTCAATAACACAGGCAAGCAATCCGCAGTCATAATGGCACAAACTTGGCCAACCTGATTACTGTACACGGCGTCCGCTTGCCTATTATGAATTTTATCACCAACAAGCTGAAGCACATCCGTTCCATGAACTTGCTCAAGCCAAACTGGTTGTTGTGGTAGCTGAGCAAGCGCCTCAAGGCGTTGACGATTTTCACTGACGGCATTGGGTATATCCCCAACATGATCACCTAAATTCAAGCTATCAAAAGGTGGCAGGCTCACACCACCCACTCGAGTTGTACTACAGCTAGCTATGTTTTTAGGTTGCGGCCAATCAGGGAAAATCAATGTATTCATTACCAGTCCATATCGTCTTTATGCAGTTCAGTGTCTGCTTTTAGAGCTTCTATAAGCTTAACCATATCATCAGGTAACGGTGCATGCCACTCCATTTGAATACCTGAGATTGGGTGATATAAGCGTAACATGGTGGCATGCAGTGCTTGCCTATCAAAATTACGCATGACCTCTAAAAATTCTTCGGTCGCCCCTTTTAGTGGGCGCGGGCGGCCACCGTATAAGGGATCACCAATTAATGGATGATTGATATGAGCCATATGAACACGAATTTGGTGAGTTCTGCCCGTCTCCAGACGTAAACGTAAACGAGTATGGGCTCTAAAGTGTTCCATCACACGATAATGCGTTACAGCGGGTTTGCCCATTGGGTGCACAGCCATATGGGTTCGTTTAGTTGGATGACGAGAGATAGGTTCTTCTACCATGCCACCCGCTGTCATACGGCCGACCGCAACCGCTTCATATTCACGAGTAATTTCTCTGCGTTGCAATGCTTCGACAAGGTGTGTTTGAGCTGGAACTGTTTTTGCGACAACCATTAAGCCTGTCGTGTCTTTATCTAAACGATGAACAATACCTGCTCTCGGCACATCAGCAATTTCAGGATAACGATATAACAACGCATTAAGAATTGTACCGTCTGGGTTTCCTGCTCCAGGGTGGACAACTAAATCACGCGGTTTATTAATAATTAGGATATCTTCATCTTCATAAATCACATTAAGTGGGATATCTTGTGGTTCCCAGCGATTATCTTCTTCAATGAGGGCATCGATTAAAATTTGTTCGCTGCCAAAAACTTTTTCTTTTGGCTTATTGATAACTTTGCCATTAACCTGCACTCTATCAGCTAAAATCCATTCTTTTATGCGAGAACGTGAATAATCAGGGAACAATTCGGCCAAAGCCTGATCTAAACGTTGACCAAGCTGTGATTCAGCGATAGTTGCACTAAGTTGTACTTGTTGAGCCATAAATTAATCTACTTTTTGGTGTTTGTATTTTGACGGCAGTGCCGTTTCATTTAAAATATATGCTATTGTAACTCGAATTTTGCCGGGAGCCTTATGGATAGACTCCCTCGAAACACTCAGAGGATAACCTACACGTGATGATACGTATGAAAAATCTGGTGGCTGCAGCCACGTTGAGCCTGATTTTAGTCGGCTGTTCCAGCACTCCTGAAGTCAGCCCTGATAGCACCCCTGCTGAAATATATGCAACGGGTCAGCAAAAATTACAGGACGGCAATTTTAAAGCAGCGATTAAACAATTTGAAGCTCTTGATAACCGTTATCCATTTGGTCCATATGCTCAGCAGGTTCAATTAGACCTGATTTATGCATATTATAAATCAGCAGAGCTGCCAATGGCGATAGCCGCAATTGACCGTTTCATGCGTTTGAACCCAACTCATCCAAATATTGATTATGTCCTCTATATGCGAGGCTTAACCGCGATGGCTCTGGATGATAGCTTATTGCAAGGCCTCTTTGGTATTGACCGCTCAGACAGAGACCCACAGCATGCACGAGTTGCATTCAAAGATTTCAGTCAGTTAGTTCGCTACTATCCTAACAGCTTATACTCCAATGATGCGAGTAAACGATTAGTCTTCTTAAAAGACCGCTTAGCGAAATTCGACCTTTCTGTTGTCGAATACTACAACAAACGCGGTGCTTATGTCGCGGTTGTTAATCGTGTTCAACAAATGCTAAAAGACTACCCAGACACAGAAGCAACACGTAATGCCTTAGCATACATGGAAATTGCTTATAATGAGATGGGGCTAAACCAAGAAGCGAATAAAGTTGCGAGTATTATTGCTGCAAACCCACAATAATATCATCGTGCGATCTAAAACAGCAGCCAAGGCTGCTGTTTTTCTTTGCTAGCGGCGATTTAGTTGCTTGCTCATTTAGGGTACTAATTTTAACCCAAAAAAAGTTCCAGCTATTTACCGTTCCCCTAGCCAACTCAATCAGTGTCCCTTAATCCATTCATTTTGGCAATGCTTTTTCGCCTCTTTTTTATGTGAAATCACACTTCAGATAGCTGTTACTCTTCCCCTGAATGAGATGTGATCTACATCAATTTTTTCTTAGCAAGAACGGGTATTCTGAAATCAACAAAGACGGAAACAATGAGAGGTAACTATATGATAGTGAACATTACTAGCAAACAAATGGATATTACCCCAGCGATTCGTGAGCACATTGAGAGCCGTCTAACAAAACTCGATAAGTGGCAAGTATCTCTAATAAATACGCATGTCGTATTATCAAAAGAGCCACAAGGTTTTATGGTTGATGCCAACATAAAAACAGCGACAGGAAAATTGGTCGCAAGTGCCAAGCATGAAGATATGTACGTTGCAATTAATGAACTAATTAACAAACTCGAAAGACAACTTAATAAAGTGCAACATAAAGGAGAATCAAGAAGAGCATATAATAGTGTAAAAGAAGCGAATAATACTGTTACGTTATAATTTTATATTATCTATCAACTAATCTTGAACCTTATAAACGCGCTCACCATGGGCGCGTTTTTTTATGTTTATGATCCTTACCTATTGACTTCTTAGTGAGTATCGGGTTTATTTAAATTGAATCTGACTAAAGGTGTTCATATGAATCTTAATTTTGTTTTCTTTTTCTTCTTTAGCAACTCCTAATTGGGGGCTTTTGTCGTTCGAGAAAGAAAAGAAGACAAAATTAGAAAGCCCCCTCTAGGGGGCTTTTTTTATATCATGATATTAACAGGGTGGGCAGCATGGAAAACAGCACTAATTTATTAAAAGTAAGAGAGAAAATAAGTCAACTGGATAGTGAATTACTAAATCTTTTAGCAAAGCGCCGTGGTTATGCTGTTGAAGTCGCTGAAACAAAAATTGATGATAGCCGCCCTATTCGTGATAAAGACCGTGAGCGTCAACTTCTTGATGTTTTAATCAACAAAGGCAAACCACTAGGGCTTGATGGTTTTTATATCACTCGCCTATTCCAGATGATTATTGAGGACTCTGTTCTTACACAACAGGCTATTTTACAAAAGCATTTAAATTTAACCCCTAGTGATACAGCGCGTTTCGCATTTTTAGGGCCGAAAGGTTCTTATTCACACATTGCGGCACGCCAGTACTCAGCCCGTCATTTTGACCAACTAGTTGAATGCAGTTGCCATAAATTCCAAGATATTTTTTCATTAGTTGAAAATGGGCAAGCGGAATATGGCATTTTACCAATAGAAAACACCAGTTCGGGCGCAATTAACGATGTTTACGATTTACTGCAAAATACATCATTATCAATCGTCGGAGAGATCCGGCTCCCAATTAACCATTGCCTCTTAACAACAGGAAATACCGATCTCAGCCAGATCAAAACCGTGTATAGCCACCCTCAGCCTTTCCAACAATGCAGCCAATACTTAGCACAATTCCCACACTGGGAAATAAAATATTGTGATAGCACATCAACTGCAATGCAAATGGTCGCAGACCAAAACTCACCGAGTGTCGCGGCACTTGGAAGTGAAGCCGGTGGCGCCTTATACGATTTAAGCGTAATAGAGCATAATCTCGCTAATCAGCAAATTAACATGACACGCTTTATTGTTGTTGCACCACAACCAATTGAAGTCACTGAACAAGTACCGGCTAAAACAACACTGCTTCTGACCACTGGCCAACAAGCTGGTGCCTTAGTTGATGCATTAGTTATTTTGAAAAATAATAAGATAATCATGAGCAAGTTAGAATCACGCCCAATAAATGGAAAACCATGGGAAGAGATGTTTTATGTTGATGTGCATGCCAATTTACGTTCAGATAATATGCAACAAGCTTTAAGAGAGCTTTCAACAATTACTAGGTCAATTAAAATATTAGGCTGCTACCCATCCGAAAATGTGGTTCCTGTTGAACCTGAAAAAATTACGCCTTAATTAAAATATAATTAGGCTGCATTTTTTCAGTGCAGCCTACTAAACTGAAACTATGCTCTCACTTCAGGTTGATAATTCGAAGATTTGACTCTGAAATAATTGACTAGTTCCTTCAAATGGTACGCCTGTTCATTCAATGAGTCCGCTGCGACAACAGATTCCTCAACTAAACTCGCATTTTGTTGTGTGGTTAAATCAAGTTGCCCTACTGCACTATTGATTTGAGAAATTCCATCGCTTTGCTCACGACTAGCCTGCCCAATTTCACGTAGTAACGCATTCATCTCTTTTACACTATCAACCATTCCGTGTATTTGCTGAGTCGCTTTTTCAACAAGTTCCATACCCTCTTGCGTTTGTGACGATGAGTTTTCAATCAACCCACGAATATCACTCGCTGAAGCCGCACTTTTTTGTGCTAATAATCTCACTTCTCCGGCAACAACGGCAAAGCCTCGCCCATGTTCACCGGCTCTTGCCGCTTCAACGGATGCATTCAATGCTAAGATATTGGTTTGAAATGCAATTGAGTCTATTAGATTAATAATTTCTGTCATCTGTGATGATGATCCATTGATTGCACGCATTTTATTCGTTACTTGACTCATCATGTCGCCATTGTTTTGTACAATAATTGCCGCTTGGTCTGCAAGCATGCTAGCTTCATGAGTGTGCTCAGTCGTGTTTTGAACGGTTGAAGTTATTTGTTCCATTGAACTGGCCGTTTCTTCAACTGATGCGGCCTGTTCTTCGGTGCGCGCCGCCAGGTTTTGGTTCCCCGCGACAATTTGCCCTGCTGCTGCCGAAATACTTTCAGAACCTTGTTGAACCTCTTGAACGATTTCCAGCAAGTGCTCTTTCATATCATTAAGTGCATTTAACAATACACCCGTTTCATCTTTTGAGGTGACCTGAATATCTTTAGTCAGATCCCCATTTGCAATTGACTGCGCGAAATTAACCGCATTTTCCAATGGCCTTGTGATAATGTTCGTAATATACCAGCCCATTACGCAGCCCGCGCCAATACTCAAGATTGATAACACCGCTAGTAATAGTTTATTGTTTTCATAATCCGCATTCACTTTACGGCCAACTTCTTGCATTTCCAAATCTTGGATGGCCATTAACGTTTGAATTTGATCACGATAATCACGTTGAATACTAGACGTTTTAGTCATCATTTCGTCAATAGCAGCTTGGCGATTATTCTCTGATAAAAAGGTATTGATGCGAGTAATTGATGAATGAAACTGTTGGCGAATAACACGCAAATCAGCCAAGACTTCTTTAGAGCGATCATCTGTAACGTTATTTTCTAAGCTTTCCATCAATCCATTAATTTTTAATGTAATTTTAGCCAACTCTTCTCTGCGTTTATCACTACCACGATCATCAAGTAAAATTAGCTCTTGGATCCCTATAAAAGAATAAAAGTTATCCATCATTTGCCCTGCGGTAGAGGCAATAGGATAACTTTCATACAGGACTTGTTTCATGCCATCATTAGCTCGGTTCATATTGGCTAAAGAAAAAAGTGAACTTAGGATAATAAGCGCAACAAAACCACCAAATGCTACCGTTAACTTCATACTAATTTTGAGATTTTTAAAAGACATATATTTACCACGCTAACCATCATTTAATGAGTAGTGTTATCGGTAAAACAGGTGAAATCTTTATCATATAAATCGATCGATTTATAAATATTGATTTTAAAAATTGATTAATTTGAAATTAGATAGTGAATAAATTCAGTTTTTATCTGATTAGCATATTATTCGATAGAAATTATATAGATAAGTACAATTACCTATTTTAAATAAACATTCTTGGTGAGATTAACTGAAATAGAAGAATATAGAAGGTAACAAAAAATTAACAAGAAAATAAAGCCCTCTACCGCTATAAAACACGATAGAAGGCGGGATGATTATTTTCGATTATCGTTTGCTCGTTGCAGTAATGATTGGCTTTCTTTCATAAAATGATGGGCATCTTCACCGAACCACTGGCTAATTTGATTAAATTGGCGAATAAATTCCGCTTTATCTTTTTTCTCCAGTAGCGCTATTGAATCACCTAACAATTGATGATATCTGCGTATCAATTCAACATTTTCATTTGAAGACATAATAATGTCTGCATAGAGTTGAGGGTCTTGAGCAAACAGCCGCCCAACCATCGCGAGCTCTAAACGATAAATAGGCGATGATAAATCAAGTAATTGCTGTAAATCGATATTTTCCTCAGCAAGATTTCGCCCGTAAGTAAATGTTGTAAAGTGGCGTAATGCCTGAATAAAGCTCATGTTTTTATCATGCTCTTCGGCTGAGATTTCTTTCAAACGTGCCCCCCAAACTAATAACTGTTCAAGAAACCACTGATAAGACTCCGAGCCACGGCCATTACAGTAAGCAAATACTTGCTTTGCAACACTACCAATATCAGGACCAAACATCGGGTGAAGCCCAAGTACTGGCCCATCATGGGCCGCTAACATCGCTTCTAATGGCTGTTGCTTAATCGATGCGATATCCATCAAGACCGTGCTTTTATCCAGTTTAGGCAGCTGGTTGATGACTTGTACTGTCAAATGAATTGGTACACTAACCATCACGACGCTCGCACCAGCAACTATAGATTCTGCTTGTGCCCAGTCATCTTCGTTTAATGTCTTAACCTGATAGCCTGATAAATTAAGGAGACGGTGAAATAACCGCCCCATTTTCCCATCACCACCTACAATCACAATTGGGCCAGCTGATGGGTTCAGTGTTTTAAACCCTTTATCATTTTCACGTGCGTAAGATTCGCGCATGATCCGCCTTAGAATATCCTCTATCAGATCAGGTGGGATCCCCATACGCTCAGCTTCGGCGCGACGTGCTGCCAACATGCTTGTTTCTCGTTCAGGCACATAAATCGGTAAACCATGTAAGCTTTTCACTTCACCGACTTCAGCAACCAGTTGCAGCCTTTTTGCTAATAAATCTAGTAACGATTTATCAACTTCATCAATTTGTTCCCGTAAATGGGATAACTCAACAGACATACCAATACCTTGATCAGCTCACTTTACTCAATTTTTGCGCACGTTGTTCAAGCACAGGCAACAATGCTTGATGTAATTTACGCAATACCGTTTCCGTCGTTTGCCAGTTAATGCAGGCATCTGTCACTGACACACCGTATTTCATTGTGTCACGAGCTTGTTCAGATGTTTGATTCCCTTCATTAATATGACTTTCTAGCATAATACCTGTAATTGATTCATTACCATTAATAATTTGTTCAATAATAGAATCAACAACTAATGGCTGACGGCGGTAATCTTTATTCGAGTTTCCATGGCTACAATCCACCATAAGGGACGGCTCTAAACCTGCTTTTTTCATTTCCGCTTCACAAGCCGCAATGTCTTCGGCACTGTAGTTAGGCGTTTTCCCACCACGTAAAATGACATGTCCGTTACTATTACCTTTGGTATGTAATAAACAAACTTGGCCAGATTGGTTAATTCCCATAAAACGGTGTGGCATCGCTGCTGCTTTTAACGCATTAATCGCTGTAGATAAACTCCCATCGGTTCCATTTTTGAAACCAACAGGCATAGATAAACCAGATGCCATTTCACGGTGGGTCTGTGACTCAGTCGTTCTTGCACCAATGGCTGACCAACTGAATAAATCCCCTAAGTATTGAGGATTGTTAGGATCCAATGCTTCTGTCGCTAATGGCAGCCCCATATTCACTAAATTGGTCAACAAATCACGAGCAATATGTAGGCCTTTTTCCATTTCAAAAGAACCATCCATAAATGGATCACTAATCAAACCTTTCCAACCTACGGTTGTACGAGGTTTTTCAAAATACACACGCATCACAATATATAAACTATCACTTAATTCTTCGGCTAATACTTTCAGGCGCTCACCATATTCAATAGCGGCATCCACATCATGGATTGAGCAAGGACCACATACCACGAGTAAGCGAGGGTCGCGTTGATGAATAATGTCAGCAATCACTTGGCGCGATGTCGCAATGGCATGCAGGTTGCTGCGACTCAGCGGATATTTCTCTTTCAGACTCTCAGGAGTGATTAATACCTGCTCGTCTTGAATATTCACGTTGTTGAGTACATCTTTTTGCATGATCATTTTTTTACCTACTTATTAGCTTATATTTGCTTAGTTTATTATTTACGTATTGTGTTTGGGTGTATGAGTAATAACATACCATGCATCGTAAACAATTCAATCCATTTATGTAAAATATTTCCACTTCCGTATTGAATTGTTTACATCACTATAATAAATTGAATAAACTACAATTTTACATTAATTTAACATTAAATTACTTTAATAGACCAAAGAAAAACAAGCAATCTGTAAGTATTTATTTACAGATAAGCATAAGTTATCAGCTATATTCTAAATAGTTCGAGTTATAGCAAGGCGGCAAAGTGAGGACATCGCAGGGAGCATACACAAGTATGTGACCTGTGTGGCTGAACGCAGCCAACACGGCTACAACTTGAATTATGAAGAATATAGGTATGTGACCTGTGGGGCTGAGTGCTGCCAACACAGCTACAATTTGAATTATGAAGAATATAGTGACGAATATAAAAAGGCCCGCAAATGCGGGCCTCTCTCATAACATAACTTTCGGATGTAGCGAAAGCGTATTACTTGGCGTTCAGACGCTCTTTAATACGAGCTGCCTTACCAGAACGCCCACGCAGGTAGTACAGTTTAGATCTGCGAACAGCACCACGACGTTTAACAGCAATGCTATCTACGACTGGAGAGTGAGTTTGGAATACACGCTCAACACCTTCGCCGTTAGAAATTTTACGAACAGTGAATGCAGAGTGCAGACCGCGGTTACGAATAGCGATAACCACGCCCTCGAATGCCTGCAGACGTTTTTTAGAGCCTTCTACGACCCATACCTTAACTTCCACGGTGTCACCCTGACGGAATGAAGGTACGTCCTGCTTCATTTGCTCTTGTTCAAGTTGTTTAATAATGTTGCTCATAATAACTCTCTTACCCTAGGTAAACTGATATGTTTAGACAATTAATTGTCTGGATTCATTTGTTGCTCAGACTGATATTCCCTTTGGAATTCAGCCAGCAACATCCTCTGCTCGTCAGTCAGAGCTAGGCTTTCCAGAAGCTCAGGTCTTCTAAGCCAGGTACGGCCGAGTGATTGTTTCATACGCCAGCTATCTATTTTAGCGTGGTTTCCTGAAAGTAAAACATCAGGAACTTGCATGCCATCTAACACTTCAGGGCGGGTATAGTGCGGACAATCTAACAAACCATCTGCAAAAGAGTCTTCTTGAGCAGAGGCTTGATGACCAAGTACTCCCGGTATAAACCGTGAAACTGAGTCAATCAACACCATCGCGGGAAGTTCCCCGCCACTGAGAACGTAATCACCGATTGACCATTCTTCGTCAACTTCGGTTTGAATGATACGCTCATCAATGCCTTCATAGCGGCCACAAACAAGAATCAATTTCTCATTGGTTGCCAGCTCGCAAACACCGTCTTGACTAAGTTTGCGCCCTTGCGGTGAAAGATAAATAACCTTTGCACCCTCACCAGCCTCAGTTCTTGCTGCGTTGATTGCATCCTTAAGCGGTTGCACCATCATCAGCATGCCTGGACCACCACCATAGGGGCGATCATCAACAGTTTTGTGCTTATCGTGAGTAAAATCTCGCGGATTCCAGCACTCAAATGTTAGCAGGCCATTTTTCACTGCCCGACCAGTTACCCCGTACTCGGTTATTGCGCGGAACATTTCGGGAAACAGGCTAATTACACCAATCCACATAATTTCGTCCCACTTATCAAAACCGTTCAACCGGAGATTTAAAAACCAGGATCCCAATCCACTTCAATAAGTTTGGCATCGAGATCGACTTTCTTGATAACCTGCCCATCAAGAAACGGAACCAACCGCTCCTTGATGCCAAATGCATCTTTTAAATTCGCCTTAATGACCAGCACATCATTTGAACCGGTCTCCATCATGTCAGTGATGGTACCAAGGTCATAGCCTTGTAACGTCACTACTTGGCAGCCCATCAGGTCTTTCCAGTAGTATTCGTTTTCTAACTCAGGAAGTTGGGTTGAATCAACCGCAATTTCAAAGTTAGTCAAAAGCGCGGCTGCATCGCGGTCATCGACCCCGTTCAGCTTGACAATGATATCCTTGTTATGATGTTTCCAATCTTCAATTTCAATGTGTTGCCATTGACCTGAACGTTGGATAAACCAAGGCTGATACTCAAAAATACTTTCAGCATGTTCGGTGGACGAAAAAACTTTGAGCCAACCACGAATACCGTATGCCGCACCTAATTTCCCCAATACAATTGGGTTTTCAGGTGGCTGTAGTTTAGTTTGCTTGCTCATTGTTACCACCGCGACAGATTAAGCTGCTTTCTTAGCTTGTTTGACCAGTTGTGCAACACGGTCAGAAATAGTTGCGCCTAAGCCAACCCAGTGCTCAACACGGTCCAGGTCTAAACGCAGTTCTTCTGCTTGACCTGCAGCGATCGGGTTGAAGAAACCGATACGCTCAATGAAACGACCGTCACGCGCATTGCGGCTATCAGTCACAACGATTTGGTAGAACGGACGTTTTTTAGCGCCGCCACGAGATAAACGAATTGTTACCATAACATCCTCATTAGTTAACAAAACAACCAGACTCCATCGAGGGATAGAGTCCGGCTGTCATATAAAAAGCCCGAAAAGTTTACTCACTTTGACGCAAAAATCAATCAAAAGTGCGTTTTGTTTGAGGCTTTATTGCTTAACGCCCCGGAAAACCCGGTGGCATCATACCCTTCATGCCGCGCATCATCTTGGCTAGACCGCCTTTTTTCATTTTCTTCATCATGCGTTGCATGTCATCAAATTGTTTTAAGAGGCGATTAACTTCTTGCACGGTAGTTCCCGAACCTGCCGCAATACGACGTTTTCGTGAACCTTTAATAATTTCCGGTTTTTCACGTTCTTTACGTGTCATGGAATTAATCATCGCTTCCATACGAACGGTGATTTTATCATCCATTTGGGACTTAACGGCATCGGGTAACTGAGACATTCCTGGCATTTTGCTCATCATGCTCGCCATGCCGCCCATATTACGCATTTGCTTCAATTGACTTAAAAAGTCATTTAAATCAAAGCTATCTCCCGTTTTAAGTTTTTTAGCAAGCTTTTCAGCTTCATCACGGTCAACTTTATGCTCAATCTCTTCAATCAGAGAAATCACATCACCCATACCAAGGATACGAGACGCGACACGCTCTGGGTGGAATGGTTCTAAGGCATCAGTTTTTTCACCAACACCTAAGAACTTAATAGGTTTCCCCGTGATCGCACGAATTGAAAGTGCCGCACCGCCTCGTGCATCACCATCGACCTTGGTCAACACAACCCCTGTCAGTGGTAAGGCTTCATTAAATGCTTTCGCTGTATTTGCCGCATCTTGCCCTGTCATCGCATCGACGACGAATAAGGTCTCAACTGGCTTAATAATACGGTGAACTTCTTGGATTTCTTCCATCATCGCTTCATCAACATGCAAGCGACCTGCGGTATCCACCAACAGCACATCGTAGAATTGTAATTGTGCGTGTTTTAATGCTTTTTGAACAATTGCAGCGGGTTTTTCTTGTACTTCTGAAGGGAAAAAGTCAATTCCAACACTTTCAGCTAATGTCTCTAGTTGTTTAATCGCTGCAGGGCGATAAACGTCAGCAGAGACAACTAATACTTTTTTCTTTTGCTTTTCTTTTAAGAGCTTACCTAATTTTGCAACGCTGGTCGTTTTACCGGCACCTTGCAAACCTGCCATTAAAACGACAGCAGGAGGTTGTGCGGATAAATTAAGTTGGTGGTTTTCGTCCCCCATCGCCCTAGTCAGTTCATTTTGAACTATTTTAATGAACTCTTGGCCAGGTGTTAGACTTTTATTGACATCTTGCCCAACGGCATTTTCTTTAACTTTTTGAATGAATTCACGGACAACTGGCAAAGCAACGTCAGCTTCCAGCAAGGCCATGCGAACTTCGCGTAGTGTTTCTTTAATATTTTCATCAGTTAGACGCCCACGCCCACTGATATTGCGCAACGTGCGCGATAGTCTGTCAGTTAAATTATCAAACATATGTCTTAGCTCAATTCTGTTGATGGGCCGATGTCAGCCTGATCTGGTTGCTAATACAGATAATTTCAAGTGCGTGTTACCTAACAACTTGAATTATAAGCATCAATACCTTCACAATGATGAAGGGAAACCAACACTAAAAATAATCGCGGCAAAATAATGCCCCATTGTAACATGCCCGCAGTTTTTTCGCTGCCCCCTGTTTGAAACAGATGATACAGGTTATTATGGCATGAATTTAATAATACAAACCAAGCAGTAGGCGCATGAAGTGCTATCAGCAATGAATATATTGTGATTGGCCTGTCCAATAGTTGGAGCCTACACTCGTACAAGTTATACTATGAATAACTTTCCACTAAAAATGATTAACGACACTATACTATGCCCGTATTTGCAGTCATAGCAGTTTGTACATACATGGTCAGTCTGTTACTGATCGTCCCTGGCCAAGTGCGTAAACAGCCGTTCTACCGCCACCTCGCGCTTTTTCTTGCCGTTGTTGCGTTAGTAACTCACGCTATTACATTGAAATTTTTGATTTTCAGTGAAGCCGAGGGACAAAACCTCACTCTGTTGAATTTAGGCTCAACAGTGAGCTTACTCATGTGTGTGATTATGACTGTTGTCGCTTACTGGGGAAAAGCTTGGTACTTAACGCCTATAGTCTATAGTTTTGCCATTATTAACTTGATGCTGTCAACGCTAATGCCTGGTGAGTTTATTACGCATCTTGAAGCTCGAGTACCACTTTTTGTTCATATTGGTCTAGCTTTGTTGAGCTATGCGACACTCCTTATTGCGGCTTTATATGCATTACAAGTGGCTTTAATTGACCATCAGCTAAAGAACAAAACCTTAAAATTTAGTCCAGATATGCCACCCATGATGGTAATTGAACGTAAAATGTTCCACATCACTCAAGTTGGGGTCATTTTGCTGACTCTGACCTTGTGTACTGGCTTTATTTATATGGATAATATTTTTGATAAAGAAAATATCCATAAATCGGTATTATCCGTCATTGCATGGTTTGTTTATATCACTCTACTTTGGGGACATTTCCATGGAGGATGGCGAGGTAAGCGCGTCCTATTTTTCCATGTTGGTGGCTCAATCATCTTAACAATGGCTTTTTTTGGTAACCGTTTAATACAGGAGTTTATGGTATTTTGACGCAAATAAAGCCACGACTTTCACAATATAAGGAAACTTGTTTTGGATGATGTGTCCACAAGTACGCTAATCATCATATTGATTGTTTTAATTTTTATGTCAGCCTATTTCTCTGCATCAGAAACAGGGATGATGACGCTAAACCGTTATCGGTTAAAACATTTAGCAAAACAAGGTAATCGCTCAGCGATCCGCGTTGAAAAACTTCTTAAACACCCTGATAAGCTGTTAAGCCTAGTCCTTATTGGTAATAACTTAATCAACATAGTCGCTTCCGCATTAGCGACCATCATTGGTATGCGATTATATGGGAATGCAGGTGTAGCTATGGCTACAGGGATCCTGACTTTTGTGATCCTCATTTTTGCCGAAGTCATGCCAAAAACACTGGCAGCGCTGTACCCTGAAAAAATCGCATTTCCAAGTAGTTACCTCTTAAAACCATTACAAGTAGTCATGATGCCTATTGTTTGGGCATTTAATACTATTTCAGCGCTACTGTTACGCTGCATTGGGGTGAAGTCACTAACCGCACGAACTGATGCGGTTAATAAGGAAGAGCTACGCACCATTGTTAACGAATCAAAGCATAAAATTAGCCGCCGAAATCAAGACATGTTGATTTCAATTTTAGACTTAGACAAAGTCACTGTTGGCGATATTATGCTGCCAAGGAATGAGATTGTTGGTATTGATGTCAATGATGACTGGAAATCAATCATTCGGCAGCTCACGCACTCCCCTCATGGCCGCATTGTGCTTTATCGCGACTCACTTGATGACTCTATTGGCATTTTACGCGTCCGCGAAGCATACCGTCTTATGATGGAAAAACGTGAGTTTAATAAGCAAAACCTAATTAAAGCTGCAGATAACATTTATTTTATTCCTAACAGTACACCATTAAATGTTCAGTTAGTTAACTTCCAGCACAATAAAGAAAAACTAGGGATCATTGTTGATGAATACGGTGAAATTCAAGGCCTTATCACTGTCGAAGATATATTAGAAGAGATAGTGGGTGACTTCACAACCTCGATGTCACCATCTTTAGCCGAAGAAGTCTTGCCACAAAGTGATGGAAGCGTTCTTGTAGACGGTTCTGCTAATATTCGTGAGCTGAATAAGGCTTTTGATTGGAATCTCCCCATAGATGGCCCTAGGACGGTTAATGGCATGGTTTTAGAGGTCATTGGTGATATTCCACAGCTTGAAGAGCAAATCGTGGTGGGGCATTACCTTATCGAGGTATTAGCAATGAGTGAAAATATCGTTAAACAGGTTAGGATCACACCTCTTACATTCAGTTCTCAAGTCCCCGACCTTTGATTTGGTCATAAACTTGCAATTTAATTCTCATATAAAATAAAAAGAGCCTTAATTGGCTCTTTTTATAGAGAATATTTGATAAAAACTAAACGTGTAGCTGTTCAAGTTTCTCTGCAGGTAATGCTAATTCATCATTTTTATTGATACCAATTTCTGATGCAAGAACATTACGTGCAATTTGCTGGGCTTCTTCCAGTGAGTGCATTTTGTATGTACCGCACTGATAGACATTCAATTCAGGGATCTTGTTTTGGTCTTTCACTTGCAAAACATCTTCCATTGCCGCTTTCCATGCATTAGCAACACGCAGTTCATCTGGCTGGCCAATAAGGCTCATATAAAAACCAGTACGGCACCCCATTGGTGAAATATCAATAATTTCAACACCATTTCCGTTGAGGTGATCACGCATAAAGCCTGCAAAAAGGTGCTCTAAAGTATGCGTCCCTTTTTCTGTCATGGCTTCTTCATTTGGTACAGTAAAACGCAAATCAAAAACTGTGATGGTATCACCGCTTGGTGTTTTCATGGTTTTTGCCACACGTACAGCAGGTGCTGACATGCGAGTATGATCGACAGTAAAGCTATCTAATAATGGCATTTCGTGACCTCCTCGAAAATAAAAAATATTTTCTAAAATAAATGAAACTATTTTGAAAATACAGAGTCTGAATTATTGAAAGACGCGCAATTTGTTATCATCCCTAATTCTCTAAGAGATTTTTTTTGGCCACCTAGAGTGGCCATTTCTTTTAGCGTCCTGCATGAATGCGTAGATAGTCCTCAAAGCTTTCGCTCTCACTTTGTTCCATCTTCGCTTGCTTCGCTATTGAAGCTAATCGTGCTTGCTCAAATTGCTCTTCAGTTATCACTTCATACGGCTCGTTCACTAACTGTTCAAAATATTTTTCAGCTAATTCTAACCCGTAACCACCAATACCTTTTTCTAACATTTCATCCATAACAAGCGCTGAATATGTAAGAGTTGGGTCTTTAAACATAGCAACAAATTGGTGACAAACTTCTTGATATTTTGCATCGCAACAAGTGTCTAGCACTTCAGCCACACGGATCAAGTCATTAAATAATTGCTGCCCAACGTCAACTAATGGTTTAACTTCGCTGCCACAACCGAAACCAATGACTTGGCCTGGTTTACGACCTTCTAGAATGACACGATTCCAGTTTTGACGGCAACAGTCTAATTCCTGAGCATTCATTTCAGGTGCATCAGCAAGTACACACCATATTAAGAATAGATCAACAAAACGAGCTTGCGTTTCATTAACGCCTATCGCACTAAATGGATTGATATCAAGTGAACGGACTTCAATGTACTCAATACCACCACGTAATAATGCGTCAGAAGGTGATTCATTGCCTTTAGGAACGCGTTTGGGCCGTATTGGGGCATAGAGCTCATTTTCAATCTGCAGCACATTCGTATTTAGTTGAATATATTTGCCGCCTTTTTTTACACCCAGTTTTTCAAATTCAGCTGAAGGCTTATGGATGGCTTTTTTCAGGTTCTCTACATATTCATCCAATTTATTGAATGTGATGTTTAAATCACTTTGTGATTTATTTGTATAACCTAAGTCACTCATGCGTAACGATGTCGCATAAGGCAAGTAATACGTACCACAGTCTGTTTTATCAAATGATAGCGTCGTATCCCTATCTTTCAAAAAAGAGCCGCAGATAGCTGGAGATGCGCCAAATAGATAAGGAATAACCCAACCAAAGCGGTAGTAATTTCTAATTAGACGTAAATAGCCTTCAGAAATTTTTTCTTTACCGCTTTCTTCGTCTTCAATACCCGCCCATGCTTGCCAAAATTCAATCGGCAAAGAGAAGTTATAATGCACCCCTGCTATCGTTTGCATCAAAGCACCATAACGATTTTTAAGGCCTTCGCGGTACAGCGTTTTAAACTGCCCCACATTAGAAGAGCCGTACTGCGCAAGAGTGATTTTATCTTCACTTTCAATAAAGCATGGCATACTCAGCGGCCACATTCTTTCATCTTGAAGGTGACGAGCTGTATAGCGGTGTAAATCTCGCAAAAAAGCCAAATTATGGCTAATGCTTTTATCTACAGGAGTAATAAATTCGAGTAAGGACTCCGCAAAATCTGTCGTGATCCATTTATGTGTTAAAGCTTTTCCCAGCCCTTCTGGATGCAAGGTCTCTGCAATTGCGCCTGTGGGGGTTACACGCAATGTTTCACGCTCAATACCACGTTGAATACCATTAAGTGTTTCTGGGTGCGCCTCTAACCATGAGAGCGCTTTCGATACGTCCGGGATCAAGTCGACCTCCCGCCTGTGATGTTAATTTATTTTATTAAGGCAATTACTTTAGCTTAAATCACATAAATTGTCGCTGTCTAGATGTGTGGTTTATGAGGGAATAAATCAAAGAGGTATAGAAAATACGATTTAATTAATTTTATGAATGGTAATTTTAGGCAAAAAAAAACTCCTCGAACGAGGAGTTTCTTAAAGATGGTGCATCCGGGAGGATTCGAACCTCCGACCGCTCGGTTCGTAGCCGAGTACTCTATCCAGCTGAGCTA
>NZ_JAXADV010000004.1:20977-261422 GCF_033901115.1 Providencia sp. CIM-Carb-044
TGCATCCGGGAGGATTCGAACCTCCGACCGCTCGGTTCGTAGCCGAGTACTCTATCCAGCTGAGCTACGGATGCATACTTAATGCAAGATGTGCTGCTCTCTCAAACTTCTTTATCAACTTCTACTTCTATAAATCAACTTCTTAGTTACTGCTTTGTTTGGTTGCTAAAACCAAAACAAAACCCCATCAGATTCTCTCATAGGGTTAAAGATGGTGCATCCGGGAGGATTCGAACCTCCGACCGCTCGGTTCGTAGCCGAGTACTCTATCCAGCTGAGCTACGGATGCATAATCTAAAATGGCGGTGAGGGAGGGATTCGAACCCTCGATGCAGCTTTTGACCGCATACTCCCTTAGCAGGGGAGCGCCTTCAGCCTCTCGGCCACCTCACCATATTTTAGTTACACACGATTTGTTTTTTCAAACATCTCGTTGCTGTGTGGCGCACATATTACTTTCCTAGACTTAGAAGTCAAACAATTTTTCCAAACTTTTTGCATTCCGTTGTCTGTTTGCACATTTCACAAGCAAGATGCTTAGTTTAACACCGAAAAAGATATTTTTCAGCCCTTATGACACTAACTTTATAAACAAAAATACAGAAAAAAAATTATTCTATAAGTGAATAAAAATGAGCTCACTGGATTGATTAGCCTATATTTCATACAAAGGAAAACAAGATTTCGTACAAGAGAACCGAAGACTAAACAATAAAGTGAGTTTGATGCTAGAGAATTATAAAAACGAAAGGATATTTTTAGAAATAATGTGAGTAAGACAAGCGCCCATTCTTGCTGTGTGATCAATCATTGGACGCTTATTCATTATTATTGATTATCTGGTTGAGTCTTTTCAGCCTGGATCCGTTGATAAATTTCTTCACGGTGAACAGAAACTTCTTTTGGGGCATTAACACCAATACGAACTTGGTTGCCTTTGACACCCAATACAGTAACTGTTACCTCATCGCCTATCATGAGTGTTTCACCAACTCGACGAGTCAGAATAAGCATTCTTTGCTCCTTGAAATATTAAAAGAGTCGGGTCTCTAGGTATCCCCGCTATTGTCCATCACACACCGTGAAAACGTAAAGCAATGACATTCACCTAAAGCATTGATGCCATCAATACAAGCATTCTAATTATTTACAAGCAAAATATAGCACTACAAACGATACATTAACAATGCCGCAACAGATTAAAGTTGCCTCATATTTTAATGAGGCAACTTTGTAAGTGCTTACAGACGCGCTTCGACCCATTCTTCGACACTTGCCATAGCAGCAGGTAATGCGCTAACGTCAGTACCTCCCGCTTGAGCCATGTCTGGGCGACCGCCACCTTTACCACCTACCTGACTTGCAATATAGGAAATTAAGTCCCCTGCTTTAACTTTAGCAGTCAAATCATTAGTTACCCCAACGATCATACTGACTTTATCACCACTTGTTGTTGAAAGCACGATAATCGCTGATTTCAACTGATTTTTAAGGTCATCAACCATAGTTCTCAACAACTTAGGATCAGTATCCGCTAATTGAGTGACTAATAATTTGATGCCTTTCACGTCTTTCGCTTTACTACTTAGTGAAGCACTTTCTTGAGATGCTTGTTGATCTTTTAGTTGCACAATTTCTTTTTCGAGTTGGCGAGATTTGTCTAACGCCGCTTTTACTTTCTCGACAAGACTATTAATATCACCTTTCACTAAGTGTGCAATTGCTGAAAGTTGCTCTGACTGATTGTGAATGCTTTCAATCGCCATTGAGCCTGTAGTCGCTTCAATACGACGAACACCTGCAGCCGTACCAGATTCACTCAAGATACGGAATAAACCAATATCTCCTGTACGACGCGCATGTGTACCACCACATAACTCGATAGAAAAATCACCCATACTCAGAACACGTACACGTTCCTCATATTTTTCACCGAATAATGCCATAGCACCTTTTGCTTTAGCGCCTTCTAAATCCATCAGTTCAGTTTCAATTTCTGAGTTTTTACGGATTTGTGCATTCACAATATCTTCTACTTGACGTAGTTGCTCTTGTGTCATCGCTTCAAAATGAGAGAAGTCAAAACGCAAGTATTTGTCATTAACCAATGAACCCTTTTGAGAAACATGGTCGCCTAATACTTGGCGTAATGCCGCATGCAGTAAGTGTGTTGCTGAGTGATTTAAACGGATCGCATCACGTCTAGCGCTATCCACAAAAGCGGTAATTCTATGGTTAACAACCAGTGAACCCGCCTCTACCTTACCAATATGCCCAATTGCTTGACCATATTTTTGTGTATCAGTGACTTTAAAGCTCGCATTGTCATTATTTAAGTAACCAGTATCACCGACTTGCCCACCAGACTCTGCATAAAATGCAGTTTTATCTAGTATAACTAAGCCTTCTTCACCCGCATTCAAACTGTCTACAGGTTGGCCATCTTTATATAATGCAGTAATAGTGGCTTGTTGCTCATCATATTGATAACCGGAGAATTCACTACGCTTATCAACTTTAATTAAAGAGTTATAATCCGCACCAAAACCACTGGATTCGCGCGCACGACGACGCTGGTCTTCCATCGCCCGCTCAAAACCTTCTTCGTCGACTTTAATATTGCGCTCACGGCAAACATCTGCCGTTAAATCGATTGGGAAGCCATAGGTGTCATATAAGCGGAATGCCGCTTCACCATCCAGAGTATCCCCTTTCAGTGAAGCAAGTTCTTCATCTAATAATTGAAGACCGCGTTCTAACGTGCGTGCAAATTGCTCTTCTTCGGTCTTGAGAACTTTTTCAACCATAGCTTGCTGGCGTGCAAGTTCATCGGCCGCAGGCCCCATGACTTTAATCAGTGGCGCGACTAATTTGTAGAAGAAAGTGTCTTTGGCACCAAGCATATAACCGTGACGAACAGCACGTCGAATAATACGACGCAGAACATAACCACGACCTTCATTTGATGGAATAACACCATCACTAACAAGGAATGCACAAGAACGAATGTGGTCAGCAATAACACGTAATGATTTATTCTCTAAATCCGTCGCACCTGTTGCTTTAGCTGCCGCAGCAATAAGGTCACGGAAGATATCAATTTCATAGTTTGAATTAACGTGCTGCAATACCGCAGAAATACGCTCTAAGCCCATTCCTGTGTCAACTGAAGGTTTTGGTAGAGGCTCCATTGTCCCGTCAGACTGACGGTTAAATTGCATGAAGACTAAGTTCCAAATTTCAATATAGCGGTCACCGTCTTCTTCTGGGCTTCCTGGAGGCCCCCCCCATATATGGTCACCGTGATCATAGAAAATCTCGGTACATGGGCCACAGGGACCGGTATCACCCATTTGCCAGAAGTTATCTGACGCATATGGTGCGCCCTTGTTATCACCAATACGAATAATACGCTCAACTGGAATACCAATTTCTTTATTCCAGATATCATAAGCTTCATCGTCAGTTGCGTAAACGGTCACCCACAACCTTTCTTTTGGTAAGTTAAACCATTCTTCGCTAGTCAATAACTCCCAAGCAAAACGGATAGCATCATGCTTAAAGTAATCGCCAAAGCTAAAATTGCCTAACATTTCAAAAAATGTATGGTGGCGGGCAGTATAGCCTACATTTTCTAAGTCGTTATGTTTACCACCTGCACGCACACAGCGTTGCGCGGTTGTCGCTCGGGAATATGCTCTTTTATCCAGACCAAGAAATACATCTTTGAACTGGTTCATCCCTGCGTTTGTGAACAATAGTGTAGGGTCATTATTTGGCACTAGTGAACTACTAGAGACCACTTGATGACCTTTTGTATGAAAAAAGTCGAGAAACGCTTGACGGATCTCAGCGGTGCTTTTACTCATATTTATCCCGATATCAAGCTGGAAACAGAATTACGAATTGTTGAGATGGAATGTAACATCACCTCTAATCAACTCTCCGATTAAAAAGTGACTGATAAGATAAAGTCTCTTTGTGCAGAAGTAAAATATAGATACATCCATTCGCAGCTTTCATTGTAAAGCGTCTAGATATTTTCTGAAAGTATGTTTATACCTTGCACTGGTGTATTTTTCCACAGAAAAACTGTTCAATAAACTATTAATGTAATAGGTTAAAAATAAAATAGGCGCCACCACATCAGCGGAGCGCCTATAATTTACTTATTAATCAATTAATTAGATTAAAATTAAAATTCTTCTGGTGTTTCTTCTTCATCAGCATCACTGATAAAGTCTGTTGCTGCACTACTAAATTCACCAGTGTGATTCAATAACATTTCACGCAGTTTGGTATCAATTTCTTGAGCAACTTCAGGGTGCTCTTTTAAATAATTTGTTGAGTTAGCTTTACCTTGGCCAATTTTATCGCCGTTATAACTATACCAAGCCCCTGCTTTTTCAATTAACTTATGTTTTACACCTAAGTCAATTAGCTCGCCGAAGGTATTAATACCTTCACCATACAAAATTTGGAATTCAGCTTGTTTGAACGGTGCTGCAACTTTGTTTTTTACCACTTTAACGCGAGTTTCACTACCGACGATTTCTTCGCCATTTTTAACAGCACCAATACGGCGGATGTCTAAACGAACAGATGCGTAGAATTTTAATGCATTACCACCTGTTGTTGTTTCTGGGTTACCAAACATAACACCAATCTTCATACGAATTTGGTTGATAAAGATCAGTAAGGTATTAGATGTTTTTAAGTTACCAGCTAACTTACGCATTGCTTGGCTCATCATACGAGCAGCTAGGCCCATATGTGAATCACCAATTTCACCTTCAATTTCAGCTTTTGGTGTTAATGCAGCAACGGAGTCAACGATGATCACATCAACCGCACCTGAGCGAGTTAATGCATCACAAATTTCTAGCGCTTGCTCACCGGTGTCCGGTTGAGAACATAGTAAGTTATCGATATCAACGCCTAATTTTTTAGCATAGATAGGGTCTAAAGCGTGTTCAGCATCGATGAAAGCACATGTTTTACCACTACGTTGCGCTGCAGCAATAACTTGCAGAGTTAGTGTTGTTTTACCTGAAGATTCAGGGCCGTAGATTTCAACAATACGACCTAGTGGCAAGCCACCAGCACCCAATGCAACATCAAGGGATAAGGAGCCTGTTGAGATAGTTTCAACATCCATAGAGCGGTCTTCACCAAGACGCATAATGGAACCTTTACCAAATTGCTTTTCAATTTGGCCTAATGCTGCTGCAAGTGCTTTTTGTTTGTTTTCATCAATAGCCATGTTTACTCCCTAAGTGCAATGATTTGACCACTGCAAATAAAACGATTGAATTCGGTTTGTTGAAATTAATTATACTGTATAATCATACAGTATCAAGGAAATTTTTAACTTAACTGCTTTAAAAGTGTTTCAAGTATATAAAGTGTTGATTGAAAACGAACTTCATTTCTGTTTCCTTGAAACACTTGATGTTGTGTTGTGACTAATACCGTTTGGTCTGCCTGTTTCTGTGCAAAACCAAACCATACTGTACCAACAGGTTTTTCTACACTACCGCCCCCAGGGCCTGCTATTCCACTAACTGAAACAGCAAAATCTGCACAGGCTTCTTGTAAAGCGCCTGTCGCCATTTCAGTAACGACTTGTTGGCTTACAGCGCCATACTGCTGTAAAGACTCATCTTTAACACCGATCATTTGATGCTTTGCTTCATTACTGTATGTCACAAAGCCACGCTGAAAATAATCTGAGCTACCCGATATATCGGTTAAAACTTTGGCAACCCAGCCCCCGGTACATGACTCTGCGGTTGTGACTGTTTTACCCTGTTCTTTCAGTTTCAGCCCAACCTGAATACTCAGAGTTTCAAGCCGCTTCTCATCTATCATGATGTTATCTACCTTTATGCCATTTTTTTACGAGCGCGATCCCAAACCCATAAACCCGCAATCGCAATTGCGAATACAGCACCAAAACCAATACCGGCATTCACAACTGACAAACCTGCTTTAATTGCTAATGAGTACAAGCCTAACATAATTAGCATTGCACTATTTTCACCTAAGTTTTGTACTGCAATCGCATTCCCTGCTCCAACGGTTTCCTTCCCTTTTTCTTGCAATAATGCATTCAACGGAACAACAAACAAACCGCCGAAGATCCCAAGGATGATTAAAATAAAATAGGATGGAATAATATTAGTTTGCAACGAAAGTAACACCACCATCACACCTATAATAACTCCCGCAGGAATGCAGCGATAAACCGTTTTTAAGGTAATAAACTTGGCAGCAAGCCCGGCTCCTGCAACTATTCCCACGGCAACCATCGCATTTAAAATAGTCGGCGTTGTATTGTCTTGTAATCCCAATGCCACAGGCACCCATGCAACGAGCAGAAAACGCAGCGTTACCCCAGCTCCCCAGAACAAGCTGGTTCCAACTAGTGAAAAACGGCTTTCTTGGTTAGCCCATAGCACCCGGCAGGCATTGAAAAAAGAAGTAATTAACAGTTTAAGATCCCAACCTTTTCCAGGCCTCGCGGCAGCTAAGTGTGGGATGAAAAAATTCGCAATAACGGCTAACGCATACAATACAGCACATGTGCCTAACGCTAAGATTAAGTTAATATCGGAAAGCATTCCTCCGACAACCGATCCCACTAAAATGGCTGCGATTGTTGAAGCCTCCATGACACCATTGGCCTTAACAAGGTTATCTCCACCAGTGAGCTCACCTAAAATACCGTATTTAGCTGGTGAATATGAAGCAGCGCCGATTCCCACTAACCCATAGCAAAGGAATGGGTTTAGGCCAAAACAAATCCCTAATGCCCCAATAAACTTAAAGATGTTAGAAAACAACATCACTCGGCCCTTTGAGAACCTATCTGCAATTTGCCCAACAAATGGCGCTAAAACGATGTAAGTGAAAACAAACACCATTTGTAAGATAGGATGACTCCATTCAGGATAAAACTCGGCTTTAAGTTGGGCTAATATGGCAAATAATAAAGCATTATCTGCAAATGCAGAAAGAAACTGTGAAGCAAGTACAGCTTTCATTCCTCTGCTCATTAACGGTACATTGGACGCATTCTCTTGCATATTATTCATCCTTTAATGCCATTTGCTTTAATGTGACAAAATCCGTTTTACCGCTACCCAGTACTGGCAACTCTTTAACAAAACGAATATCACGTGGAACCGCTAACTCGGTTAACCCTTTGCTTTTGGCTGCACTAGATAATGCGCTACGCTCTAGTTCTTTATCTGTTGTGAACAAAACAAGCGCTTCACCTTTACTGCTATCTGGCTTTGTAACCACACCATGATTTGCATTAGGAGAAAGAGATGCCACCATTTGCTCAATACTTTCGAGAGAAACCATTTCACCCGCAAGTTTAGCAAAACGTTTAACACGGCCTTTTATCGTACAGAAATTTTTATGATCTAATTCAACGATATCACCTGTGTCGTACCAACCTTCCTCTATTTCACCTTGTGCATTTTCAGCTCGTGGTGTTTCAAGTACCCCAGGCGCTTCCACACGCAAATACCCTTTCATGATATTTGGGCCTTTAAGCTGTAATTTACCACCTTGTTCAATACCAGAAATGGGGATAATTCGCGCTTCCATTTCGGGTAAAATTTGCCCTACAGAGCCTTCTTTAGCGGCCATTGGCACATTAATTGAAACAATAGGTGCACACTCAGTTACCCCATAGCCTTCAAGAATTCGGATGCCAAATTTATCGAACCAGATTTTTTTGGTTTTATCTGATAATTTTTCTGCGCCCGCAACCACATAACGCAAACGTGCAAAATCATACTGATGAGCAAATCGTGCGTAGTTACCTAAAAAGGTTGATGTTCCAAATAATACCGTACAGTTTTTGTCATAGACTAATTCAGGAATGATCCGGTAATGTAATGGGCTTGGATAAAGGAAAACTCGGCTACCTGAAAATAGAGGGATAAATAAGCCAACCGTCAAACCAAATGCGTGAAATAATGGAAGTGACGACATAAAACGGTCACGAGGTGTAAAATCAGCGATCGTTTTAATTTGCTCTACGTTTGCCATCAAGCTGGCATGGCTGTGGACAACACCTTTCGGTGTACCTTCCGAGCCGGATGTGAATAAAACAATCGCTTCATCGGACGGTTTTCGGGGAATAATGGCTTTTTTAGGATTAAATAAGTGCTTAATAATCCATATTTTATCTTGCCATGTTACCGTGTCTTTTAAATCTTCAAGGTAAATCCAACTTGCTTCTGGCACTTGTTCTGGAATATGCGTTAAGTTGCCTTTTTCCAAAAATTGGCGGGAAGTAAAGACCACTTTCGCTGCTGAAGCTTTTAAAGCGTTACTAATACCGTGACTGCCAGCAGTGTAATTAAGCATGGCAGGTACTCGGCCTCTCATTAAAGCGCCAAAAATCGCAGCTGCGGTGACTGTCGCATTTGGCAATAATAGGCCAACTCTTTCATTTTCATGAGTATAACGTTCAATAATACGGCCAACCCCTAAGGTTTTTTTCAATAGAGATTGATATGAATCCTCTTTAAATGCGATGTCTTCAATACAAGGCGTGCGACGCCCAAAAAACTGAACACTTTGAATAAATTCTTCAACTAATGTGACTTGTGGTAAACAAGACATACGTGCGGACTTCATGATTTGGTACAGATTTTCACCAGCCAGAGCACGACGCTCTACCGCTCTAGGAGCTTCTGGCATTGGAATTTCTTGTGCTGGCAAGATATGCAATGTGATCTTCGGGAACCATTTTAATGGAAAAATTCCTTTCAGCCGCCCAAAATGGCTATATTGTGCACCTTCTATACGAATAGGAACAACTTTTGCTTCTGACTTTGCTGCCACAAAAGCCGCTCCTTCGTATATTTTCATTAAAGAGCCATGAACCGAAATTCGGCCTTCTGGGAAAATAACTATTGGGCGCCCTTTTTCTACCTCTTTAACTAGATGACGAATACCTAGAGGGTTGGCAGGATCAAGAGGGACAATATCCGCATAGGGCTTAAGGCGCTTCACCATTTTCGGTGTGGCAAATGTTGAATAAACAGCAAATACAGGTTTGACAGGCAAAAAAAGTGCGATTAATACACCATCTAGGAAAGAAACATGATTGGGCGTAATTAAGCATTTATCTTGATTAAATTCTTTCGCGTCGCCAATAACTTGTACGCGAAACAAAAATTTAAGTACTGTTTTGACTATCTTTGCCAACATAATGAGTCCCTATACTATGATTATATTTTTATATATTAGTGTGATACGACTATACCTTTAGTGACTTCTATCTTACTGAGCTACTCCCTTTACTCTAATTAGTATATTCCGAAAACACCGCTGGCTTATCACTCATGAGTTTAAGTTAAATCATTAAGTTGTACGATGATGTCGTCGACAGGCTGAGCCGCATCAATAATATGATGTGCTGTCGCACGGTAGATAGGCTCCCTTTGTTGCATCACTTCTTCAATTTCTTCAACTAAAGATTTTCCTGTCAAACTTGGTCGCTGATCCGCTTGCGGTTCCGCAGCAAGGCGTTTTGCTAAAACTTCAGGGTGGGTATTTAAGTAAATCACGGTGCCGTTATTACGCATAATTTGCTGATTTTCTTCTGCAAGAACAAGCCCCCCACCAGTTGAAACAATCATATCGCTTTGCGTAATCGACTTAAGGACGTCAGTCTCTAGCTGGCGAAAGTAATCCCACCCGTGCTGTTCAACAATTTCTGCGATACTTTTTCCCGCTTTTTCTAAAATCAATTTATCTGTATCAACAAATTGATAACCTTTAGATTCTGCAAATTTTTTACCAATTGTGGTTTTACCCGAACCTCTTGGACCGATAATGTAAAACATTAAATTTCATCCCATCATCATAAATACTAAGCAATACCGATTACAAATTTGCTTATGATAAACTGCCTAGTTTGGCAAATAAAAAAAGAAAGCCACACAAGTGTGGCTATCTCATCATTTTTACTCATTATGGACGACTTAAAAAGTCACCATACCCGATCCATTTGTACGTTGTTAGTGCATCTAACCCCATAGGGCCACGTGAATGTAATTTTTGCGTACTCACTGCGACCTCTGCACCTAAACCAAACTGCCCACCATCGGTAAAGCGAGTGCTTGCATTAACATATACCGCGGCTGAATCTACACATTGAACGAAATAGTCAGCTTGGTGAATAGATTCTGTCAAGATAGCATCAGAATGAGCTGTACCATAATGACGAATATGGTCGATAGCAGCGTCAATATCTTCAACAATGTCTACGTTAAGATCCAGTGAGAGCCACTCATCGACAAGGTTTTCAGGTTTTACATCAACAACTTTAGCTGGACCTTGTTTTAGCAATGGAAGCGCTTTTTCACTCGCATGTAATGTGACTTGTTGTTGTGCCATTTTTTCACTTAAAAACGGCAGAAACTCATTCGCAATCTCTTTATGAACTAATAATGTTTCCAGTGAGTTACAAGCGCTTGGGCGCTGAACTTTTGCATTAATAATCACGTTAATGGCTTTATTAAAATCTACCGATTTATCAACAAATGTATGGCAAACACCAATTCCCCCAGTAATTACTGGGATCGTTGATTGCTCACGACATAATTTATGTAAACCCGCACCGCCGCGAGGGATTAGCATATCGACGTAGCGATCTAATTTGAGTAATTGTGCAACTAATTCACGGTCAGGATTATTAATAGCTTGTACTGCATCTGCTGGCAAGCCGCTATTTTCCAATGCTTTTTGAATAACTTCCACCACCGCAAGGTTAGTATGGTGTGTCTCTTTACCGCCACGTAAAATGACCGCATTACCTGTCTTTAAACATAACGAAGCCACATCAACGGTAACATTAGGGCGAGCTTCATAAATAACACCAACAACCCCCAATGGGACACGGCGGCGCTGTAAATTTAAGCCGCTATCCAATTGGCTTCCATCAATAATTTGCCCAACAGGATCAGCTAATTGACATACTTTTCTAACATCATCAGCAATACTTTTTAAACGCTCTGGCGTCAGCAATAAGCGGTCTTGTAACGCCTCAGTCATACCGCTTGCTTTTGCCTGCGCCATGTCTTTTTGATTCGCTGCAAGTATAATTGCATTATCTTGTTCTAGTAGATCAGCAATCTGTAATAGTGCTGCATTTTTTTGTTTGGTACTTAACTGAGCTAATTGCCATGAAGCAACTCTTGCTGCCTTACCCATTGTCTCTAACATAATTAACTCACTATCATATCATCACGATGAACAGCCACAGAACCGTGTTCATAGCCAAGTATTTTGCTGATTTCTTGTGAATGGTGCCCAGCAATCATTCTAAGTGCATCACTGTTATAGTGGCTGACCCCATGAGCAAGATCTTTCCCTACCATATTACGAATACGGATCACTGCGCCTCGGGAGAAATCGCCTTCAATCTTCTTAATACCTTTTGGCAATAATGAACTGCCTTTTTCCATAATTGCCAGTTGTGCACCATCATCAATGTACACATCTCCAGCTGCTGGAGCACCGAAAATCCAACGTTTACGATTTTCCATTGGATTTTTTTGCCCATAAAAACGGGTACCAACTGGAAGATTTTCAATAACCGCATTAATAACATCCGGTTTATTGCCTGCTGCAATGATAACATCAATTCCTGCGCGGCCCGCGACATCTGCTGCTTGTAATTTAGTTGCCATTCCACCGGTTCCTAACCCGCTAACGCTTCCCCCCGCCATTTCGCGAAGTTCATCATTGATACCATACACTTCAGGGATCAATTTTGCATTTGGATTACTGCGTGGATCAGCATCATATAAGCCTTCGATATCTGTCAATAATAGCAGTTTATCTGCATCGCCAAGAATCGCGGCCAAAGCGGATAGATTGTCATTATCACCGACTTTGATTTCTGCGGTAGCCACAGCATCATTTTCATTGATAACTGGAATGATTCCGTTATCTAGCAGTGCTTGCAAGGTATCTCGTGCATTTAAGAAACGTTCTCTGTCTTCTAAATCGGCTCGTGTCAGTAACATTTGCCCGATATGAATGCCATAAATGGAGAATAACCGTTCCCATAACTGGATTAAACGACTTTGACCGACCGCCGCAAGCAACTGTTTAGATGCTATGGTAGCCGGCAGTTCGGGGTAATTTAAGTGTTCGCGACCTGCGGCAATTGCCCCAGAAGTCACAATAATAATACGATGCCCTTTTTCATATTGCTGCGCGCACTGCCTAACCAGCTCAACAATATGAGCTTGATTTAAACGGCGCGAGCCCCCTGTTAATACACTGGTCCCTAATTTAACTACCAGCGTCTGGCTATTTTTCATCATTTTTCTGCCATTAGGATTAATAAACCAAAAAGTAGGTATCATTTTTATCAGGAGAAGCGCGTTATGCCAACAGGCATAACGCAAAATTCAACAAAAGTTGGTTTAAAACAAATTTATGCGCTTAATTCCAGTTTTAATTCTGTCATTAGCGGGGAGGGAAAGAGGCTTAACTCAAGTTCAGATAGTTGTTTTGCAAGGGCTTGGTGAAAAGACACTAAATTTTGCTCTGTCGCCTCAATGGTTGGTGCATCTTTTAATGCTTTAACTTGCCAACTACCATGGCTGTTGTATAGGCCCAAATGATAAGTAAATTCAAACCCCTTATCAGTTGCAACCAATTTTAGCCACCACCCCCAAAATTCACGTTTTTCTGGGGCAATATTTGCATTCACGCAAACAACGAGGCTATCGAATATATAACAGCCATTTAAACATTGTTTTTCACGTAAATAAGGTCCTATCGAAGCAAACTTCTTTAAATACTTTCCATTTGAGTAATCAGTCGGTAAAGCCATGTTAAGGATCTCCTTCTTGGGAAGACACCTTTTTAACAAATGGGAAAAAATAAGCAAGTTATTAAATAAAATTAAAGTATTTTTGCTTTTAACCAATTAGTAGTTTCACTTAGCGCCTTTTCAAAATTAGCAAAAACGGGCTGGCTTGGTAGCATTATCGTGTCAGCATCCATCGATGAACGTCGAATTAAATCAGACTCTGCTTTGGGGCTGTAAATATCATCTTTAAGACTAACCGATAGCATTGGAACCTTACTGCGCCGCCCCAAAAGCCCTTGATTTTTAAGTGAATAGCAACTTAATTCATGACGTAAAGCAGAACCATCAACTTGATAAATACCCAAACGACTGGCGAATACATCCAAAACCATCCGAGGAATATCTTGTTGATATTTCTCTTCATGCAATAAACTGTGGACAATTGGCCCTATGACAGCAACCGCTTTAATCTTATCAGGGCACATATAAGCTAATCTTAACGCTATATTTGCGCCAAAACGCATACCAACGATGCCAAAACGCGTATGGTCAATCCAAGCAATATCCCCAAGCTGGCGAACGATTTGCTCATGTAAGGTGCTCGTTTCCTGCGTAAGCTTGTGTTTAACCGAATAACCAATTGACGGCATATCCAGTGTTAGCATTGCAATACCGAGTGGTTCGAGGTAGTCGCGAAAATAGCGACAAAAATCAATCTGTAAGCTATCTAACATGCCACAGATCATCACTGTCGGATAAGGCCCTTGCCCCTGTGAAGGAATATGTAAAAAACCGCAAACTTCTTTCCCACCATCAACTTTGAAAGGAATTTTCTTTAGGCGATATTGAGAAAATTTTGCGGCACTATCATAAGCTTTGCAAGCCAGCAAAATAGCTTGGTCAGCCAGCTCGTCACCTTTAATAAAAGGATAAGCGGCAATGCTGTACAAATTAGCAGAACGTAACCAAGCCTCCCCTGCCTCTGCACCTTTTTCAAATTCTAATGCTTTTTGCTGCCAACGCATGGCTTGCTGGGACCATTCGAAACACCAGTTTCCACGACGGTTGCCAATGACCGTATCCAACAAGTTATCATTGCTACGCTCAGCATCTGAGATAGCAATACGACTTAGTACTTCTTCAATTTCTAAGGCGTCTATTCCTCGCCAAATCCACATTAAGCGATTAATCATACGATACCAACCCGCATGATGGGAGCCACTTAACACACTGTGTTCTTTAATTTGAGAAATTGTTTGAGATGAATAAGAGACTAATGTTGATGTTTCAACTTGTCTGACTTTAGGTTTGAAAAGTTTTTCTGAAAGGTTTTGCTGAGTCATCCCTATTTCCTTGTCGATCAGAGTTGAATTTGGCCAAAAATAAAGGGAATGCAAAAATGCACTCCCCAAATTATATCGTGTTTAGCTCAAAAATTTTAGGTATTAATGTGTTTTTGCAATCAATAAAACCTATAACGCTTTATAATTACAATGTTTTCACCTAAAACGCTCATGAAAAACAGATTTATTTATCTTGTTCACACAATGGTTTAACAAAAACGACACCCATGTCCCATGGTTGTTCGATCCATGTATCTTGTGGAATATCAACTACGTAGTCATCAACTAATGGACGGCCTGCAGGTTTTGCAAAGATGGTGACAAAATGTGCTTTAGGGTACATGTTACGGATAGCTTGAGCTGTGCCGCCTGTATCTACTAAATCATCGATGACAATATAGCCTTCACCATCACCTTCTGCACGTTTAATCACGGTTAATTCGCGCTGGTTATTATGGTCATAGCTAGAAATACAAACGGTATCAACGTTACGAATACCAAGTTCGCGTGCAAGCAGTGCTCCAGGAACAAGGCCACCACGGCTAACCGCGATAATACCGGTCCATTGTTCTACTGGTAATAAACGTTGTGCGAGTTTACGGGCATGTATTTGCAACATATCCCACGTTACGACATATTTTTCGCTCATAAAATTCGGGTCCCGACTGCTGAGTAAATCTGAAAAGTGTCTTGCGGAAAAAAGGTTGCGCGAGATTATAGTGATTTGGCCGGTTAAAAACCAGCAAAAAGCACCATTCGCCATTAATTATTATCATTTACACTGTCCATTGCTCAAAAGAAAGTGTTATCCTGAGTTTATAAAAGAGGCAGCCTTTAATTCGAAACTTCAGGCTGTTAGGTCATAATTACAGCAATATTCCTTTTAAAATTGAAGCTGAAATTAACGTTGGTTGCCAATCAGCTCCTACTGGGTTATTCAGGATATTATCCCTAAATAGTTCAATTTGTAGCTAGGCGGCAAATGAGTAAATCCTAGGAGCATACATAAGTATGTGACTGGGATTTATGAATGAAGCCAACAACGCTACAGATTGAAATATAAAGGGAAAATAAAAGGAGAGAGACGTGTCTGAGCTAGCTACATTATCCCCCCAACCGCTATGGGATATCTTCGCTAAAATCTGTTCTATCCCACACCCTTCGTATCACGAAGAAGCCTTAGCCGCGCATATTGTTGATTGGTCAAAACAAAAAGGCTTTCACGTTGAACGTGATGAAGTAGGCAATATTCTGATCCGTAAACCTGCTACGCCTGGTTATGAAAACCGTAAAGGTGTTGTTTTACAAGCTCACTTGGACATGGTGCCACAAAAAAATAACGACACGGTACATGACTTTAAAACAGATCCAATTCGTCCCTATGTTAATGGTGAGTGGGTTACTGCTGAAGGCACCACTTTAGGTGCTGATAACGGCATTGGCTTAGCTTCTGCTTTGGCTGTTCTTGCTGACGATAGCGTTGAGCATGGGCCAATGGAAGTTCTCCTGACCATGACCGAAGAAGCCGGTATGGAAGGTGCTTTTGGCTTGAAAGCAGGCTGGTTACAAGCAGATATTTTGATAAACACCGACTCCGAAGAAGAAGGTGAAATTTACATGGGTTGCGCTGGTGGTGTTGATTTTACAACCACGTTTGACCTGACTCGTGAAGCATTACCACAAGGCTATAAAACCTTCACAATGACCCTAAAAGGCCTAAAAGGTGGTCACTCCGGTGGTGATGTACATTTAGGTTTAGGTAATGCCAATAAGCTGTTAGCTCGATTTCTAGCAGGGCACGAAGAAGATTTAAGCCTAAAATTATTAGATTTTAGAGGGGGTACTGTTCGCAATGCGATTCCTCGTGAAGCCTATGCCATTATTGCTGTTCCAGCAGACAAAGTTGTTGAATTAACGGCACTGAGAACGCGCTATGAAGATATTCTGAAAAATGAATTAGCTGTTGTTGAGCCTAACCTTGTTCTGCTACTTGACGAAACGCAAAGTGAGCTAAAAGCCCTTTCTGATGATTGCCAAAAGCGTTTTGTTTTCTTCTTAAATGCAGCACCGAACGGTGTAATTCGCATGAGCGATGTGGCTATTGGCGTGGTTGAAACGTCACTTAATGAAGGTGTGGTACGCCTAACTGAAGATAAAGCAGAAATTATCTTCCTTGTTCGCTCACTTATCGATAGCGGCAAGAACTACGTTGTTAACATGCTGACATCTATCAGTAAATTAGCACAAGCCCAATATCGAGCAGAAGGCAGTTACCCTGGTTGGCAGCCCGATGCAGACTCACCAGTGATGCATTTAGTCAGTGATACCTACAACAAACTATTCGGTAAAATTCCTAATGTGATGGTGATCCACGCAGGCCTTGAGTGTGGCTTATTCAAAAAGCCTTACCCAGACATGGATATGGTTTCAATTGGGCCAACTATTCGTGGTGCGCACTCCCCTGATGAGCGTGTGCATATTGCAAGCGTTGGTGAGTATTGGAAATTATTAACTGCGGTTTTAAAAGCAATTCCAGTTAAAGAATAAACAACTAATTAATTGTAAATCAAACACCTATCATACGATGGGTGTTTTTTACAATTCAAGTAATAATTGCCGTTCAAGCTGAGGACTTTGCAGCATCACATGCAAACCAACTAACCGAACGCCACGCCCTAAGCGGCGATTATCCCAAGCTTTTTTCGCTATTTGTACCAAATCTTGTTTATTGAGAACTGGGTATACATGTTCTTGTGTCGTTTGCTGAAAGTCTGCAAATTTAAATTTTACACCTTGGCGAGCAATACGAAGGTCAGGCTTTACCTTTGCTAAACGCAGTTGGAGTTCATCGTATAATTTATCCAACAACGGCAAGCAATCTTCCCATTGATAGATATCTTCTGTAAGTGTACGTTCAACTCCTACCGATTTCCTAAGCCTATCAGGGTTAATCGCACGTTCATCGATACCATGGCAACGCTCCCAAAGTACCTGCCCAAATTTCCCCATGCTTTTAATCAACGCAACTACATCATATTTTTGAACATCGGCACAAGTCACCAACCCCATATCCGCTAATTTTTGGGCTGTTACCTTACCCACTCCTGGTATTTTTTTTAGCGGCAATTTAAGAACGAATTGATCGATATCTTGTGGTGTGATCACGAATTGGCCATTCGGTTTGTTCATATCGGAAGCAATCTTTGCCAAAAATTTTATTGGAGCGATCCCCGCTGAAGCAGTGAGCTGTAATTCATCAAAGATTTGCTTACGGATAGCCTCAGCAATTAACGTTGCAGAGCCGTGTAATTGCGTACAATCCGTAACATCCAAATAAGCCTCATCAAGAGAAAGCGGTTCTATGAGGTCTGTGTAACGCGCAAATATTTTTCGAATATGAAGAGAGGTTTCTTTATAAAGTGCCATATGCCCAGGAACCACTTTCAAGTGAGGGCAAAGCCTAAGTGCAATCGCTGTAGACATCGCACTATGAACACCGTAGCGACGTGCTTCATAATTTGCAGTACTAATCACTCCTCGGCGATCTGCGCTACCTCCCACCGCAATAGGTACATTGCGAAGGCTTGGGTCGTCACGCATCTCGATGGCGGCATAAAAGCAGTCCATATCAATATGAATAATTTTACGCACGAGTATACCCTAACAATCAATCAACTGTTTAAATATACAGTATCTTTAATAGCCATGCAATTATTATCAGACCACCATAAATGGATGAATAACAAGCTAACTTAATGATAACTAGGTAATTCATCATATTGCAATAATCATCTGCCAATCTATCCAATAAAGATTTTATTTAAAGTTTGTCTTAAAAATAAGTGTTAATACTTACTTTTAAACAAAAAAGTAATAAAAAGAGTTGTTTTACCAACGACAATACCTTGAAAAACTATTTATGGATCATCTCTATGGCAATTACATCAACATCAAAATATTTTAAATTTATGGCAACTCTCATAATACTGTTTGCTAGCCAAACCGTTTTTGCACTATCCCCTAAAATTGTTGCTCACCGTGCAGGAACGGCTGATGCACCAGAAAATACAATTTATGCAATTGATTTAGCAAAGAAAAATAATGCTGACGCTATTTGGCTTACCGTTCAGTTAAGTAAAGATAATCAACTCGTTTTATATCGTCCAAGTGACTTAAGCTCACTTACAGACCATGAAGGTCCAGTATCAAAATATAGTGCCCTGCAACTTAACCGTATAAATGCTGCATATAAATACAATATAAAAAATAACCTGCAACTACCTATGCAAGATACTACTATTAGTAGACTAGAAACTATTTTAAAAAAATACCCTGATACGACTTTTTATATTGATTTAAAATCACCTGATGCAGACCCTAATATCCAAGCACAAGCTATCCTTGCATTACTAGATAAAACTAATTCATTTAGCCAAGTACGTTTTTATTCCACTAATGATGAATTTTTAAAAGCGCTAAAATCCCTTTCATCAAAAATTTCACTATTTGAAAGCCGTGATGAAACTCGGACTATGTTGGCAAATATCGTGATGAACCATCAATGCTCAATAGAAAATGACAAAACCACTACTCGTTGGTATGGCTTTGAGCTACATCGTAAAGTTGAAGTAGTTGAAAAATATACATTAGGTGAGGCACGCTCACCAGCTACCCTTTCATGGGATAAAGAGGCCATCGACTGTTTTAGAAAAAATGGTAATGCCTATATCATTGTCTTTGGTGTTAATAATGACAGTGACTACCAACTCGCAAAAGAAATTGGTGTTGATGCTGTAATGGTTGATTCCCCAAAAGCATTTAAAAAATAATCTAATAACATCACCTAAGCTATTATTACTTTAATAATAGCTTAGGAATTAAATCACATCTTAAAAACATTCTTTTCATCAATTAATAATAATTGTTCTTAATTTACTGCTATAGAAAACTTGATATATTTAATCCATCACAAAAATTCTATTTAAAATAATTTAAAAAAGGTTTTATATGTCAAATATTGGAACAATGATTGTCGAGAATTATTGGAATGAAACATTAAGGAAAGTTGAAATACATTATCATAATAGTGATAACCCCTATGATAATGTGTTTATATTTTATAATCTAGCACATGCCACATCTAGCTCTAACGTAAATTCATTCCCTTACTCAACAACAGGTAAAAGTGCTTGGAAAGCTAAAATTACTACGAAAAGTAATGAACTGTGGAGTAGTGGTGATTTTTTACCTTGCCAAATTAACAACAATGATAATGGAAAGGTCACGATTAGATTTGATGGTGAGACAAAAAGCATGCATGTTAATTACCCTGTCTCTGTTTCATGTGCTAAGAAAATGCAATTAATTTAGACTGTATAACGGGAAAGTAATATTTGGAGATGTCTAATAACTATATTTAGACATCTCCGGCTCATTACTAGTTATAGAACCGTTAAATATTACTATTCAAATAATACGGTTTTTATCCAGTATTTTTTGGCGGGCTTCTTCACGTGCCATACGCTTTTTACGTGCATCGCAAGGCTCAGGGCAATCACACACTTTATCAACACCAATACTGCTTAACCCGCCGCAGCTACCTTGGATACTCTTACGCTTAATAATATATCCAAGTGACATGCCTAAAAAGGCCAGCAAAAACAGTACAAAGGCTGCAATAAAAACATTTAGCATCTTTTATCCTCCCAAAACTACTGTTTTTTAGTTAAAAATGGTTCGAATGCCTTAGTATAACGCTCTTCAAAACCTTTATCTGTCTTAACAATCATAAAAACAGGAATATTCATTTTTTCAGCTAAATCAAAGCCAACTTCAGGCCCTAAAACATTTAGCCCCGTAGATAGGCCATCAGCACTCATGCAATTTTCTGCAATCACCGTAATAGAAACTAAATTATGAGTGATTGGCTTGCCTGTTTTTGGGTCAATGGTATGAGAAAAACGAACACCATCTTGCTCGAAATAATTACGGTAATCTCCTGATGTAGCGATAGAACGGTCACCTGGTTCAATAATCTCTTGTGCTGTTTGGCTTACCCCATCCGCGACAGGTTTTTCTATTGCAATACGCCATGGTACTTCTTTACCATTTGTTCCTTTCGTACGCACTTCACCACCAATATCAACCATATAATTATTGATATCCAATGATTCTAAATATTCAGCAACAACGTCAACACCATAACCTTTAGCAATTGAGGAAAGGTCGACGTACAGCTCAGGGATCGTTTTAATTAGGTTATTATCCTGAACCGAGAGTTTCTCGATACCAGTCCAGGCTCTACGCTTAGCCAACTCTTCATCAGAAGGCGCTTTAGTCACTCTTCCTTCAGGGCCAAAACCCCATAAATTAACTAAAGGCCCAACCGTTACATCTAATGAACCATTAGTAAGTTTATTAATTTCAATGGCTTTTTTAACCACAGTTGCGGTTGCTGCAGAAACTGGGAACGGCGTATTCACTTCTTTAAATTGGTTAAAACGACTTAATTCTGAATCTGGGCGATATGTTGACATTTGGTCGTTAACTTCTTCCAAACGTTTATCTATTTCGGCTTGAATGACTTCAGGCTTTGGCTCCGAAGAATCTGTAACATATTTAACCGAATAGTACGTCCCCATCGTTTGCCCCTGAAGATTCTGTTGTTCAGGTCCACCACAGGCAGTAAGAAACAGAGCTGCAACAAATAGCAGTATTGGGGTATAGATTCTTTTACTTAGCATAATTTTCTCCGCGTCAATCATGAGCGCATTTTGTTAAGGCCGCCCAGACTATTAACACACTTTACATCGTCACCCATGCAGAGAATGTTCCAGTCAAAATAATTATAAATCTACCTATTAAGCGCTAACTAATTAGCACTTAATAGATTTACTAAAATCACAAAGAGGGAAAATATTTTCCCTCTTTAAAGTGTTACTGTCTACTGACTTTGATAAGTCTAATAAAATCAGCTAAGTTGCTTAACCACCGAAGTCATCCAACAGGATATTTTCATCTTCAACACCGAGGTCTTTCAACATTTTAATCACAGCAGCATTCATCATTGGAGGTCCACACATATAGAACTCACAATCTTCTGGCGCTGGATGGTCTTTTAAGTAGTTTTCATATAAGACATTATGGATGAAACCTGTATAACCATCCCAATTATCTTCAGGCATAGGGTCTGAAAGCGCGACATGCCATGTAAAGTTCTCATGTTCTGCGGCAAGTTGGTCAAAATCTTCAGTGTAGAACATTTCACGGACTGAACGCGCACCATACCAGAAACTGATCTTACGTTTAGAATCCAAACGACGCAGTTGGTCAAATATGTGAGAACGCATTGGCGCCATTCCCGCACCACCACCGATAAACACCATTTCTGCTTCCGTTTCTTTAGCAAAAAATTCACCAAACGGCCCAGAAATAGTGACTTTATCCCCTGGCTTTAATGACCAAATATAAGAAGACATGATCCCCGGTGGGACATCTGGATTACGAGGTGGTGGCGTAGCAATACGCACGTTTAGCATGATAATGCCATACTCTTCCGGGTAGTTTGCCATCGAATAGGCGCGAACAGTTGGCTCTTTAACCTCAGACACATAACGGAACAGGTTAAATTTATCCCAATCTTCGCGGTACTCTTCTGGTACATCAAAATCTTCGTATTTGACAACATGTGCCGGACATTCAATCTGAATAAAACCACCCGCACGGAAAGGAACTACCTCTCCTTCTGGAATTTTCAGTTTAAGCTCTTTAATGAAAGTGGCTTTGTTATCATTAGAAATAACTTCACACTCCCATTTTTTCACACCAAAAATTTCTTCTGGAAGCTCAATTTTTAAATCTTGCTTAACGTTGACCTGACACGCTAATCGGCAGCCTTCTTTTGCTTCACGTTTGTTGATGTGTGAAAGCTCAGTTGGCAGAATATCACCACCGCCTTCTTTGATTTTCACACGGCACTGACCACAAGAGCCACCGCCGCCACATGCTGATGAAACAAAAATACCTTGGTTTGATAGCATGCCTAACAGTTTGTCGCCCGCCGGAGCTTCAAAACTTTTGTCTGGATCGCCATTAACTTCAACTTTGATGTTCCCTGTATTGACTAGCTTGGATTTAGCAAACAGGATTAAACCTGTCAGCACCAAGACAATCAGGGTAAACATCACGACACCTAAAATAATAATTTCCATGAATTCTTCTCGCCTTTATAGCTGCACACCGGAGAAGGACATAAAGCCCAATGCCATTAAACCGGTTGTCACAAAGGTGATACCTAACCCTTTTAGACCCGATGGAATATCTGAGTACTTCATCTTCTCACGGATAGCCGCCAGCAATACGATTGCGAGCATCCAACCGATCCCCGAACCGAACCCATACACAATCGATTCGCTAAAGTTATAATCACGCTGAGCCATGAAAGAAACACCACCGAAAATGGCACAGTTAACGGTAATCAATGGCAAAAAGATACCTAACGCGTTATACAGTGACGGGAAGTAGCGGTCTAAAATCATTTCAAGAATCTGAACTAACGCGGCAATAACACCGATAAAAGTGATGAAGTTCAAGAAGGATAAATCGATACCTTCGGCAATCGCACCATCACGTAACACCAAGTTGTATACTAAGTTATTGGCTGGGACAGAGATCCCCAGAACTACCGTTACAGCGATACCCAGTCCAAAAGCGGTTTTTACATTCTTCGACACCGCAAGGAAAGTACACATTCCCAAGAAAAACGCTAATGCCATATTTTCAATAAAAATGGCTTTAACAAACAGGCTAATATAGTGTTCCATGTGATTAGTCCTTCTCTACCTGAGCTGGTTTCAGAGTACGTAGTCCCCAAATCAGCATACCAATGATAAAGAATGCACTTGGCGCGAGGAGGAACAAGCCATTTGGCATGTACCAACCACCGGTTTGTAGTGATTCAAAAACTGTGATACCAAACAATTTGCCGGAACCAAATAACTCACGGAAAAAGCCGACTAAAACAAGGATCACACCATAACCAAGACCGTTACCAATACCGTCCATGAAGCTTTCAATTGGTGGTGCTTTCATTGCGTAAGCTTCAGCACGTCCCATGACGATACAGTTAGTAATAATCAAGCCAACAAATACAGAAAGTTGTTTTGATATTTCATAGGCGTATGCACGTAAAATTTGGTCAACGACAATAACTAAAGACGCAATAATCGCCATTTGAACAATAATACGCACACTGCTCGGAATATAGTTCCTGATAAGTGAGATAAAGAAGTTAGAAAAAGCCGTTACTAAGGTTACAGCAATCGTCATAACGAGTGCGGTTTCTAACTTCGTTGTCACTGCAAGTGCAGAACAAACCCCTAATACCTGTAAAGCAATTGGGTTGTTATCAAATAGCGGCCCAAGTAGGACGCGTTTTACTTCTTTTGAATCAGCCATTATTCAGCGCTCCTTCACGTACTTTTTTCAGGAACGGACCAAAACCGTTATCCCCTAACCAGAAATCAAACATATGTTGGATCCCGTTCGATGTTAGAGTCGCACCTGAAAGGCCGTCGATACCGTATGGGTTATCTGTAGCACCACCGCGCACGATTTTAATTGCCGGAACCCCCTGTTCATTGAACAGCTTTTTACCTGGCCATTGTGCTTTCCACTGAGGGTTATCAACCTCACCACCCAGCCCTGGTGTTTCACCATGTGCGTAGTAAGTAATACCACGAGAGGTAACACCATCTACATCTACCGCAATAAAGGCATACATGACAGACCACAAACCAGAACCGTAAACAGGTAAAATAATTTGTGATACTTTTCCTGCTTCATCTTTAACCAAATAGATTTCAGCGCTATTTGCACGACGGCGGATTTTTGCAATATCCTCTGCAGGAGAGAGTGCAATACTCGTTTCTTCGCTGCGTAGCTCGCTATTTAAGTCATAACGGCTAGTGCTATCAGATAATTCATTAGTTTTAAAATTCAAAAGTTTAGGTTCGATGCGATCCTTATACACATTTTGAACTTCCTCAGCGGTCATTTTAGGCTGTAGCAACCCAGCAACACTTAAAATGTTACGTTGAGTATCTAACTGAATCTGTTCTTGCTGCTGTGGTTTTAAACCAACGGCAGCACCTGCGACGACAATAGAGCACACTAGACAAAGAATAAAAACAACTAGAAATGTTCTGCCGACGCTATCGTTATTAATTGGTTTTTCATTAGCCACGAGCTTTTCTCCGCTTAATATTTGCTTGAACGACCAGATAGTCAAACAGAGGAGCAAACAGGTTGGCGAATAGGATCGCCAGCATCATCCCTTCTGGATAAGCTGGGTTAACAACCCTGATAAGAACACACATTACACCGATCAGAATGCCATACGCCCATTTACCTTTGTCTGTGAATGAAGCTGATACCGGGTCTGTCGCCATAAAAATCATACCGAATGCGAAGCCACCGAGTACTATGTGCCACCACCATGGCATAGCAAATAACGGGTTGGTATCAGAGCCAATCGCGTTGAATAGGTAGGACATTGCAATCATACCAACCATCACACCAGCAACAATGCGCCATGATGCGATACGGAAGAACATGATAAGAGCCCCACCAATAAACAGCATCAGAGTTGACACTTCACCAATTGAACCTGGCATATTACCTAAAAAGGCTTGCATCCAAGTAATAGGCTCATGAGTCACTGTGTTCATTAGCGCATGCTCACCACCTGTTGCCCATTGTGATAATGGTGTTGCACCAGAGAAACCATCTGCAGCGGTCCAAACTAAGTCACCTGATATTTGAGCAGGATAAGCAAAGAATAAGAAAGCACGTCCAGCCAATGCCGGGTTTAAGAAGTTACGCCCAGTACCGCCAAAAATTTCTTTCGCAATAACAACCCCGAACGTGATACCTAATGCAGCCTGCCATAAAGGAATGGTTGGCGGCACAATTAAGGCAAATAGAATCGAGGTAATAAAGAAGCCTTCGTTTATTTCATGGCCGCGGATCATGGCGAATAACACTTCCCAGAAACCACCGACTAAGAAAACGACTGCATAAATAGGAAGGAAATACACTGCACCCAGCAGCATTTTACTTCCCCATCCCGCATCCATCGAAAGTGATGCGCCTAAAAACTGCGCTAAGCTATAATGCCAATCACTAGCTAGAACTTGCTGTAATTCAGCCCCGCTATATAATTGATGCAAAGCTGGGATGGCTTGGTTACCAACGTTATACATTCCCCAGAACATAGCTGGGAAAACCGCTAGCCACACCAATATCATCATACGTTTCAGGTCAATAGTATCCCTGACATGAGAACGCCCTTTTGTTACCGTACCCGGCGTGTAAAAAACAGTCGAAACTGCTTCAAATAACGCATAGTATTTTTCTAGCTTTCCACCGGGCTCAAAATGGTGCTCATACTTTTCAAATAAATTTTTCAGACCCATGGAATCACCCTTCTAGCTCAATCTTGGTCAGAACATCGCGTAGCACCGGACCATATTCATATTTCGCTGGGCAAACGTAGGTACATAAACCTAAATCTTCTTCGTCCAACTCTAAACAGCCCAATTCTTGTGATGAGTCAGTGTCTCCAGCAAGGAGATCGCGCAATAAATGAGTGACCATGATATCGAGAGGCATGACTCGCTCGTAGTTACCAATTGGCACCATCGAACGCTCGCCACCGTTCATTGTCGTTGTAAAATTAAAACGTTTATTTTTCAGGAAATGCCCGATTGTGGTACGAGTAATCGTAAATTTATTAACACCAGGCATAATCCAGCCAAATAACTCTTTATTGCGACCTTCGGCTAACACTGAGACTTGATTATGAAAACGACCAAGATAGTGATGGGTATCATCGCATGTCACGCCCCAAAGGACTGAACCGGAAATAATACGATTTTCACCCGCTTTAAGCTGACCTTGTGTTAATTCATATAAATCAGCACCTAGGCGAGTACGCAGAAGACGAGGTTTTTCAACTTGTGGCCCTGCTAATGAAATCACGCGGTCTGTGTATAGGTGACCCGTAACAAATAGCTTACCAATAGCAATAACGTCTTGGTAATTAAGGCTCCAAACTTTTTTCTTAATACTCACAGGTTCTAAGAAATGAATATGAGTTCCCGCTAAACCAGCAGGATGCGGCCCTGCAAACTGAGTATAAGAAATTTGGTTATGTGCCGTATTCTTCGGTAAGTCTCCCTCTCCATGACACACATGGATTTTACCTTCTGTTAAACGACTTAGAACCAAAAGCCCATCGTTAAATGCTTGTTCTTGCTCTTTAATAATTAAAACAGGATCCGCTGCAAGTGGGTTAGTATCCATTGCAGTGACAAAAATAGCGATAGGTGAAGAACCCGGTTGTGGTGAACGGCTAAATGGACGCGTTCTTAAAGATGTCCACAGACCCGATTTGATCAAGTTATCTTCGACTTGTTGTTGCGTTAATGTTGATAGCTCATCACGAGTATAAGCTGCAAATGTTTCTTGTTCATCACCATCAATTTCGATGACAACAGATTGAAGCACACGACGCTCACCACGATGAATAGCAACAATTTTACCGCAGGCTGGGCTTGTAAATAAAACCCCTGGGTTCTTTTTATCTTCAAAAAGAACCTGTCCTTTAACTACACGCTCACCTTCTTTAACCAGCATCGAAGGACGCATTCCGACATATTCCTCACCTAGCACAGCTACGTGTTGAATTTTCGGGCCGTCTTCTATCACTTGGGCTGGCTCACCTGCGATAGGAAGGTTGAGGCCTTTTTTAATTTTAATCATAAGATCTGCACAAGTTTATCAGTTAAACCCTAAGCTAACGATTCAGCAATGAATGATAGCGACTCATTAAATAAAAAATAGCTCAAGTAATCGTCATCACTTAAGCAGGTATTCTCACATAATTGTTACTAAATTTTATCTTCTGCCACCCACAATTTTATCAGTTCCCACTCTCTATGTCCGGCTATAGAAGTGACATAGTTCAAGCAAATTGCATTAATATTTAAATTTTTCTGTTAACAATTCGGTATTATCGATATTTAAGCTCATATTTATCGATCATTGTTTATTATTTACACAATAAAGGTTCATTTAAAAACTATTAACAAACTATATTAATTTTCGATTTACTCGTCTAGAATGCATAAAATATGTACTCTTTTTGTTCAAAAACATTTTCTTGATATGGCTTAAATATGAAATTAAGTAAATTTTTTAGTGCAATTTTTTTATTTGTACTCATATATTCTCCTGCTATTCAGGCAAGTAACTATTCATTTCTACTTAATAATAACGTCTCGGATAGCTCAAACTCATCCATTTTTATTCAAATATTTAAGCAAGAAGGTTTATTAGAACTCTACCAAAAAACACCATCAGGAAAATATAAACTGTCGAAAACTTACCCAATTTGTAAGTTTTCAGGAGGGCTAGGTCCCAAAAAAATTGAAGGCGACCTGAAAAGTCCAGAAGGATTTTATCAAATTACAGCGGAACAGCTCAATCCTAATAGTCGGTATTACCGATCTATCAATATTGGTTTTCCTAATGAGTTTGATAAAGCGCAAGGCTATAGCGGTAGCTATCTCATGATCCACGGCAGTTGCGTTTCGGTGGGATGTTATGCCATGACCGATAAATATATGGGTGAGATTTACCAAACAGTAGAAACGGCCTTACTCAGCGGGCAGTCGGTCATTAATGTCAACATTTACCCATTTAAAATGACAAATGAAAATATGCTGCGCTACCGTAATTCCAGCCATTATGCCTTCTGGAAGCAGCTACAACCCGCTTACGAGTATTTCAACCGCACAGGAAGGCCTGCCGAGGTGTCGGTCGCTTTAGGTAAATATGCGGTTATTGACCAAGCTGATACCCCAACAAAATTGTTAGGGTCTAAATCACAATATGCGCTCACCAAGATAGAATAAGACGAAATTACCTGGGTCAATTCGCTGCCAGTTTTCATTACCCGTTAGTGGTTGCGTTGCGATAACAGAGACCACATCAGTGGGGGTCGTGCACTGCTCAAAATCGATTTCAATATCTTGGTCAAGTAATTTTGCTTTACCAAACGGTGCCTTACGCGTTAACCAATGTAAATTCGTCGAGCTAAAGGCCATCATATATTGCCCATCAGACAGCAACATATTAAATACCCCTTTATGACGTAATTGGTCAGCTAATGTCGCAATAAAACGGAACACACTTTTCCAATTCGATGGCCTGCGTGGGTATTTTTCACTGAGTTGATGAAGTATCCAACAAAATGCCCATTCGCTATCAGTTTCACCTATTGGGCAATAACGTCCAGTTTTCAGTGTACGATACCCCTTTAATTGCCCATTATGTGCATAAGTCCAATTACGTCCCCATAGCTCACGAGTAAAGGGGTGAGTATTTGCTAACGACACATCCCCCCGATTTGCTTGGCGAATATGCGCAACAACACTTTCTGATTTAATCGGGTATTCCTGCACAAAACGAGCGACAGGTGATAAAAAACTGGGTTGAGGATCTTTAAATGTGCGACACCCGAGCCCCTCATAAAAGGTAATTCCCCAACCATCTTTATGTGGGCCTGTTTGCCCCCCTCGGGAAATTAACCCACTTAGGCTAAACGAAATATCGGTTGGAACATTGGCACTCATGCCAAGTAACTCGCACATTTAAAAGCTCCTGAAACAATAATAACGCTACTTCACCATCTCTTTTTCGATTAACTGAATTAAGATATGAATAACTTTAATATGAATTTCTTGGATACGGTCGGCATACCCAAAGTGTGGAACACGAATTTCAATATCCGCGGTTCCAGCCATTTTCCCGCCATCTTTACCTGTTAGCGTGATGACTTTCATACCTTTTTCACGCGCAGCGGCAATCGCTTTAATAATGTTTCCTGAATTACCTGAGGTAGAAATTCCGAGTAAAACATCACCTTTCATGCCAACAGCTTCGATAAAGCGCGAAAAAACATACTCATAGCCGAAGTCATTACTCACACAAGATAAATGACTCACATCTGAAATAGCAATCGCAGGATAACCTGGGCGGTTTTCGCGGTAACGCCCTGTTAATTCTTCAGCAAAATGCATTGCATCACAGTGAGAGCCCCCATTACCACAAGATAATACTTTGCCACCTGCTTTAAAAGAGTCAGCAAGTAGAACTGCAGCCTGTTGGATAGCATTAATATTGGCATCATCGCTAAGGAAATTCGATAACGTCTCGGCCGCTTCAGTCAGCTCGCCGCGGATTAAGTCTTGATACATGAGATTTCCTCTTAATTAAGAATACGTTACAGAAATTACGATTAATTTACATCCAAATTATCCTAAAAGAAAAATGGCGTTCCATGGCAAAACTCAGATAGATATCAGTAATTAATCTTTAATAGTCAGATTGTTGCACAGGGATAATTTTGTTTCTACTTTTGATTGTGCTGTCATGACCCTATCGACAAAATTCACCGTATCTCATAACCAATAACCTGACTTTTCATAAAACAAATAAGACTAATTACTACGATAATTTCCTTTATATGACGTTTTTGTGAGCTAAGTTGTAATTAAGATGTAAATACATTGCTAATCCTTTATTAATAGGTATAGATTAAAGTAACAAACAGGTCAGACCTCTTACAAGTGGACAGGAGCTTAACTATGATCCTTCTCAGCATTGTGTTATTTCTCGCCTTAATCGGCGTACTTTGTTACCACAAAACCTCTTTAGTTTTTAGCTCAATATTATTATTGGCCTATACCGCGGTTATGGGGGTCATCAATATTTGGAGCTACTGGATGTTACTGCCAGTTGCCTTGGTTTTATTTCCTTTTGTCTTCACTCCCGTACGTCAATCGCTTTTCTCTATCCGCGCGATGAAAATGTTCCAAAAAGTCATGCCGCCAATGTCAAGTACAGAAAAAGAAGCCATTGACGCAGGGACAACGTGGTGGGAAGGTGACCTTTTCCGTGGTGCTCCAGATTGGAATAAACTGCATAACTACCCAAAACCACAATTAACCGCAGAAGAACAAGCTTTTATGGATGGGCCCGTTGAAACTGTTTGTGGTATGGTCAATGACTTCGAAGTTAGCCATGAACTTGCGGATCTTCCTCCTGAAGTGTGGCAATACCTACGTGATCACCGTTTCTTCGCTATGATCATCAAAAAAGAATATGGTGGCCTTGAGTTTTCTGCTTATGCACAGTCTCAAGTTCTACAAAAACTCGCTGGCGTATCCGGTATTCTTGCTATCACTGTTGGTGTTCCAAATTCATTAGGCCCTGGCGAACTACTACAGCATTATGGGACTGACGAACAAAAACAACGCTATTTACCGGGCTTAGCGACGGGTGAAGAAATTCCATGTTTTGCATTAACGAGCCCTGAAGCAGGCTCAGATGCTGGTGCAATCCCAGATTCAGGTGTCGTTTGTATGGGAGAATGGCAAGGTGAGCAAGTATTAGGAATGCGTTTAACATGGAACAAACGCTATATTACCTTAGCGCCAATTGCCACTGTATTAGGTCTCGCATTCAAACTTTCAGACCCTGATAAACTCTTAGGTGGCGAGAAAAACCTTGGTATCACCTGTGCGTTAATTCCAACTAATACCCCAGGTGTTGAAATTGGTCACCGCCACTTCCCACTAAATATTCCATTTATGAATGGTCCTACACGTGGAAAAGATATTTTTGTTCCAATCGATTACATTATTGGTGGGCCAAAAATGGCTGGCCAAGGTTGGAGAATGTTGGTTGAGTGCCTTTCAGTGGGTCGTGGCATTACATTGCCATCCAATTCAACGGGGAGCTTAAAAAGCATTGCAATGGCAACGGGCGCTTATTCCTATATTCGCCGTCAATTCAAATTACCTATTGGTAAAATGGAAGGTATTGAAGAGCCTCTCGCACGTATTGCTGGTAATACTTATCTAATGGATGCAGCTGCAACTCTCATTACCTCTGGGATTATGTTAGGTGAGAAACCTGCCGTTCTGTCTGCTATTGTTAAATACCATTGTACACACCGAGGCCAGCGCGCAATTATTGACGCCATGGATATTACGGGTGGTAAAGGAATCTGTCTTGGGGATTCAAACTTTGTTGCCAGAGCCTATCAAGGCGCACCTATCGCCATTACAGTTGAAGGGGCAAATATCCTAACCCGCAGTATGATCATCTTCGGTCAAGGCGCTATCCGTTGCCATCCTTTTGTATTAGAAGAAATGGCCGCAGCGCAGGACAATAACTTACATAAATTCGATAAAGCCGTATTTGGGCATATTGGACATGTGGTTAGTAACCAATTCCGTAGCTTCTGGCTTGGTTTAACCAATGGCCGTGGAAGTCATGCACCAACCAAAGATGAAACACGTCGTTACTATCAAATGCTAAACCGCCAAAGTGCCAACTTAGCATTGCTATCCGATGTTGCCATGGGTGTGTTAGGCGGTAGCTTGAAACGCCGTGAACGTATCTCTGCTCGTTTAGGGGATATTTTAAGCCACTTGTATCTCGCATCTGCAACCTTAAAACGTTATGAAGATGAAGGTCGCCAGAAAGCAGACTTACCATTAGTGAAATGGGCGGTTGAAGATTGTTTATATCAATCAGAAAAAGCGATGGATGACCTCCTGAAAAACTTCCCTAACAAATTGGTTGCCGGGATCATGCGCATCACACTGTTCCCTACTGGCCGTGCGATGTCGACACCATCAGACCGACTAGACCATAAACTGGCTCAAATTCTGATGGAGCCATCAGAAACACGCGACAGATTGGGCCGTGGGCAGTATTTAACACCTACGGAAAACAACCCTCATGGCTTAGTTAACCAAGCCTTGCTGGATATCATTGCCGCTGAACCTATTTTCGAACGTATTTGCCGCTTAAAAGAGCGTAAGCTCAGCTTTACTCGCTTAGATAAGCTTGCTGACCAACTACTTCCTGAAAACGTAATTACGCAAGAAGAAGCTGATATCTTGCGTAAAGCAGAAGCAAGCCGGTTACGGACGATCAATGTCGATGAGTTTGAGTTTGATGATTTGGGTGTACTTCCGACAAAAAAGTCACCAGATGAACCTTCAAATGAAGAAACTAGTAAGAAAAAGAAAGCGGCTTAATTAATTATTAAGTTTATTAAGTAATAAAAAAACTCAAGGAGTTATTCGCCCCTTGAGTTTTTTATTAGTGCAAATTATACATCAATTTTCTACGTACTCGGGGAGTTTGCTCGTTGTTTAGCCTCTAATATATAAGGTCGTAATTTAATTTTATTATCCCAGTCACCTAGCTTAAATTGGCAAATCTCCCTACCTTCATTTGCACAAATTGTTAGATACTCTTTTGCTTTGTCTATTTTTCCAAATTCATAAAAATAGATTTCAGAGGCGGCCTCTAACGCTAATAGACGGTAATAACCTTTAGTTTCTATCAACCTTTCCCAATATTTTATTGACTGTTCCAAATCAATCTCCATACCAACTCCGTGGTTATTAAAGTAAGCTAATCGGTATAAACCCAGCTGGAAATTAGGATCAATCATTACAGCTTTATTTAAATATTCTAAACCAATTAAACAATTTTCATCTGCAATTCGCTTTAAATTGACTAGACTTTTTTCAGAACAGGTCGAATCATCAAAATATAATAAAAATAAAAGATAATGGGTTTTGGCGTCACCTTCATCTACTTTATTTTTGAGTAAATAAAATTTCTCTGCTGTCTCAATTGGTGTCATGGCCTGAAAAAAATTTTTCTCTTCTTCATGCTTCATATTATTAGTAGAAAAAGCAAGCATCCTATACGACGGAGGTTTCACGTCACTACTTTGTAAAAAATTTTCACTGTATGAATATGAATCATATCCACTGAGAATAAAAACTAGCACAACCAATAACCATTTCATATTAACCCATTAAATACGCGATCGTTATTTGATTTTAAAAATGGTAGTGTATTTTTCATTGTAGTCATTAATACATTATTTAAGCTTATAGATGACTCACTATTAAATAATGAAATCAACTCTGCTAGTTGATTTTCAGGATGAGCTATATCTTTTTGTTTAAACCACACATCAACAATATCTGTTTTTTTTCCATCAATCCAAGTTACCTCTGATATTAATTTATGTTGATTACTATTTCCATCCACATAATCAGAAAATGAATAATTTAAGCTTATTGATGAAATACCGGCCTTACTCAAACCTAATAATTCTTCAGACTGCGTTTTACCATCACTGTTTTTATCTCGCCATAACTTAAGATATTCCCAGTGAAAATCATCATTACTAACAAATCCATCATTATTGCTATCAAAATCCATTAAGCCATCAAAGCCATTTAATGCAAAACAACCATTTTCTTTCAGATAATCACCCCCAAATAACTCACTAGAATCATTAATAATTCCATCACTATTTTTATCCATCACCAATAATGCATCACTGGGAGAAACCCATCCGGTTTTTTTTAGCTCTCCATTAAATTTAAATAGCACACCAAAATCATATGATAAAGTTTCCACTCCATTATTATTTAAGTCAATAATTAAAGGTGTTTTATAGTCCTTTGCTATTTCCTTTATTTTCTTTAAGTTTTTCTTCGGTGTTCCTGCTAATTTAATACCATTGACACCAGACTTCTCAAGAAACTCACTCACGAAGTCAATACAATTATTTGATATCAAGTTATAATTTTCATTACCATCCGAATTATTTTTGATTGAATTATATGTCTTAAATAAATTATTTAAATCATTATCAAACACAGGTCCTTGTCCCACAATTGTCAAAGATGATGCTTCTGAATACTTATTATGTTCATCGAATGAAATATTATCCGTATTGGTCAAAAAACTATTACCAGCACTAAAACCTATAGATACGCTTTCAAATTGGTTACTTTCCGGATTTATGCCTTTAAGACCAATAAACACATGACCAAAAGAAGAATCCCCTATATTTGTATTATCACCTACAACATCTATATATTGGCTATCTGGCGGAGAAACAAATATAGTAAAGCTAGGTCCTCCATAGCTAGAGAAACCATTATCATCTAATTCAAACAATCGACTATCACCTTCATTTACGCTTTGTAAATAATGTTCTGGTATATATTCTTTAACATCCATACATCCCCCCTTTTATCTCTATTAATTTTTCATATAGTTATCTATATCATTGAGATATTTTTTACATTTTTCGCTACCATTTTTAGCACCAATATCTGCATAATATCTAGATTTATCAATATTTTTTATATTTCCATCATCATCAAAAAGAGTAATTTCAACTAAGTAATCACAGACTAATACAGAATCTCTCCCTCCTTTTTTTATTATCTTATCTAGAATTAGATTTGCTTTATTTACATTTTCATTCAATACAACCCCTTTATGATAAAGTTTACTCATTTCAAATAACGCCATATTATTATCAGGATTTATATTAACTGATTCAATTAAGTAATTAACAGCTTTTTTACATATGAAATTAGGTATCGAAGGCTTAAAATCAAAATACTTGCAATTAGAATCCTTAAGGAATAATTTAAATAATAATAAATTACTATTTGAATCTCCTGATGCAGCCTTTTCAACTAACAAAAAGAAATCTTTTTCATTTCTTGGTGGTGGGTACTCATCACTAATAGATGGTTCATATATTAAATACTTACTATCATAATTAAATGATAACATCCTATATGATGGCATAATGATATCTCTTTTAAAATCATTAGCTTTACACTCTAAAAAGGCTAAGCCAAGTATAAAAATCATCAATTTCATATTATTCTCATTTAAATAAAATCAATCATTAGAAGAAAATAAATTTATTTTTACATATAAAAAAGTATTGTAAATAACCTAAAAGAGTAGTTTTAACCTTAATTAAAAACAAAAAAATCCAGCCATTTATTTAATAGCTGGACCCATTAATTTTTTGAGGAATTATTTAAATTACAACTCCAACGCCAATAATTCCTCTATAGTTTGGCGGCGGCGAATTAGTGTTGGTTTACCATTCACAAACATCACTTCGGGTAATAATGGGCGGCTATTGTAGTTTGATGACATGGATGCACCATAAGCGCCAGTGTCATGAAAAACCAGAAAATCGCCAACTTTCACCTCGGGTAAAGCGCGGGTTACCACTAAACCGCCCTCTAACTGGGTAAATACATCTCCTGATTCACACAGAGGGCCAGCGACAATAGTGTCTTTTAGTTGAGCCCCATCAACGTTACGTCCATCCGTGGGTAATACTGAAATATGGTGATAGCTGCCATACATCGCTGGGCGCATTAGGTCATTAAAACCACTGTCTACAAGCACATAGTGGCGGCTACCCATATCTTTAACGGCTCGCACTTCAGCTAACAATACGCCTGATTCCGCAACCAAATATCGGCCAGGTTCTATTTCAAGTTCAATTTTGTGCCCTAAGTGTTGTTCGATACGTTGGCGAGCGTTATCCCATAAGCTGTAATAATGCTGCACATCGATTAATTCATCACCTTCACGATAAGGGGTTGATAACCCACCACCTGCTGAAATGGCATGAAGGTCAACCCCTGCGGTTGTGACTAGCGCCACCATAGAATCACACACATCGGCAAGATGTTGATAGTCAACCCCAGAACCAATATGCATATGAATACCAACCAATGACAAATTGTAATGGCGAATTTTTTCTAACGCTAAAGATAAGTCTTCATGCCAAATACCGTGCTTACTATTTTCGCCGCCAGTATTAGTTTTTTGGCTATGACCGTGACCAAAACCAGGGTTGATACGCAGCCAAACAGGATGGCCAGCTTTTTGCTCGCCAATTTGTTCAAGCATATCAATCGAGCCAGCATTCACAGGGATATCTAACTCAGTGACTTTCGCTAATGTCGTTCTATCGAGCACATCCGCTGTAAAGACGATTTCTGAGTTTTCACGCCCAGGCTGGAACCCTGCCACCAGCGCACGTTCAATTTCCCCTAAGGAAACGGAATCGACTTTAACGCCTTGCTGCTTCATTAAGCGCAGGATATGAATATTCGAGCACGCTTTTTGTGCAAAGCGCACAGTATCAAAAACTTGTAATTGCTTGATACGCTCAATGATCACCGCGCTATCATAAACCCAAACAGGGCTACCATACTGCTCAGGTAATACACGTAAATACTCAGGGGTTAAATATTGGCTTGTTGTCGTTGCGAATGAAGTCATTGTCTTTCTCGTTTGCAAGTTTTTATTATATTAAAAGCTATTATTCAAAGAATAATACGGGAAAAAAAATATCTATTTTGCTAAAGTCTATTCATATTTGATATAGACTTTATTTAAGGACTTTTTATGCAAGCCATTTCATGGCGGCACATCGAAATATTCCGTGCGGTGATGACCACCCCCAACCTGACGGAAGCCGCTGCGCTGCTGAACACTTCGCAACCCACTATTAGCCGTGAACTTGCACGCTTAGAATACCTTTTGCAGTTTAAGTTATTCGATAGAGTCAAAGGGCGGTTACAACCTACTGCACAAGGTTTACGGTTTCTTGAAGAGGTTGAACGCTCCTATTATGGCTTAGAGCGCATTAAAAATTCAGCGGAAACCATCCGGCGCTTCGAACATGCGCAAATATCGATAACCTGTCTACCGGCTTTCGCCCAATCTTTATTACCTCAGGTTTGCCAATCGTTTATGGAAAATTACCCTGATGTCAGTATCACGGTGATCCCACAAGAGTCCCCTGTATTAGAGGAATGGTTGTCAGCCCAGCGTTACGATTTCGGCTTAACAGAGCATCTACAAATGCCACCAGGAACTGAACAACAAACACTAGGAAGTTTAAATGAAGTGTGTGTCTTACCGGCGAGCCACCCTTTAACCCAAAAAGAAGTGTTAACACCCAGCGATTTTCAAGGCCAACGTTTTATTAGCCTGTCATTAACTGACAGCTACCGTCAGTTGATTGACTCAACCTTTGCGGAACACCACGTCGAACGAAAAATGGTCATGGAAACACATTCGGCATCATCCATTTGCGCCATGGCACTAAAAGGGATTGGAGTTTCTATTGTTAACCCGTTAACTGCATTAGATTTTCATCAGCAATCAGCTGGGAAGTTAGCTCTACGCCCACTCAGTTTTTCGATTCCTTTTACTGTTAGTTTAATAAGGCCAATTCACCGCCCTTCATCACAATTGACCAATATTTTTACTCAACATTTAGAGGATAACTTTAATCAAATAAAAACTCAGCTAACTTCCGCGCTGTTGCATCAATAACTGCCAATGAGGTGAAGTTTCAAACCAATTAGCGAGATAATCAATCACCACTCTCAGGGCGGTTGGCATTTTTTGGCGGCTAGTATACACAGCGTAAATACCTAGTGGCATTGGTGTATATTCAGGTAATAACTGAACTAACTCACCCGAAGCCAAATGATTAGCAACTGAATAATAAGGTTGCATAGAGATACCCGCTCCCTGCAATGTTGCTTCAGCGAGAAATACGGATTCGTTAGCACTTAAGCGCCCATCAACTAACACACTATGCTGCATGCCTGCTTTTTCAAATACCCATAAGCTACGACCAAAAAAATTGTAGGTTAAGCAATCAAGCAAAACTAAATCTTCTGGTTTTTCAGGCTGTTTTTTTCCTTTTAAAAAGTCAGGTGAAGCACAAATGACAGAATGGCAAGTTGACAAGGGTTTTGCGATTAAACTCGGTTCCAATTGATTCGTGATACGGATTGCCAAATCAATTCGTTCTTCTATCAAATTTACCGATTTATTCGATATTTGCATATCAATAGCCATATTCGGGTAGAGCTTCATAAACTCAGAAATAGCCACAGAAAGCGCACTTTGGGCGATTGATTGTGAACAACTAATACGCACTAAACCAGATAATGCTTTTGCATCAAGCTCTTGCTGCACAGGCACCATTTGGGAAATAGCATTAAGTTGCAAAGATTGTTGATATACCCCTTCCCCTGCTGAAGTTAGACTTAATTTCCGTGTGGTGCGATTTAATAAACGTACTCCCGCCCATTGCTCCATTTCTGACAAATAGCGTGTCACCATCGCTCTAGACATATCCAGTTTTTCTGCGGCTCCACTTAGGCTGCCTTGTTCAACGATAGTAATAAATACCTCAGCCGCTTTTAATCTATCCATACCATTCTCATTTGACCGAATTATGCAACAAACAACACCTAATTATGGGGTTTTTCATCTCATCATTGCAATTTAGTATACACGACATGCAAAACAAACTTTTCTGTATAACTTCATTTTAGGATACAACATGAAATTGACCTTATTAGCGGCAACCGCGCTATTTGCCACAACGATAAATCTGGCCCAAGCTGAAACACTCACACTAGATGTTTATAACCCTGGAAATAACAGCGTATTTCCAGTTTCCTCTGAAATAATTAGCGGTTCAAGTGAAGTGGTGTTGATTGATGCACAATTTCAAAAAAATGATGCACAACAATTGGTTGATAAGATTAAAAAACTCAATAAAAAATTAACTACGATTTACATTAGCCATTCTGACCCAGACTACTATTTTGGGCTAGATACCCTAACAAACGCCTTCCCAGAGGCTAAAGTGATCGCAACAGCAAACACAGTTGAAGCCATTAAAGCCACTAAAGATGGCAAGCTGGCTTACTGGGGCGGTGTATTAAAAGATGAAGCCCCTGCCCATGTTATCGTCCCTGAAGTGATTAAAGGAGACTACTTCACCGTTGATGGCGAAAAACTTGAAATTAAAGGCCTTGATGGCGTGTCACCAGATAGAACTTATCTCTGGGTTCCATCATTAAAAGCCGTTGTGGGTGGCGTTATTGTTTCTGACAATATTCATGTTTGGGTAGCGGATACCCAAACAGAAGAGTCACGCAAAAATTGGCTGCAAACATTAAAAGACATCAAAGCTCTGAACCCAGCAACCGTTGTTCCCGGCCACTTTACGGGGGCGTCTAAATTAGATGTAGCGACGGTTTCTTTCACTCAAAAATATTTACAGGACTTTGAAAGTGCATATAAAACAAGTAAAAACTCAGGTGAGCTCATCCAAAAAGTTGCAGCGAAGTATCCACAATTAGATGATAAATCAAGCTTAGAACTTAGTGCAAAAGTCATTAAAGGCGAAATGAAATGGCCTCAGTAATTAAGTAATATTCACTATTTCAGCCAGTTGCGCGGTATGTCCCGTATCTACACACTGAATGACTTACCTAAAACAATTTGGCTGATTTAACTAGATGACAGTGGTATTAATCTTTTGATGATAATGATACAACTTAATTCAAATTACTTAAAAATAGCAAATAAAGAGAACGATTATGAGTAACATCACCCTACACTATATTTATGACCCTTATTGCGGCTGGTGCTATGCCGCTGCGCCTTTAGTCGAAATTGCCAAGCAACACCCAAGTATCAACATTGAAATGCATGGTGGTGGCATGCTAGCAGGTGACGCTCGTCTACATTTAGATGATAATTTTCGCCAATATATTCTGCAATCCGATAAGCGCATTGCATCAATGACAGGGCAAGTGTTTGGCGATGACTATATAAAAATGCTACACGAACCTAATTTGGTTATGGACTCAACACCACCGCAAACCGCTATATTAGCGGCAACCAAGCAAGGCAAAGGCTTTGAAATGCTTAAAGCCATTCAAAAAGCACACTATATTTCAGGACGCCATATTAAAGATACCGCGGTACTTCTTGAGCTCGCCAAAGAAATTGGCCTCGATGTAACCCAGTATGTGTCCGACTACAGTGAGTGTGAGCAACATGAAACTGCGGCCCACATTGGAACAAGTAAGGCTCTGTTAGCGCAGTCAGGTGCATCCGGTTTTCCAACACTGTTAATACAACAACAGGATAGATGGTTGCGTGTTCCATTACAAAATTACCTCGGTGAGCCGAGTAAATGGCAGCAGTTTTTAGACTCTCTAGTAACAGCAGCGTCTTAACAACTACAACTCCGATTTTTACTCACCCCTTTCATGCATGCACGTATGGTTGTCTTTTAATTTAATATTCAATTATTGATAAATACAACCATATGCTAGCACTAATAATTAGCGCAGGGCCAAATGGGATCGTCTTCGTTTTTTTAGCTATTTTTTCCCCAGATAATGTCTCAGGGTAGGCCTGATTCGCCTGTTGCTTCTTTTGATATATTTTAGGCAATAACCCATAGATTACCCAATATTGTAATAGCCCTACCCCTGCGGCAGTCCCCAGAAAGTAAGGAAGCTGCCAAACCCCAAGCCAGGCAGAACAAGCGGCAACGAGTTTAAAATCCCCCCTCCCCATTTGTGGCTGAGACGTTTGTTTTTCAACCAATGTCACCACCATAAGCATTACTAAGTAACTGATCAGCACCGCGTAAATAGCTGAAACCACATTCCCATTTGGCAAATGAATTTGATATAACAGCCCCAACCATAATAATGGGTATGTAAGAATATCAGGGAGATAACCTATTTTATTATCAATGATGAATAATGGAATTATCAAATTAATATATAGTGTTAAAAATAAAACCATATATAAACCATCAGACGTCCAATATATTATAAAAATTAATAAGCCATATATTAGAAGTAGAATAGTATTTTTAATAAAAATTTTTGATTTATCAAAAAAAACAACTGGTAAATAAACAAGCAGCTTTTTAGTCGAGAAAAAAGAGATTAACAACATAATCAAAACAGAAAAAATACAAACAAAATCAAACGGATTTGTAAATTTCTCATTTTGGCATGATAATATAAACTGCTCAGAAGGTGAAATAATAGATATAGCTGATGATATAAAAATACAGATTAGTTCCCTCATATTAACTCCTTATTCCTTTATGGAGATAAAAATAAATATACTGTGAATTTCCGATGCCCCCAACACTTTAATTCCGTAGAGTAGAATCGGTTTATTCGAATATCAGTATCCCCTAGTGGACTTCATCACAGTTTAAGATGTCGCTAATGGCACAGACATACTATAAAAGGCCTGTATTTCGTTATAAACTAGGTAGCAGCGCTTGAGTTTAACAATTCAACCCCCATATTCATCAAAGTTATATTATTTATTAACCCAGTTTGTACTAAGGAAAAGCTATGCGCATTCCACGCATTTATCACCCAGAGCCTCTTCAAATAAATACAACAATTTCTCTTGGTGATGATGCCGCAAACCATGTCGGCCGGGTGCTACGCATGACTGCAGGCCAAAAACTCGAACTTTTTGATGGCAGCAATCAGACCTTTAGTGCTGAAATTACTGAAGCAACTAAAAAAAACGTATTCGTACACATTGAAAATAGCCAAATTGATGATAGAGAATCCCCGCTCGATTTGCACCTAGGGCAAGTCATGTCTCGTGGGGAAAAAATGGAATTTACCATCCAGAAATCTGTCGAACTCGGAGTTAATACAATAACACCTTTATTATCAGAACGTTGTGGTGTTCGCTTAGATGGCGAACGACTCGAAAAAAAATTACTACAATGGCAAAAAATTGCAATTGCAGCCTGTGAACAATGCGGCCGCAATCGAATTCCAGAAATTCGCCCAGTGCAAACCCTTGAAGCCTGGTGCACCGAGAATGACGGTGCGTTTAAAGTCAATTTACACCCACGGGCGACAGAAAGTATTAATACGCTACCCACTGAACTAAAGAAAGTACGATTGTTGATTGGCCCTGAAGGTGGCTTGTCAGCAGACGAAATTGCCATGACAGCAAACTATCAATTTACCGATATACTGTTAGGGCCTCGAGTATTACGAACAGAAACGACTGCGCTAACCGCTATCACAGCACTGCAAGTGCGCTTAGGTGATCTGGGGTAAGGAGAAAAAATGATCAAGCTCGGTATAGTGATGGATCCTATTTCATCCATCAAAATCAAGAAAGACACCAGTTTTGCAATGATGTTGGAAGCTCAGCGTCGTGGTTATGAAATCCATTATATGGAAATGAATGACCTGTATTTACACCAAGGTGAAGCTCGCGCACAAACAAAAATCGTGACGGTCGAAGAAAACCCTGAAAAATGGTATGAATTTCATGGCGAACAAGATATCGCCCTAAGCTCACTTGATGCCATTTTAATGCGTAAAGACCCGCCTTTTGACACTGAATTTATCTATGCGACTTATATTTTAGAAAGAGCGGAACAAGCCGGCACCCTAATTGTGAATAAGCCGCAAAGCCTACGCGACTGTAATGAGAAATTGTTTACGGCTTGGTTTGCTGAATTAACACCGGACACATTAGTCACTCGCAGCCCACAAAAATTGAGAGAATTTCACCAAAAACATGGCGATGTCATTTTTAAACCACTCGATGGTATGGGCGGCGCTTCGATTTTCCGCCTCAAACAAGATGACCCAAATGTGGGTGTGATTATTGAAACGCTAACAGAACATAGCTCCCGCTACTGCATGGCACAAAACTTCCTGCCAGCAATTAAAGATGGTGATAAACGTGTCTTAGTTGTTGATGGTGAACCCGTTCCGTATTGTTTAGCACGAATTCCAGCTCAAGGCGAAACCCGAGGTAACCTTGCTGCGGGTGGCCGTGGGGAAGCGCGTCCATTAAGTGAAAGTGACTGGGCCATTGCGCGTGCTGTCGCGCCAACATTAAAAGAAAAAGGCTTAATTTTTGTTGGTCTTGATATCATCGGTGACCGTTTAACTGAAATTAACGTGACCAGCCCAACGTGTGCACGGGAAATTGAAGCCGCATTTGATATCTCCATTACCGGTATGTTAATGGATGCCATTGAACGCCGTCTCAATAAATAATTTATAGCAGTGGTTTATTCTTACTGATGATTTTTATTTTTTCCATGCAATATATTGTTTTTACAAGAGATATTACCTCACGCGATATATTGTTTTCAAACGGTAAAAGTCATCAGTTTTATTTACCACCTTATAGTTTTGCCTTTTATTGTGTTCTATCAATTGTTTTTAAATTTGCTGGAGTCTAAGTTTGAATCTGCAAAACCATTTTCTTATCGCCATGCCATCCTTAACAGACCCTTATTTTGAACAGTCGGTCGTTTATATGTGTGAGCACAATGAAAAAGGGGCGATGGGGATCGTGATTAACAAACCTATTGATGACTTTTCTGTCGATACGATGCTCAAAAAACTCGAAATTACGATTTCAGATAAAATTGATAACCGTAATTTAAAAAAGCCCGTCATTGCGGGAGGCCCTGTTGCAGAAGAACATGGGTTTATCTTACACACACCAATTAAAGGCTTTTTATCTAGCCTGCATTTAAATGATGACGTTATGGTGACGACGTCAAAAGATATCTTAGAGACTTTAGGAAGTGAGCACTCGCCTACCAACTCATTAGTGGCGCTAGGTTATGCAAGCTGGGAACCAGGCCAACTTGAGCGTGAAATTATGGAAAATAGCTGGCTAACCGTTGAAGCTTCTCCTCAGCTTATTTTTGACACACCCATTCATGAACGCTGGAGTGCCGCGGCTAAATTAATTGGTGTTGATATTCATACAATTTCAATGCAAGCGGGGCATGCTTAATGTCTGGAAGAACTTTGTTAGCCTTTGATTTTGGAACCAAAAGTATCGGTGTAGCGGTTGGGCAAGAAATTACAGGTACTGCACGACCACTAACCTCACTAAAAGCCAGTGACGGCCGTCCTGATTGGCAACAAATCGAAAAGTTACTTAAAGAATGGCAACCTCAGTTGGTTATTGTCGGCCTTCCCCTTAATATGGATGGTACCGAGCAACTTGTTACAAGCCAAGCCCGTAATTTTGCAAATCGGATTCATGGCCGTTTTGGTGTTAAAGTCGAATTACATGATGAACGTCTTTCCACGGTTGAAGCAAAAGCAGGCCTTTTTGAACAAGGCGGTTATCGAGCACTAAGCAAAGGTAAAGTTGATTCAGCCTCTGCCGTGGTGATCCTTGAAAGCTGGTTTGAACAACAGATGTAATTATTGCGTATTTTGCGTGGTTATTTTTAGCTTAACCTCACGCCATGGTGCCGTTCTGATGTAATTTGCTTTACACTATGGTCTACAGTCGCTATTCATGTATGACATGAATAAAATAGTATTGAATAAACCATATTGAATAAAATAATGACCATTCAAAATAATATCTCTGATGTCACCGCGCGTATTGAGCATGCTGCCGCAGAGTGTCAGCGCTCACCACAGGACATTACGCTACTCGCGGTAAGTAAAACAAAACCTTGTGAAGCTATTTCAGAAGCCATTGAGGCAGGTCAGCGCCAATTTGGTGAGAATTATGTTCAAGAAGGTGTTGAGAAAATTCAATATTTTTCACATAGAAATGACCTTATTTGGCATTTTATTGGCCCATTACAGTCAAATAAAAGCCGCCTTGTCGCTGAACATTTTGACTGGTTTCATACCTTAGACAGAGCGAAAATTGCTCAGCGCTTAAATGACCAACGTCCTAGTGAAAAATCCCCTCTCAATGTGCTAATTCAAATTAATATCAGCGATGAAAACAGTAAATCGGGTATAACACTAGCAGAAGTCGCAGAACTTGCTGCACAGGTCGCTACTATGCCAAACCTAGTGTTACGCGGCCTGATGACGATCCCTGCGCCTGAAACGGATTATGAACGCCAGTGTGCCGTGTTTCATCAGATGAATGAGGCATTTGAACAATTAAAAACCACTTATCCCACGGTTGACACTCTTTCAATGGGGATGACTGACGATATGCGTGCAGCAATCCATTGCGGTTCAACACTTGTTCGCATAGGAACCGCTATTTTTGGCGCGCGCCAATATCACCAATAAATAGGAGAACAGAATGCAACATCGTAAAATTGCTTTCATCGGCGCCGGAAATATGGCTCACGCCATCATTGCTGGGCTGGTTAACCATGGTTACCCTGCATCGATGATCACAGTGTGTTCTCCTACACCTGTGCGTCGAGATAAACTGGCTGAACAATATGGCATTATCAGCAGTCATGATAACTTAGCCGCTGTTAAAGCTGCGGATGTGATTGTCCTTGCCGTTAAGCCGCAAATGATGAAAGAAGTGTGTGAACCACTGCAAAATGCGGCTGATTTTGAGCAAAAATTAGTCCTAACCATTGCGGCTGGGATCCCAGCAGAACGTTATAACGACTATTTCGCTCATTCGCTGAATTTAGTACGCATCATGCCAAACACGCCATCATTGGTGGGAAAAGGCGTTAGTGGATTATTTGCTCAAAGGAAAGTTTCAGAGCAAGACAAACAATTTGCACAAGAACTGATGCAAAGTGTCGGCTCGACGATTTGGTGCCAACAAGAACAAGAAATCAATAACATTATTGCTATTACTGGTAGCTCTCCTGCCTATTTTTTTCTATTTATGGAATCAATGCAGCAAAAAACAGAGCAACTCGGTTATGATAAACAACAAGCTAGAGAGCTCGTTCTTCATGCGATTGAGGGGGCTGTAGAACTTGCTAAGTCACAAAATGACACGGCTTTTTCGACTCTACGTGAACAAGTCACCTCTAAAGGCGGTACCACCGCGATGGCTTTAGAGCAATTTTATAATGGAAATCTTCCGCAGATTGTTGCCGATGCAATGCAAAGCGCAATAAACAGAGCTGAAGAAATGGAAAAACTTTTTTAAATTAATCGCGGAACTCACCATGCAGACCTTAGTATTCGTCGTTACTACCCTGATCCAACTGTATATTTTTGTATTACTGCTGCGCGTATGGATGCAGTGGGTGCGTGCAGATTTTTACAATCCCTTTTCGAAATTTGTTGTCAAAGCAACACAGCCTATCGTCGCACCATTGCGCCGAGTCATTCCTTCTTTTGGCGCGATAGATACCGCTTCAGTGGTTGTGGCATTTATTTTATCCATTGCAGCTATTATTTTTGGTATGTGGGCGACTAACTTGCTCCCTATTTTAGGCATAAGTATTTTACCTATGGGGCTGATTTTATTATTAACCTATACCGGTAAATTGATTTTTTGGATGATTTTAATCCGTGCAATTTTAAGCTGGGTCAGCCAAGGCCGTAATCCTGTAGACTATTTATTATACCAATTAACAGAACCTTTAATGGCGCCAATTCGTCGTATTATCCCTGCTATGGGCGGGTTAGATTTCTCCGCAATGATTGTCATGTTTATTTTAATCGCGCTGAATTATCTGCGTGTTGATATCTCACTGATGATTGACCCATCATTGACTGCAATGATGTATTCCATTGGTATTATGTAAAAACGAGTTTTAAATAATGCAAAAAGTTGTTTTAGCCACCGGTAACCCCGGGAAAGTGAATGAGTTAGCTGACCTACTACGTGATTTTGGGATGGATATCGTCGCACAAACCTCATTAGGTGTTGAATCTGCAGAAGAAACAGGCTTAACCTTTATTGAAAATGCGATCTTAAAAGCACGCCATGCAGCAGCACAAACCGGGTTACCCGCAATTGCTGATGATTCAGGAATTTCTGTTGATGCACTCGGTGGCGCACCTGGCATTTACTCTGCACGTTATGCAGGGGAAGATGCGACCGATGAGCAAAACCTGATAAAATTACTTGAAGCAATGAAAAATGTGCCTGACGACCAACGTCAGGCTCAATTCAACTGCGTTCTAGTCTATTTACGCCATGCAGAAGACCCGACGCCATTGGTTTTTCATGGTCGTTGGCACGGTGTCATAACTCATGAACGCAAAGGCCAAGGCGGCTTCGGTTATGACCCAATATTTTATGTTCCTGAATTAGGTTGCACCTCAGCAGAGTTAACAAAAGCAGAAAAACAAGCCGTTTCACATCGTGGAAGAGCCCTCACAATGATGTTGGATGCGCTGAAGAATGCTTAAATTACCCCCGCTGAGCCTGTATATCCATATCCCCTGGTGTGTGCAAAAATGCCCTTATTGTGACTTCAACTCACACACACTTAAGGGGGAAATTCCTCAGCAAGAATATGTGGCACACTTATTGGCCGATTTAGACATTGATGCAAAATTAGTTGCAGGGCGTTCGGTAAAAACCATTTTTATTGGGGGTGGAACGCCCAGTTTATTAAGTGCTGAGTCAATGCAAGCGTTAATGGATGGCGTACGTCAGAGAGTTGATTTAGACCCTCTCGCAGAAGTCACCATGGAAGCAAACCCCGGCTCTGTTGAGGCTGACCGTTTTGCAGGTTACCAAGCAGCAGGAATCAACCGTATTTCTATTGGCGTACAAAGTTTCGGTAATGACAAATTAATCACTTTAGGGCGTATTCATGGCGCTGATGAAGCGAAACGCGCCGCTCAGTTGGCCACTAATCTTAATTTAAGAAGCTTTAACCTCGATTTAATGCATGGGTTACCTGCGCAAACTCAAGTTGAAGGTTTATCTGACCTGCGCCAAGCCATTGAGCTTGCACCTCCGCACCTGTCTTGGTACCAATTAACCATTGAACCCAACACTCAGTTTGGCTCACGTCCTCCGGTATTACCCGATGACGATACACTGTGGGATATTTACACCGAAGGCCATAAATTATTGAGTGCGGCAGGTTATCAGCAATATGAAACATCCGCCTATGCTAAACCCGGTTACCAATGCCAACACAATCTCAATTACTGGCGCTTTGGTGACTATTTAGGCATCGGTTGTGGTGCTCATGGAAAAATTTCTTTTGAAGATGGTCAAATTTTACGAACCGTAAAAACAAAACACCCTCGAGGTTATATGGAGGGGCGTTATATGCACCAATCCTATGATGTTGATGCCTCCGATAGGCCATTTGAATATTTCATGAACCGCTTTCGCCTGCTTGAAGCTATGCCTCGCGCTGAATTTACCCAATATACAGGGTTACCAGAATCAACAGTTAGAGCGGCTATTGATGAAGCCTTAGCTAAAGGCTATATCACAGAAACCGTGAATGAATGGCAGATCACAGAGCATGGAAAATTGTTTCTCAATTCCCTATTAGAGTTATTTTTAGGTGAAGAGTAGCGGTTATTCGATTTATTTATAATATCATTTCACTTATAAATTAGATGAAAGCCCACTTTATTTGACGTGGGCTTTTGTTTAGAGATAAAAATGAAATAGACAAGAATAACAATTGAGGTAATACATATTGCCACCATCAATAAGACAGTGGCAGATATCAGTTACAGTGCATTAACTACCGCATTAACTTGTTCAGTTAAGCTAACTAAACCACCACCTGACAAATACCATAAGTCAGATTGCAGGTAAGTAATTTTGCCGTCTTTATAAGCTTTGGTTTCTTGAATATTGCTGTCTTCAAATACCGTTTTATCCAGTTTACCTGCACCAATCGCTTCGCTACGGTCAACAATCAGGATCACGTCTGGATTCGCTTGAGCAATAGTTTTGGTATCCACAACACGGCGTTTTGCTTTATCTGCACTTTCATCAACCGGTAGGTCAGCGCGTTGCGCTTTCACAACGTTGTAAACAACGGCTTGGCTATTTGGAATTAATTTGCCGTCATTATGCATCAGTACTAAAACTTTCTTATTGGAATCAGCCGCTTTCTTCTGGGCGTCTGCGATGACTTTATCTAATTGAACCAACTGCTCATCAACCGCTTTTTGGTTACCATAGAGCTCACCAATCACACCAATGTTGGCTTTTACAGAATCAATATAGTGCTTGCTATCAGAGCCTAAATTGATGGTGGGTGCAATTTTTGATAACTCATCATAAGACTTACCTTGACGACCCGTGATCACAATCAGGTCAGGTTTTAATTGCGCGATTTTGGCTAAATCCGGTTGTTTCATTCCACCTGCATTTTCCATTGATGCAGGAATGCTGCCTTTTATATAAGCGGGAGCATTGCCAGTGGGTAGTGCAACAACCTTGTCACCTAAGCCGAGTTTTTGCATTGAGTCATAAACACCGAAATCAAACAGAACCACTTTTTGTGGTTTTTTCACGACTTCAGTTTCACCTGATAGGTGTTTGATCGTCACTTTTTCAACACCTTGTGCTGTAACCGCATTTGGCGTGAAAGTGGTAGATTCAGCGCTGAGAGCGAAAGGCGCAGAGAATGACAACACAGAAACAAGCAGAGCAGGAATGAACTTTTTCATTTAAATGATCCCAATTTAGTCATTAAGCCAAACCCGCATTGTAAAGTGAGCAGCTTAGATGTCAATCAAATAAGAATCAATTTCATTTTCATTCCCATTAATGGAATTAATATCACACAAATTGATGATAGAGATAATACAGATAAAATAAAAAAACAGTAATGTACAAAAAATACATTACTGCTCATAAGGTTATTGTGATTTTAGTGCTATCAGCTACTTTTGATTGAATTAAGTAATGAGACGCGTTGTTGCTCTATTGAGGTTACTTTAGAACAAACTTGTTGGCCAAATTGCTGGAAGCTTTTCTCTTGTTTTTTCCATTCAGATTCGAGCTCTTGTTGTAACCCGCCTAAGTTCCCTAACATACCTTGTAGCGCTTTATTAGCATCACCACCCGATAATAATTGCTTGCGCCCCATTTCGTTGATGCTGTCTTGTAAAATGCCCCCCAAGCTTTCATTAACTAGCTCGCGTCCTTTCGCTTCAACAGTTTTCATGGCTTCATGGTGAAATACATAACCATTAGGGCGAGTCTCAATAATTTGATTGATTTGCCCATTAAGCTCTTTTTCTAGTTTTGTTAACCGGTTACGGATATTGCTATCGCTACCAACCACTTTAACGACAACTTTGTCTATCGTTTCCCTTGAAGTTGATAATTTTTTTTCTGATTCTTGTTTTATCCAAGGTAAATCCTGACGGATAGAGGCTTGGTAACGAATAGCTTGCTGCTTTTGGGCCTCTGTTGCAGCAACATTTTTACCGTTAAGCGTGATATCACCATTTGGCGTAATTTTTAAATCGCCACTTGCACCAATAACTTGCACACTTTCAGGTGTCATAACGATGTCATCCTTTGGTGTTACAGAACAGTTATAATCTGCAGCTTGGCTCGTCGCACAAGCAAGGAGTGAAAATGCAATTAATGTACGGCGTAACATAAAATCTCCTAGTAGAGCATTAATTAAAAAACAGAACGCCCAATTCGTTTCGATAATAACTCTAAAGCCGCACAGCCGACTAAAGAGTTCCCCGCCGAGTCTAGCTCAGGTGACCAAACCGCTACGGTAAATTGGTTTGGAACCACACAAACAATACCGCCACCAACACCAGACTTGCCGGGCATTCCTATCCGAAATGCAAACTCACCAGAACCGTCATACATACCACAAGTCATCATTAATGCGTTGATTTGCCTTGATTGTAGTGGCGTGATGATGGGGTCAATGGAGCAAGATGACATCCCTTGCGATGTTAAATAGGAAAAACACCTCGCTAATTCAACACAGTTCATACTTAGAGAGCAATAATGAAAATAAGTTTCGAGAACCGTTAAAACATCATTTTCAAAATTCCCAAAAGATTTCATAAGATAAGCAATAGCTGCATTACGACTGGCGTGTTCCAATTCTGAGCGAGCGACAACCGTGTCATAACTGATATCCGGTTCGCAGGACAACTTTCGGACAAACTCTAGCATGCGCTGTTTAGGTGCGCTTAGACGTGATTGCAACATATCAGCAATAACAATGGCTCCCGCATTGATAAACGGGTTTCGAGGTATCCCCTTTTCCATTTCAATTTGAATTAACGAATTAAAGGGTAGCCCTGAGGGTTCTTTACCTACGCGGCTCCAAATTTCCTCTTCCTCATAACGTGTCATTGCAAGCGTGAGGCTTAATACTTTTGAAATAGATTGAATTGAAAAACGTTGATATGCGTCCCCTGCGGTGAAAATATCACCGTCAATCGTGGATACCGCAATGCCTAAATGGTGGGAAGGTACGCAACCTAAAGCAGGAATATAATTTGCAACACAACCTTGCCCAATCAGTGGGCGAACTTGGTCTAGGATATCGTTGAGTAGCTGGTTAGAAAACATGGCGCTCAAAACGTTGACTCCAGATAGTATTTGCAACAGAAAATAAAGGCACCCAATTTTTGGATGCCTCTTCAAGCGACTGAAAGCTCAGTTTATTTATTGAGATTGACTCAATAAAATTATTCTTCCCACCAAACATCAAACAGCTCAGAAACAACGACGTCATTCATGCCTTTTGATTTTAGCCAATTTTCAACAATTTGACGGTGCTCTTCGGTACATTTGCCAATTTTTTGTAAGCAAACAATCCCTTCCCAGTTCATATAGCCACTTGCTTCAAACGCCAAACCATTCGGTTCAATCGCTTCTGCAATCAGTTGGTCAACGGTGCTGTCAACTTCCTCAATCGGCGTACCTTCTTTAAAGCTCCACTTAACAGTAAAACCTAACTCTTGGAACTCATCCAAGCGTAATTTTTTACGTAAACGACGACTACGTGGTTGTTTAGCCATTATTTGATCCTCTCAAACATTAAATCCCATACACCGTGCCCTAACCGCTGGCCGCGCTTTTCAAATTTTGTTTCTGGTCTTGTTTCTGGACGAGGAACGTAATCACCTGATGGTGATAAGTTTTTATACCCTTCGACACTCGTCATCACTTCAAGCATGTGCTCTGCATAAGGCTGCCAATCTGTTGCCATATGGAAAACACCGCCGATAGCTAGTTTGCTACGAATTTTTTCTGCAAACGGAACTTGCACAATACGGCGCTTATTATGTTTCGCTTTATGCCATGGGTCAGGGAAAAATAACTGAACCATCGCAAGGCTACCGTTTGGGATCATGCAGTCTAAAACTTCTATTGCATCATGGCACATCACCCGTAAATTGGTGACGTTTTCTTCTTTTGCTGATGCTAAACATGCGCCAACACCGGGAGCATGAACTTCAATACCTAAAAAGTTTTTATCTGCATTCTGAGATGCCATGGTCACCAATGAGGCGCCCATCCCAAACCCAATTTCCAAGGTAACTGGATTTGAGTTATTGAATACTTTGGCAAAATCAAAAGGTTCATTGATAAAATCGATGCCTTTTTCTGCCCATTCTTTTTCTAATGCGTCTTCCTGACGTTTTGTCAGACGCCCTTGACGGCGGACAAAACTACGGACTCGGCGCATAACCCGCCCATCTTCATTATATTCGGGGGAGATAACATTATTGATCATAATAAAGGTTCTAAAATGAGTGCCCAATTAAGTTAATGTGCCAACAATCAAGTTTATAAGGTGATTGGTTACCAAACCTATCAATTTACAGCCCTAAATGCCCAAGTTGTAGTGATTAACTTTACCCTTGAGGCATGATGGATATCGGAGTTTAGCAAAACTTCCACAAGGATGCAGTTGATAATTCGCTAACTTTACACTAAACAACACAATAGCGGTTTACAGCCCCCTTCGTCTATGTTGCAATTCCTACCATGACTGGAAATATCAATAAAAAATAAAATTATTAATGGAAGCTCAACAATTTTCATCTGCAGTACTTAACTGGTATCACAAATATGGTCGTAAGACGTTGCCATGGCAACAGGAAAAATCGTCCTACCATGTTTGGTTATCAGAAGTTATGCTGCAACAAACCCAAGTGAGTACTGTAATCCCTTATTTTGAGAAGTTTATCTCTCGCTTTGAAGATGTGAGCGCCCTTGCCAACGCTCCTCTTGATGAAGTTTTGCACTTATGGACAGGGCTCGGCTATTACGCCCGGGCTAGAAATCTCCATAAAGCCGCTCAAGTGATCGCGACTCAATATGGGGGCTCATTTCCCACTACATTTGATGAGGTTTTAGCGCTGCCTGGGGTTGGCCGGTCCACTGCTGGGGCAATTTTATCATTATCGCAAAAACAGCATTACCCTATCCTCGATGGTAATGTTAAACGCGTATTAGCTCGAGCTTATGCGGTTGATGGCTGGCCGGGTAAAAAAGAAGTCGAAAACCGTTTGTGGGAAATCAGCACGGATGTCACCCCACAAGTGGGAGTTGAATTTTTTAACCAAGCGATGATGGATTTAGGCGCAATGATCTGCACTCGCAGTAAACCAAAATGCGAACTATGCCCGCTTAATTTTGGCTGTATGGCCTATGCTAATCATTCATGGCAAAACTACCCAGGTAAAAAACCAAAACAGAAAATCCCTGAAAAGAGTGCTTGGTTTCTAATTATTCAGCACGACGATGATGTGTGGTTAGAACAACGCCCACCATCCGGTATTTGGGGGGGATTATTTGCCTTTCCACAGTTTGATTCTTTAGAGCAACTCAATGATTGGCTGAACGAATCTGGCTTTGAGTATACTCAATTAGAGCAATTAATTTCTTTCCGTCACACATTTAGCCATTTTCATTTAGATATTATCCCTGTAAAAGTTAAGATTCAGGCATTTAATTCTGCCATGGATGAAGGCAAAGGACTCTGGTATAACTTACACTTAGGCGCAACTATCGGCCTTGCTGCCCCAGTTGAAAGTTTACTAAAACAGCTCGCCTTACTACCTGATATTTGAGGAAAAATTAATGAGTAGAACCATTTTTTGTACATTTTTACAACGTGATGCAGATGGGCAAGATTTTCAGCTTTACCCAGGTGAGTTAGGAAAACGTATTTTTAACGAGATTTCAAAAGAGGCGTGGAGCCAGTGGATGGCAAAGCAAACCATGCTCATTAATGAAAAGAAACTTAATACGATGAACCCTGATGACCGTAAAATGTTAGAACAAGAAATGATTAAGTTCTTGTTTGAAGGCCACGATATCCATATTGATGGCTATACACCTGAAAAATAATCTGTTTGTCTACCTACTTAGTAGGTAGACTTTTGCCCCAAGACTGTGAATCGTATGAAAAAACTATTTGCGCTGAGTTTGTTGATCCCTCTAATTATTTCTTGTTCTAGCAAGCAAAAATCTGACTTTAACCCTGATTATGTCAAAGATACCAATGGGTTCGATATATTAATGGGTCAATTTGCCCACAATATTGAAAATATTTGGGGCATTAAAGAAGTATTAATTGCGGGTCCAAAAGACTACGTAAAATATACCGATGAATACCGAACTCGTAGCCATATTAATTTTGATGCAGGGACCATTACGGTTGAGACTATTTCAGCGGTAGAGCCTTCACAGCACTTAAAGAAAGCTATTGTCACCACCTTATTAATGGGGGACGACCCCAATTCCATTGACCTCTATTCTGATATCAATGATATTCCTCACAGCAAAGAACCCTTTTTATTTGGCCAAGTGCTCGATAACACAGGAGAAGCGATTCGTTGGGAATGGAGAGCCACAAAGTTTGCTGATTATCTGATTGAAAATAAAATGCAGCGCAGACAGTCTGGTATGAATATTGTTTGGTCCGTGACTATGCAATTAGTACCAAACCATTTAGATAAACGGGCTCATAAATATTTACCTTATATTAAGAAATCTGCGGCCAAATATGGTGTTGATGAGTCATTAATCCTCGCGATTATGCAAATTGAGTCGAGTTTCAACCCTTATGCAGTTAGCCGCTCTGATGCGCTTGGTTTAATGCAAATTATGCCAAATACCGCCGGCAAAGATGTTTTCCGCTCACAAGGGAAATCTGGTGTTCCTAGCCGTAGCTATTTGTTTGACCCAGAAAAAAATATTGATACGGGTACGGCTTACTTAGCTATATTGCAGAACAGCTACTTAGGCGATATTCGTAATCAAACCTCACGCCGTTATGCTGTTATTACCGCATATAATGGCGGCGCAGGCAGCGTTCTGCGGGTGTTCCACAGCGATAAAAAGCAAGCCGCGCAGCGTATTAATAATTTAGAACCGGGTGAAGTGTATGAAACCTTGTCCACTAAGCACCCTGCTGCAGAGTCACGTAATTACCTGATTAAAGTGAACAAAGCACAGAAAAATTATCTACGTTAAAATTTTCCAATAGTGAATGCCAGCCAAAATCTGATTTAAGGCTGGTATTAGTCATTAACCTTAATAATTTTATGTGTTTTCGATTAAAAACTAGCTAACATGTTGAAAAAAAGCGCATACAGTCAAAAGTTTATTGAAAGCGCCTTGACTCAACCAATGAAATCAGGTTTAATACGCTCCGTTGCCCGGATAGCTCAGTCGGTAGAGCAGGGGATTGAAAATCCCCGTGTCCTTGGTTCGATTCCGAGTCCGGGCACCACTTCTTTAAAGAACCCGCCCAAAAGGCGGGTTTTTGCTTTGTATCTACTTGAAGTCAGCACTCGCCCAATGTTTCAACTTAACTAAATTCAACTCGAACCTACCCGTATCAACCTTACTGTGCGGGTAAAACATGCCGTTTTTTATAAGCAGCCCTGAGGTTTTCCATAGCATGATCCAGTACATCCCGTGGAGACGCAACATTTAGTCTCATATGTTGTTCCCCCCCGGGACCGTATTGCTTTCCTGGGGAGAGCCCCAATCCCGCATCTCTGGTAAAAAAGGTCGCTAGTTGTTCATCATCCATACCTAATTTTTCAGCGTTCAAAAATAATAAATAAGAAGCTCCTCCATGTACAACAGAGAGGTCTGGACAATGTTTTTCTATTGTTGCTTTTACAAATGCTATATTATCTGCCAGATACCCCAGTAATTTCTGATACCATTCTTCACAATGAATGAATGATGAAAAAATAACTGCCTGTTGAAGATAATTTGTCTCAGCAAGATGACATTGATCAAGAAAACCAAATACCTTTTCACGTAATTGTGGGTTCTTAATAATCATGAACCCACCCTGCACCCCCGGTACATTGAATGTTTTTCCGGGAGAGTGCAAGACTATCGACTGGCTAACCATGTCATCATCTAAGTTAAAAAAAGGTATATGTGATGTTTTAGAAAATATTAAATCACTATGTACTTCATCCGATATTACGATAACGTTTTCTTCATGGCAGTAACGCTTTATTTTTGAAAGTGTCTCTTTGCTCCATAAGACTCCACCAGGATTATGAGGAGAGACGAATAAAAATAATCTAGATTTTTTTAATTTGTCTCTAAAATCAATCCAGTTAATCTCATAAGAACCCTGACTTTCAATCAACTGGGACTGTATAAGAGTACGCTCACACCCTGGCACTAATTCTCGATATGGGTCGTATATCGGTGTCAAGGTCAGAATATTATCCCCCGGTTGAGATAGAGCAAGCAAAGATAAAACAACTGATTTTATTACTCCCGGAATAAAATGTATCCACTCCTCTTTAATCTGGCAATCATACCGCTTTTTATACCAGTAAATTATAGCCTCTTTCCAACCAGGGTAGTCCATATTATATCCCTGAATTGACTGTGAAAGAACGGATTTCATCTCTGACAAAATAGCATCGGGAGTACTAAAATCCATATCCGCAATCCATAAAGGTATAACGGTATCTGTCCCAAACATTTGTTTCATTTGCCCAGTTTTGCGGGATATAGGATCTCTGGAAATAGCTTGATCAAATAAAGACATATTTTGTACACCATTGTCTCGATATTAAATTAAATTTTCTGTAGCTCAGGATGCAGCCAGATATTCGGGGTCGTCATCTTTATCGTAAGGAGCAATACCAATACCTGTAGCGGCCCATAACAGAGCAAAAAATACACCGCTGTAACACAGAATTGCCCAAGGAAGATAATCGAGAGTTGCAACACCCAGCATCGTGGCACAATACACCCCAGAAGCTGACCATGGAATTATAGGCTCAACTACCGTACCTGCATCCTCTGTGGTTCTGGAAAGATTTTTAGTAGCCAGCCCTCTCCTTTTATATTCATCTTTAAATGCATCCCCGCATAGTAACAATGGTAATGTGCCATTTGCAGTACAAGCGCATATAGTAAAAGCACTCAGAATCGTTGTAAGTATTAGTCTGAAGGTAGATTTCACCCCTTCAGTCATTCTATGAATAACCGTATGTAAAGAGCCTGTTGCACTCATAGCACCAGCAAAACTGAACGCACTAAATACGGTAACGAAACTGCTAAACATGGAGATTGCCCCACCTCGCTCTAGTAAGCGTGGCATATCTGAAGATAATGCCGAAATATTCACGCCATCAGCCATACTTAACCTAAAGCCACTTACTACAGACTCTCCTACAGAAGCAGGAGTAAATGACTGGAAAACAAGTGCTAAAATGACTGAAACTAACGTTGATAAAAAAAGCATTGGAATGGGCGGTTTCTTGCTCAAAGAGCCGTATAGTACAATGATAGGTGGCAAAATAAGCAAAACATTAAAATTATATACTTTAGCAATAGACGTCATCAGTATGGCAATACTGTCCGGTGTTGTCGCTGAGGCATCAATACTTAAACCCATATAAGTATATACGACACAGCACAAAATAAATCCGGGACCAGTTGTCCAAAGCAGATGGCCTATATGTGAATATAAATTCACACCTGCTGCTAAAGCTGCCATATTTGTCGAATCGGAAACAGGAGAAAGCTTATCTCCAAACCAGCAACCAGAAACAATGGCTCCAGCGGCAATAGCTAAGGGAATATTCAATCCGATAGCAACTCCTATCATTGCAATTCCTATTGTTCCTATTGATCCCCATGACGTTCCCGTACAAACAGAAATAAGAGCTCCAAGAAAGAATGCCGAAATATAAAAATACTGCGGATTTATAATCTTAAGGCCATAATATATCATCATAGGAATAGTGCCAGATACCATCCATGCACCAATAAGAAAACCAATACTAGCTACAATTAAGATAACGGGTAAGGCCTCTGATATTTTCAAACAAATAGATTTCAAAATATCATCCCACGTATAACCATGGGCAATAGCAACAAAAGAAGCTGTCGCTGTTCCTAAAAGGATCATGGGTTCAGCGCGTATATTAAATACAAAATATCCAATACTAATTGCAGCTAACATAATAAGCATAGGGAACAGTGACCAGAAGAAAGAAGGTCGCTGCTTACCTGGATGTGGAATGTTTTTCATTTTATATATCCCTGATTTTTATATTATGGAACAGGCTTATATTTCATTATTATTTACACTTACTTATTTATATGTTTAATACCTTTCCCTGGTGAGGAAACATGTAGACTATGTTCATGACTCAACCTTCGGTACTCTTTAGGAGGTATACCAACATGGTTTTTGAAAATACTGTAGAATCGGCTGCTAGATGTAAAACCAGCCAGCATGGCGATATCCATAATCGGTTTATCAGTATCGCTTAGCAGTGCTCGGACATGGTTAATACGTAGTGACATGATGTATTGCTTTATCGACATCTGCATAGACTTCTTAAAAATACCCATGGCGTAGTGAGTATTTAATTTCACATGTTCAGCGATATCATTAACAGTAAGGTGTTGATCACTATTTACGGCAATAAATTCAAGCATCTGACTGACATAAAACTGCGCGTGACGAGAGGTAGAATTCTGGGTTGAAGAAGATGTTTTATGTGCAGATACAGGGGACCATCCCAACATACTAAAGCGCTTAAGCATCAGAGCAACTTCATCAATTGCCAATTGTCGAATATGTGGATTAGGACTGTTGAGTTCATTCTGCCAGCGCTGAACCTCAATAATGCTCAACGGCTGTACGCTCAAAGATTGTATCACCCTCCCGTGCGTAACATGATTTATTAACTCCCGTTCCAAAGGCCACGATAAAAACAAATGCATAGGTAGGTTTATAATAGCCATTTGCTGGCAGTACCCCGGATCTATTAACTGATGGGGAGTGCATGCCCAGAATAATGTCACATGCCCCTGCTGGAACTGCACGGTCTCATTATTTATCAGGTAATTAACATTACCATCGAATGGAATATTTATTTCTACCTGTCCATGCCAGTGACTGTAAGACATTGCTAGAGGCGCCCGGAGTTCTATGTCCATTCTTTGCGACTCTGAATATAGAGCCAGTGGGCTTTTGGTCTGCTTATCATAACTACGGCACATATATGGATCATTCGGTAACCGTGGATAGTTTTTATCTGCCATAGCACTTACTCCGAGCCAACTGATTGAAAAGGTATCTACTGCATTTGTATCTTAGCGTAGATACTTCCCAAATTTACCTACATTTCATTGGATTTAATCCCATAAAGTCAGATTACGATGTAGCAGATCATCAATCTGACTTTATGGGAATAATCTTTTGTAAGTTTACATTCCATGTTAAGCAGTAACTTTTGTTAAGCTTCATCCTATACCTCTCAGTTGAAAGCCTAAATTGGTGGCCTATAAAACTGTATTGCGCCAGATTATCCAATCGTTCAGCTATTTGAGAGAGCTTTTCTGGCATCAGTTGTTGGGGACAGAGCATCAATGAAAGCTAGTAGAGAAAATGCTAGCGCCAGTAATGCGCCAAATACTACAAAATAAGGCCTGTGGTGCAGCCACGATATTATATGTAGCGCCCTAAAAAATTAGAAAAAATGGGAACAAAGCTGCTTAATTACTGAACTTATCAAAAGTTCAACTGGTCATCAGAACTTGATAGAAGGAGCTAGTTAATGATTGGCTCTTCCTCTGTTGAGGTTGGTAATACATAATTGATTCATTTTCAAGCACCACACAGTGCTTTTATGGTGTATCTATTTTAATAAGAGAGAACTCCTTATGAGCGTACCCCAAACAAAAGCTGAACTACTTTTAGCTATTAATAAAAATTTCAGTAAATTAATTAGTTACCTTAATGCAATCCCGCCAGAAGTTATCTCAGATCACTCAATGGATGGGCATGCCAAAGAAACGGAAATGAGTGTTCGTGATCTTGTTTCGTATTTGCTCGGATGGAATTCTCTTGTTGTAAAATGGATCACCTCTGATGCCAAAGGTCTGCCAGTCGATTTTCCAGACACTGGTTTTAAATGGAACCAGCTAGGTCTTCTTGCCCAAAAATTTTATTCAGATTACAGTGAGTTAAATTATAACTCGTTAGTAGCTGAACTTCAGACTGTAAAAAATGAAATTGTGAAGCTTATTGATGAGCTAACTGATGATGTTTTATATGGTAAACCATGGTACTCAAAATGGACAATGGGCCGGATGATCTCATTTAATACTTCTTCGCCTTACGCTAACGCTAATGGAAGATTAAAAAAGTGGGCAAAAAATAATAATATCAATTTAAAATAAGCGTCAGCGTCAAATTATATGGACGAAAATTCGCTCTATCCCCACGTATTTTTCAGATGAAAAACCAAAAACTAGGAAAAATTAAAGTTCGTATGCTATTTACTCATGAAAAAGGTGTACCTTTACTTATTGAGTATCTAAAAAACCATAAGGACTTAATTGAGAATCTCACTATCAGAGATATCAAGAAAGAGCGCGTCGAGGTAAATTTAAAGCTATTAGTACGCCAAAAAATCACTTTACCTGAATTTTACTGTTCTTTAAAACAGTTGGAATATGTGCATTCTGTTTCTCTAGATCATTAATTTTCTCACTTTTAAGGTGTTATATTTCCGCTAAATAAAAGGCGAATTACTTAAATAACCTGCTTATATTCGCAGGTTATTTACTTATAAATTACCTTTCCCCACTATAAATTCCGTAAATCCTCTGGAATATTTTTTTTCAAAATACGCCAAAAATCCTCTGCAGTTTTATTTAGTCGTGTATCCATGCGGTAAATATACGCTTGGATAGGTATCGTTAATTCAGGTGTATCCAAACAAACGAGTTTTTTTTCTTTCAATTCATTCACTACAGAATAAATGGGTAACCATGCTATACCATGGCCATCCAAAGCCATATTTTTTAGTAACTCACTCATTGATGACATAAAAAGTGTTTTTGAATTGATCGCACCAAACTCACTTAACCGACGATTAACTAATCTTCCCATATATGAAGCACTGGTGTAATTCAACAATGGCACTTGAGGTTGATAGATATCAAATAGCGGCTTACCCTGCTCATCCGCTGCACAAATTGGGTATAATTCAGATTCAAATACATTCAATGAGGAAAATGGTGATTGCATTAAATCTTCATCATAAAATGAGATAATAAAATCACTTTTCCCTTCTCTCAATGTGTTCACAACTTGTACGACATCAATAGCCTCAACATGGTAAACAAATTCTCCACCGTAACCAGACAGCCCGTGAACTAATTTTGGGAGCAATGTTAACGACAACGAATGAGCAGCAGCAATTTTAATATTCGGTAGGCTCAATACATTATGGCCGGATAATTCATTTAAGTTACATTCCAGTTGTTGTAATAAACTACGCGCTTGAGAATGAAAAATTTTGCCCTCTTCAGACAACTGTAAAGGGGACGTCGTTCTATCAAATAATTCAACGCCAATGGCTTCCTCTAAAGCTTTAATACGACGGCTAAATGCGGGCTGAGAAATACTTCGCTGTTCTGCTGCATGAGAAAAATGTCGGCACGATTCTAGTGTTAAAAAATCATATAGCCATTTTGTTTCTATATTTTTCATCTTATTAAGCCTTAAATTGACTTGCTGTTAAAATATAAAAAATCAAAAGTATTTTTATTGATATTTTAAGTTAATGACTGGTTAAATAATCAAACTAAATTTGTAGTGGCGTTATTTGTATTATGCATAGCCCTACCATTTAAAACATTAACAAAAATCAAAAATTAATTTCATTTGATTTTTTTAATCCATAGAGCCCAGTCTATTCAGGCTTTCAGAGCCATTTATAAAAATGCTTTTATTTTGAATAAAAACTCTTAATGCATATCTTGCATCAAACCATACTTACTTGCATTTCTCATTTTAGATAAACATTGATAAATATTAACCACAGGCTAGGCAGTTATAAATAAGTTAATAATCATTTTAACATTAAAGTATATGTTAAATAAATTAATAAAGATAAGTGCTTATTGTTTTTTATTTTATAAAAAGACTAATGAAATGCAGGGGTATTAAAATGAAAGGCTTAATTGGTGTATTAGGTGGTATGGGGCCTGCCGCTACTGTCGATTTATTTAATAAATTCGTAAATTATACCGTGGTAAATAGAGACCAAGAGCATATTCCTTTAATTATATCATCTATTCCTGATATACCAGACCGAACGGACGCACTATTAAACCATGGTGAATCTCCTCTACCTTTAATGACTGACTATTTGAGAAAGCTAGAAAATGCAGGTGCCGAATGCATTGTTATACCTTGTAATACCGCACATTTTTGGTTTAGTGAACTGAAAGAGGTTTGCCACGTCGATATGCTAAGTATCGTTGAAACGACAATGAAAGAGGTACTAGCAACTAAGAAAAAAAATATCGGATTACTTGCAACAAATGCCACCATGTATATGGGGTTATACCAAAAAAATATAGAGAGAAATTATTTAAATTGCATTACTCCTGATAAAAAAAGCCAAGAAAATGTAATGGAAAGCATTTATTTATTAAAGTCAGGAAATAAAAAGATGGCTGAGTCCATTATGAAAAAACAAGCTGAGATATTATTTTCTCGAGGAGCTGAAGTTATTGTTCTTGGCTGTACTGAAGTCCCCGTCATTCTTGCAAATGAAATAAATAATTATCCAGATAAATATATCGACTCAACCAGCTCATTAGTCAGAGCAAGTATTCACTGGTATGAAAACAGAGTCGGAAAACAAAATTTAATGATAAATAAAAATATTTAACTTATATCAATTATCAAAAATTAATTTTTCAATATTACTAATGACAATATATTGTCTATTGGAGACGATTATGGTTTGGCTAGAAATCATTGTTGTATTAGGTGCAATATTCTTTGGCATTCGCATGGGCGGAATAGGTATAGGACTCTGTGGTGGATTAGGATTAACTGTATTAACCATCGGGTTTGGTTTACCCATTGGATCACCCCCTGTTGATGTTATTTTAATTATTATGACGGTCGTGGTAGCAGCTTCTGCATTACAAGCTGCTGGTGGGATGGATTATCTAGTACGCCTAGCCAGTAAATTTATGCGTAAAAATCCTAAGTATTTAAATATAATCGCACCAATCACCACTTGGGTGATGACTATCATGGCTGGTACAGGTTTCATTGTGTTTTCTATGCTGCCTGTGATAGCGGAAATTGCGAAAGATTCGGGTATCCGGCCATCAAGAACATTAGCAGGCTCAGTGGTTGCCTCACAAATTGCTATTTCTGGCTCTCCAATCAGTGCAGCAATGGCTGCGATGTTGACAATTATGGAAGGTAACGGCATCACTTTTATCGTTGTCATGTCAGTATGTTTACCCGCCTCTTTTGTTGCTGCTATGGTTGCTGCCTTTATTGCATCGCGTCAAGGCTGCGAACTTGAAAACGATGAGGTCTATTTAGAACGTTTACAAAAAGGCTTAGTGCATAAGTACGAAGAGAAAAAAGGCGAGAGCACAACGAGAGAAAAATTCTCTGTTGTTCTATTCATTATTGCCACTATTGCTATCGTGATCCTCGCTGCATTCCCACAATTACGTCCTGGTTTTGATATCGGTAAGCCGATGGGAACACGAGATATCATCATCATTTGTATGCTAAGTGCAGCATGTTTGATGGTAGTTTTCTGTAAAACATCACCGGATTCCATTGTACTAGCACCAACATTCCGCTCAGGAATGAGTTCTCTTGCGGTGATCCTCGGAATCGTGACATTAGGCACTACTTTTGTTGATGCCCATATGGACCAAATTAAGGCCATCGCAGGAGATGTGTTATCTGCATATCCTATTTTATTGGCTTTAGTTCTGTTCTTAACCTGTGCCTTGCTATATTCACAAGGTGCCACAACACCGTTAATTATTCCATTAGCCATTGCCTTAGATGTTCCGACATGGGCAATATTGGCCTCTTTTGTCGCCGTCACCGGGGTATTTGTCTTACCCACTTACCCAACATCATTAGCAGCCATTGAATTCGACTCTACAGGGTCTACTCGGGTTGGAAAATATATTTTAAATCACCCTTTTATGCTACCAGGGCTAGGTGGAATTATTGCAGGTGTCGCCTTCGGTTTTATCATTGCACCAATGATTGTCTAACACTAGGATGTGAGGTCTCCTCACCCCTTTAGAATATAACGAAATGATTTTATTGACAAAATGAAGTTAAACTTTGGCTCTATTTAGCTTTATACTTTGCTTAATTGGCAAAATACAATTACAAGGTATAAAGCTATTTTTTTAATACCTATAGATATATCTGCAAAGAAAATATTATAGCAACGTATCAAAATGACTCATTACTCTATTTAATTTTTTAAATTAAATTTTATAAATTAAAAATAATGTCCTGTTAACCACTCAATATCTCTTTATTAAATGTAGTTTAAATTTGTTTTCATTCAAAAGTGTGAGCTGAAATGTTTTTGCATGAAATATTCACTTCTGAAAATAGTTAAAATAATTATACTCGGCTTCATATTCATTTCTTAAAAAAACAGAGTAAGGAATGAATTAAGATTTTTATTATGATTTTCATCATGTTACAAAGTCAGTTTCGGCAGTCTCATTTCCCAATGAAAGTACTCAATTAAGTGACTAAAATTAGGGCTTAAATCACAAATTTTAGTTTTTAAGATACTTACTTTCAAAAATGACGACGTCGTCATATTAAAAAAAATTTATTTTATCTATAACATTAAACAACCATTTTTCTTACATACATATCAATATTGATAGTTAAGCGTTAAAAAACTAAAGCAAATGCGTTATAAAAAAACGCTTAATGTTGACGTCAACATTAGGGTTAACAACTAGAAAGAGGTCTTAGAACATGAGTAACCTACCTGAAAAAATGAAAGCAGTTGTTTGTCATGGCCCACATGATTATCGCTTTGAAAATATTAAAAGACCAACGCCAGGATTTAGAGAAGTTGTCATCAAAGTTGATGGGTGCGGGATCTGTGCTGGCGACTGTAAAGCCAACGATGGTGCTCAAATGTTTTGGGGAGATGACCCATGGATCAAAGCCCCAGTAGTTCCTGGCCATGAGTTTTATGGCCGCGTTGCAGAGCTCGGTGAAGGCTCCGCTGAAAAATTCAAACTGAAAATCGGCGACCGCATCTTAGCAGAACAGATAGTCCCTTGCTGGGAGTGCCGTTTCTGTAAGTCTGGCAAATACTGGATGTGTGAAACCCATGATATTTACGGTTTCCAAAAAGAAGTTGCCGACGGTGGTATGGCTGAATATATGCGTTTTTCAGAACGCGCCATTATTCATAAAATCCCTGATGAACTATCTGATAAAGATGCCGCATTAATTGAGCCAATGGCTTGTGCTATCCACACTGTACGCCGTGGTGATATTGATTTAAATGACGTCGTCGTCATTGCAGGTGCAGGCCCACTAGGGCTGTGCATGATCCAAGTCGCAAAATTAAAAACGCCGAAAAAATTGGTTGTCATTGATGCGATTGATGAGCGCCTTGAATTAGCAAAAAAATTTGGTGCAGATGTCGTTATCAATCCACTGAAAGAAGATGCGATTAAATTAGTCAAAGATATGACTGAAGGCTATGGCTGTGACGTTTATATTGAAGCAACGGGTGCACCAATCGGTGTTACTCAAGGGCTAGAAATGATCCGCAAACTTGGCCGTTTCGTGGAATTCAGCGTGTTTGGTAAAGAAACAACAGTTGACTGGTCAATCATTGGTGACCGCAAAGAACTCGATATCCGCGGTGCTCACTTAGGGCCATATAGTTATGAAGTCGCTATTGACCTATTTAGCCGTGGCTTAGTTAGTGCTGATGATATCGTTACTCACTTCTATTCCATCGATGATTGGGAAGAAGCCTTTGTCATGGCGAAATCGGCAGACTCAATTAAAGTCGTCATCAAGCCATAAACATGTTTTAACTGGCAGTAATAATTGATAATTCAAATAAACACTAAATAAGTAAAAACCCTACATATAATTAAACGCTCTTTTAGGAGAACATCTTATGCTGAGTAAATTTAAAAAGTTAGCTGTCGCTGCAAGTGTACTGACTTTAGGTATGGCATTTAACGCTACCGCTAAGCCAGTTTCAGTGGGCATGTCATTTCAAGAATTAAACAATGAATATTTTGTCACCATGAAGGAAGCCTTAGAGAGCGCAACGGGTGATATGGGCGCACAACTATACATTTCTGATGCGGCTCATGATGTATCAAAACAAACCAGTGATATCGAAGATATGTTACAGAAAAAAATCGATATTCTGTTAATAAACCCGGCAGATAGCGTTGGTGCGGAAACGGCTGTACTGGCAGCGAAAAAAGCGGGAGTTGTAGTTATCGCCATTGATGCTCAAGCAAATGGCCCAATTGACTCTTTTGTTGGTTCTAAAAACTATGATGCTGGCTTAATGGCAGGTAAACGTTTAGGTGAAGCATTAGGCGGCAAAGGCGAAGTGGCAATTTTAGATGGTATTCCTGTTGTGCCAATTCTTGAGCGTGTTCGTGGTTTTGAAGCAGCGATGAAAGAATATCCAAATATCAAAATCGTAACTAAATTGAACGGTAAACAAGAACGTGATACTGCAATGAACGTTACAGAAAATATGTTGCAAGCAAACCCAACGCTAAATGGGATTTTCAGTGTTAACGATGTCGGTTCTTTAGGTGCGTTAGCAGCGATTGAGTCCTCTGGTCGTGATGTCAAATTAGTGAGTGTTGACGGTTCTCCTGAAGCGGTTGCTGAAATTGCCAAAGGTAACTCTCCATTTATTGCTACTTCAGCGCAATTCCCTCGTGACCAAGTTCGTATTGGTTTAGCTATGGGCTTAGCAAAATACTGGGGTGCCAATGTCCCTAAAGAAGTCCCAATTGATGTTAAATTGATCGACAAAACCAATGCTAAAGATTTTCACTGGTAATAGTTAGTTATCAATAACCAATGTATTGCACCTGTATTTCTGATGTTCGGTGCAATACATTTTCATAAATATTAATTATTAAATGCATATTGGAATAAAAATTCCAAATGGCTTTGTTACCCATTTTTAGGCAGTTGAGAAATATAGGGAAGCAATATGATGCAATTATTAGCATTAAAAGATGTCAGTAAAACTTTCCCTGGGGTTAAGGCGTTAGATAATATTAATCTCTCCCTAGAAAAAGGGGAGGTTCACGCATTATTAGGTGAAAACGGCGCAGGTAAATCAACGCTAATGAAAGTGTTATGTGGAATACATAAACCTGATAGCGGACAAATTCTGATTGAAGGCAAAGAACACACCTTTCATAACTACAGAGATGCCATTAAAGCTGGCGTAGGTATTATTTTCCAAGAATTTTCTCTTATTCCTTATTTAAACGCTTTTGAAAATATATTTTTAAATCGAGAGTTAAAAAATAAGTTTGGTTTATTAGATAGAAAATTAATGCGAAAAAAATCGCAGGAAATCCTAGCTGAGCTGGGTGTAAACATCAATATTGATGAACCTATTAGCCATTTAAGTATCGCAGAGCAACAGTTTGTTGAAATCGCAAAGGCTCTGTCTTTGGATGCTAAAATTTTAGTGTTAGATGAGCCAACTGCGACATTAACCCCCAATGAAGCAAACCATTTATTCGATGTAATGCGTGATTTAAAAGCTAAAGGGGTTGGAATGTTTTTTATTTCCCACCATCTAGAAGAAATTTATGAAATCTGTGACACCATCAGTGTACTACGTGACGGACAATATATAGGGTCGCGTAAGGTCGATGAAACAGATTTAGACGTTATTATCGAAATGATGGTTGGTCGTGAAGTTGAGAATATTTATCCTCATAAACGCCAATTCAACGAGCAAGAAGTCATCTTAGATGCAGAAGTTCAGCGTTTCTCATATAGCCCAACTAACCACCTTCAATTAAAGAGAGGTGAAATTTTAGGGCTTGCGGGGTTGGTGGGATCGGGTCGCACAGAAACTATTCTTGCCATGATCGGTGCTGATAAAGCATATAAGAAGAAAGTTATTTTAGAAGGCAAAGAAGTTAAAGTTAAATCGGCTGCGGCTGCATTGCAATTAGGTATCGGTTTATTACCAGAAAGCCGAAAAACTCAAGGCCTTGTATTGCCCTTTTCCGTTAAAGAAAATATATGGTTAAACAATCATGCTCAAAAATTATTTTTAATTCAAAATAAAAAAGAACTCACTTTATCTATTGATTTAATTTCCCAAGTAAAAGTTAAAACACCAGAACCTCACACCGCGGTTTCTACTTTAAGTGGTGGAAATCAGCAAAAGGTTGTTATTGCTCGCTGGCTAAATAAACAAGCCAAAATTCTTATTTTCGACGAACCCACCCGAGGTATTGATGTTGGGGCAAAATCAGAAATTTATCAGTTAATGCGCTCTCTAACTGAAAAAGGAATTTCCATTATTATGATTTCATCGGAGCTACCAGAAGTTATTGGTGTCAGTGATAGAGTTTTGGTTTTTCGAGATGGTGAAATTGCTGCTGAGTTAACTGGAGACGAAATAAACTCAACTCAGATCATGGTACATGCGGCCGGCAATATTATATAGGATAACGACTATGTCTAATCAAAGTGCAATTCCATTAACTAAAAATAAATTTAGTTTTTCTAAGCTAACAAAAATACCTGCATTTTTACCACTTGTTGGTTTAATTCTTTTATTTGTCTGCATGTCCATTTTTAATGAACATTTTTTAACTGTAAATAACCTTTCGACCATTGCTCGTCAGGTTTCTATTAATGCCATCATCGCTATTGGTATGACATTTGCTATCTTAACAGGTGGAATTGACTTGTCCGTTGGTGCTGTTATGGCGCTTTCTGGAACCTTGATGGCTGGCTTAATGAAATATTATGGAATGGACCCTTACGCCGCAATTGCTCTGGGCTTATTATCCGGTGTTGCTTTTGGCTTCATTAATGGAATTTTAGCCGCTTATGGTAAAATGCCACCAATCATTGTCACTTTAGGCGCCATGATTATTGCTAAAGGGCTAGCCTTAATTTATACCGGTGGCTACCCAGTGTCAGGGTTACCTCAAGAATTTGCTTTTTGGGGACGCGAAGAATTAATGGGAATTCAAGTTCCTATTTTATTAATGCTTGGCCTTTATCTTATTTTCTATGTTGTACTAAATCATGTCTCTTTTGGCCGTTATATTTACGCCATTGGCGGTAATGAAGAAGCTGCACGCCTGAGTGGTATCCGCGTTGAACGTTATAAAATGTTAGTTTACGTCATTAGCGGTTTTACTGCTGCATTCGCTGGGTTAATATTTACCTCTCGAGTAATGAGTGGGCAACCCAATGCAGGGGTAGGATTTGAGTTAGATGCTATTGCTGCGGTCGTACTCGGCGGCGCTTCAATTGCAGGAGGCCGTGGTATGATCATTGGCACACTGATTGGCGCAATGATCTTAGGCGTACTTAATAATGGTTTAAATTTATTAGGTATTTCACCTTATGTTCAATATATTGTAAAAGGTTTAATTATTTGGGGCGCTACCTTAATTAGCTCAATGAAACGCTAAATTAATAATACCTCATCGCCATTAAGATAGGCAGGTATCATTACCTGCCTATCTATAATTGCCATACTTCAAGTTGCATGGGTGTTGACTGTGTTCATATATGACTCGAATTCTTTAGAGTATATAAATCATAACGGATTTTCTTTCTAACTCTTATTAATAAACAACAAGTTTCCCATCAACAAATATTTGTTTTGTTTTATGATCTTTATGTGAATCTCGCTCTATTTCAGAAAACAATAACTCAGTTGTTAATTCACCAAGATATACTGAATCGTGGTGTACACCAGAAATAGATAAATGGTAAGTATCTGCATAGGGTGGTAAATCTACAGAAAAATAACGGCAAGAAAGGCCTAGCTCTAAAATAATTTTATACATCCCTGCCGTGATAATTCCATTCAACCCAACAATATACATATTTGGTGTATAAAGCTCTTGAACTTTTTTTCTTAGATAATCTTCATCATTCTTATTAAACATATAACTGCTGTATAAGACATTAATATTTTTTCTATTTGGAAAATTTTCATATATACCCGCTAAACGAGACAAACTAATTTCAGATCCTTCTGGCCCTGAAACAATCAGTGTGTTTTCACTATTCTGCTGGTTAAGAAATTTTCCTGTTAAAGCGCCAATTTCAAAGTTTTTCAAAAACAGCCCTGAATACTTATTTTGATAACCATAAATTGAACGGTCAACAAAAACTAAAGGCACATTATGTTGATCAATTAATGATAAGTAACTTGGTTGATAGTCTTTATCATCACGAACTGGCGATAGTAGGATCCCACTCGCTTTGTAGCTGACTAATGTTTCGATTGCTGTTTTTTCTGCTTTTTCATCACTATCTGAATCAAAAATCATGACTTGATAGCCTTTTTCTTTCGCTAAGCGTGAGACTGTTTGAATCAGTACGATATAAAATGGGTTAAATGTGCTATCAGTAACCACACCTATTATGCGGCTATTTTTGTTTTTCAGATTACGTGCAAAAAGATTTGGCACATAATTGAGCTCTTGTGCTATCGCTAATATTTTATCTCGAGTTTCCTTCTTTACCATCTCAGGATGATTAAATGCTCTAGAGACTGTAATATCAGTTACATTAGCACGTTTAGCTATATCAATTATCGTTGTTGAACTATCTTGTTTTGTCATAATTATACTAGTCAACCTTTAATGATTACCCAGAAGAGTATATTAGCAATCCATTTCACTATTATCAGGGTAGAAAAATGCGATGGTTCATTATACCTTTTTGAGCTTGAAGATAAATCAAATTTACTTTTTTAAAGAAGAATAAATGATTGAACATTTAAAATAGTGACACACTGCATGAATTATAAAAATTTATTTAATAAGTGATATTTAAAACCTATTTCAAATGACATTAAATTCAATCAATACTGATGAAATCAACCCTAAGGCAACAAAGATAACAGCACTTGAAAATAGTATTTGAATGGCTTTATTAGAAATATAATGCATTATTAATCGACCAATTAATAAGCCAACAACACATGAAGCAATGAAAACGATGCTAATTTCTTTAGGATATTGAAACCCATTCCAGACATTAATAAAAATACTAATACTACCAATACAGAAGATAACCATTAATGATGTTGCGATAATACTCTTCATATTCAAATTAGTGAATTTTCGCAATGCAGGAACAATAATAAAACCACCACCGACACCTAACATGCCAGTAAGTAATCCTGTAATGACACCAATTCCCCCAAAGATTAACGCTGTTTTAGTGTTCCAAATAAATTTCCCAGTTTCTGTATTAATTAAACAATGTGGATCATTTTGCTCATCACCCCGATTGAAAAATATACGTCCCCCGACATAAAGCATAACAAGGCTAAAAATAAGCGTTAACCAAACTGGAGGAACAATATGGGCAAGGTAAATACCATACTTAGCAGAAGGAATACTCAATAGCGCTATCCAAATAGCTGCTTTATAGCGAATATTCTTTTTTATAAGCCCTTGAATAACACTAATAAAAGCCGCTATTGTAATAGCTAAAAGCCCTACAGGTGCTGCTAATGCTACACTCCAATTTTGGCTTGCCATTAAAGCAGGAACAGCAAGAATTCCACCTCCCGCTCCCGTTAAACCTAGTAGACAGCCTATCAATAGCCCTTCTAATATCAGTATTAACATTATGAATGTCTTATCATTATTATTAAATATATTCGCTGAATATTAACGCTTACCGAGCGTTTTCTCCAATACCATTAATGCCCTATTAAATGGTACTTCTCCTGCAATAATATCGATTAACCGAGTATCTTGGAAAACCGCAATTGTCGGCACTGATTTTATACCATATCGAGGAGCTAAAGTGGGCGATTGAGCAATATCAACAATACCAAAATCGATGTTATTTTCTTGAAAACACTCAGAAAGCTTAGTAAAAATAGGATACATATTTTTACACGGTAAACACCAAGAAGCCGAAAAATAAACAACTACAGTTTGTTGCTCATCTTGCTCTAGGGGGTAAAGTGTACTCGAGAAATTATCACTATCTAATGATAAAATATTCGACATTATATGCTACCTTTTGTGATTTTTTCCTAAACTAACATATTGGAACAATACACTAGATAATAAGTCACCTTTTGTCCATTAATTATTTAGTATTATTTGGCATTTGATTACTTTCATTTAAGAACAATAAACCAATTTAACATTTTATCACAATAAAGCATAAAAATATGATTCATAATAAATAGTAAAAACAAACTCGCTATATTAACTTTAAAAAATCATACGATATATAAACCACTTTTAGCTTTTTATTATACATTGGATTTTTATTCCTGAATATTATCAGCATTGATGAGCCTAGATTATTTAAAGATGTTTATTATTAAATAATAAACTATATTTTTACTCTTATTCATTATTAGCTTTTCAATTTTAACCCATTTAGATGGGTATCCGTTTCTGTTCTTTTTCTTTATCAAAAATCATATTCAGCTTCTCATGGGCATTGTCTGTATATCGACTTAAATCAGTAACATCTTGTTTCTGATTTGCCTTATCGCAAATAACAATCTCACCTTCCGATACCGCTGTATGAGTGGTGTTGCTGGCTTTGCCTGCATTGATGCCAGTTTGTTTATCCACCGATTGGTAATCGCTGTGCATCTCGGTTTTGCTGGCATTGAGACTCAGTGAACCACCGCCCGCTTGGCTACCATAGGGAGACAAAAGGTAAGCAAAATCGATCTATAGCTAAAATTACGTTTTAAAATCATTAGAATTATTAATTGTATTGGTTTGAGATAAAGTAATATACGAAACATCACACACCTTAAGTCAAATTACAATCACACTCATTTAAGCTTTTTTATAACTCATCTAACTTCATATATTATGATTATAATTTAACATAAAAATATTTTTTGTAATAAACAATATAAAACGGTAGCAATTTAAATAAATTATTTGAGTTCAATGCGATTTTTTATAAAACTTACCTTTATTTGTATCAAAAACACAAATAAAGCCCATTAACTAGTTGAATAAAATAAAGTCTTAAGAAAAAACACCCGTTAAATGTATAAGTAATTATTATATTTCAATTCTGAATCGACAATAGATAACAAGGCAAAAATTAATTTGCTCTTGTTATCTATTTTGACGAGAGAAAAATAATTAGCTATTGCTAATATTAAGCTTCAACGCAGCTGCAATAGCGAGAGGAGAAAAAGTAATACTGGCGGCAAATAACGCGGCAAGAATGGCAAAATAACCATCGAGAGGCATTTTAAAACTGTGGGCTTCCATCGTACCTGTTGCATAAATCAGCACAGGAATATATAGCGGTAAAACAAGCAAGCTCACCAAGACACCGCCTTTTTTTAAGGAAACGGTTAATGCTGCACCAATCGCCCCAATAAAACTCAATACAGGTGTGCCCAATAATAATGTCCCTGCTAATACAAATAGTGTGTCTGCGCTAAAAGACAACATTAATGCCGCAACAGGGGATAACAAGATCAAGGGCAGCCCTGTGACTAACCAATGGGCAATCACCTTCGCAAATACAGTGATAAATAAAGGATGCGGTGCGAGTAACAGTTGCTCAAGGGAGCCATCAAGGTAGTCATCCTTAAATAAACGCTCTAGTGATAATAGTGAAGACAAAATGGCCGCAACCCAAAACACCCCAACCGCAATGCGCGCTAATAATTGAGGTTCAGGACCAATACTCAAGGGAAATAGTGTGATAACAATTAAGAAAAACCATAGCGGATTAACGAGCTCAGAAAAACCTCGGAACGCAATTTTAAGCTCTCTTTTAATTAATAACCAAAACATGATTCAACCCCGCCCGTCAGTTTTAGTGAACCAAATTGCCCTGACATCGCTTGGTGGGAGGTAAACAAAATAATCCCCCCTTGCTCTGCATGCTGATGAAAACGTTCTGTTAAACGAGCAACCCCCGCCACGTCAATTGCGGTAAAAGGCTCATCAAGTATCCACAGAGGGGCTTCGCTTAGCCATAACCTCGCTAAATTAACACGCCGTTGTTGCCCAGCAGAAAGTTGGCTAACAGGAATATCTTCATAACCAATTAACGAAACTTCCTCTAAAGCAGACCAAATACGCTCACCTTCATGCCCTTTATGGTGCATTTGGTAATAAAATTTGAGGTTTTCATAAGGTGTTAATAATGATTTAACCGCTGGTTTGTGGCCTAAATAAAGTAAATGACGAGTAAATTCTTCTTTTAGTTTATCAATCGATTGATTATTCCAACAGACCGCCCCTTCATCAGGTTTTAATAACCCAGCCATCATTCGTAGCAAGGTCGTTTTTCCTGCTCCATTTGGCCCTTCAACTTGCAAGATTTCACTAGGTTGCACTATAAAATCAAGTTGATGGAATAACACCCTATTTTGCCGATGGCAACTCACTTGTTGAGCACTTAGCATGAAGCACAATTCCCGTTATTTTTATTTTAAGGTTAGCTTTTTGCAACTTTGTTCAACAGCATATCACTAATAGAGTCGCTCGATATTGCTTCACCGCAAAGCACTTGCATCAAAACCTCTGAACCTAGCGTAGATAATGAAAACAACATATCAGGTTTAAGTAAGCGAACTTTATCCATATTGCTTTCTTGGTTAATTAGCACCACTGTTTTTACCGAGCTACCTTCCCCTGCTTGCTCTTTCACTCCCAATAAAGCGAAAGTACTGAGCGAATCGCTATCTGTCATCACTAACACACACTTTGCGTGTTTAACATTAGCAGCGGCGAGCAATTCGGAACTGGTTGGGTCACCGGTCACAATATTATCTTTTTCGGGATAATGACTGCGATGGTTCTCTTGGCAAATCACAGCCACCGGCAGCTCTCGTTTTTTCAGCCCTTGATAGACATTGACAGCCATTGGTGTGCTACCAATCACCACATAATGATTTTTCATATAAGAAAACCTCTTACGCACAATTTCTTTCGTACCTTTCGCTAACACCCCAACAATATAAACCACTGAAGTGGTAAAAATTGTAATTCCTAAAATAATCACCGTCACCGTGAATACACGCGCATCCACTGTAACCGGAACAATGTCACCAAACCCGACCGTTGTCATGCAAACTAAAGCAAAATAAAAGGCCGTTGTGCCGTCTTTAACCACTGGTGAAAATTCATCACCAATATATAAAGTACCAAAAATAGAATACAGCAATAATGCAATAATACAGGTTATTGCCACAAACCCGGCACTGGTTAAGCTATGGTGATGATACAACTTCCAAAAAAGGCACAAAGCAACCAATAAAAAGAGGGAAAAATAACCTTGATGTATGTTTTCTTGTGTTAACCGCAGGTCAACAAATGAAATAATCCCAAGTAAAAATAAGGAGAACACCCAAGCAATACGGGCTCCGTTAACCATAAATAGCGATAGGAAAATCAGTGAAATTCCCAATAAAAAACGAGGAATATCCAGTAACTTCATAAAGCCGAGTGATTTTAACCACTGTGTTAGCCCTGACTCGCGCCAATCAATGTAGTCGGTATAAGCACTTAATACAGGCTTTAAAATCATTGCGCCATCAATAATAATTAGCAATGAAAGCAACACCCTGATTGATAGGGGTGATTTTAAAAAAGCCACAAATGAATTATCTAACATGTATTGCTCTCACCCTTCATTGATGCATTCGTCAAATTTTCTTATATACCATAAATATATCAAAGGATAGTACCAATGGCGTAAAGACGATGACAAATGCTAATTGGACATTTTACTATTTTAACAATGGCTAGCAAAACATCGTCTATAATTGAATATCACGATAGCTGCCCAATTCCAAGCGAACAAAACGGCTTTTAAAAAACACTAGTAAACAAACGGTTATATGATTATTAAGGAAATATTATTTATAGATAATATATTTTGGAACTTAAACTACGTCTTTATATCTAAAAACCGATTTCTCAATTATTTTTCAATTCGATTTAACAATAATAGAAAACAAGAGTTTAAAAACCTATGAGTAACACTACACACTCGGAAAAATTTAGCTGGACCTCACTGTTCTGGTTACTAACCTACTTTTGGTATTTTTCATCACTATTACAACTATATGTGCTCGTAACAGGGCAAAGCAATTCTATTGGCCTAAGAGATTCACTACTCTATAGCTCTCTTTGGCTGGTTCCTGCCCTACTGTTCCCTAAAAAAGTTAAGTTAGTTGCGGGACTAATTGGTATTGTTTTATGGCTTTCTTCGGTAGTTGCCCTCGCCTACTTTGTGGTTTATGGGCATCAAATATCCCAAAGTGTCATGTTTGTGATGTTTGAAACCAATACTAATGAAGCAGGCGAATTCCTTAAACAATATTTTAGCTTCAAAGTCTTAGGTGTCATACTCGCCTATACTGTAGTCGCAATTTTTCTATGGACACGTCTAAAACCGGTAACACTGCCAAAGTCAGGGCGAATCGGTATTTCATTGTTAATTTTAGTTATTTTGTTCGGTATTCCTTATTATAACAAAGGCATTAAACAAGACCGACCAATGGCCAATGTCGCATCATATTTAAATAGTAAACTCGCCTACGCTGCGCCATGGCAGTTTGTGAGTGGTTACTTTTTATATAAAAACCAGCTAGCAAACATGGAAGAATTAATCCGCGACAACAGTAAAATTCCACCATTAGAAAACTTTGTCGATGCAAACGGTGATACACCCCGCACATTTGTATTAGTAATAGGTGAGTCCACCAGCCGCGATAGAATGAGCCTATATGGCTATTCACGCCCAACGACACCTGAGTTAGATGAACTTGCAAGGGATTATCCTGCTAATTTATCCGTATTCAATGATGTTGTGACGTCGCGACCTTATACTATTGAAGCACTACAACAAATTCTGACGTTTGCGACACAAACTGAGCCTGAACTGTTCAATTCGCACCCTTCTATGATGAACATGATGAAGCAAGCGGGCTTTAAAACGTTTTGGATCACTAACCAGCAGACGATGACTGAACGCAACACCTTATTAACGGCATTCTCTCGCCAAACAGATAAGCAATATTATTTGAATAATGATATGGCTCAAAGCTCACGTATCTATGATGACGTGGTTTTTGCACCATTCAAAGAAGCGCTTGCAGACCCAGCAGAAAAGAAATTTATCGTTGTCCATCTGTTAGGAACGCATATGCGCTATGAATTCCGCTACCCAGAAGATAAAGCCATTTTCAAAGATAAAGACAGCGTGGTTCCCGCTAACCTAAATGATGACGAAGTGAAAGATTATAATGCTTATGATAACGCACAACATTATAACGATTATGTTGTTTCAACATTAATCAAGGACTTTGATTCTTCAAAAGAAAATGGTTTTCTGGTGTTTTTCTCAGACCATGGTGAAGATGTTTATGATACCCCGCCTCATGAAATGTTAGGGCGTAGTGAAGGTAAGCCAAGTAAGGTCATTTATAATGTGCCTTTCCTAGTTTGGCAATCACCTGAGTGGCTATCAACTCATCAATTTGATTTGAATGATAAAACAACCCGACCATTCAGTAACATGGACTTTATCTACGCGTGGTCTGATTTAGCAGGTTTAAACTATACTGGGTTTGAGCCCGAAAAAAGCCTGTTTAATGAGGCATTTAAACCTCAACCTCGTTATATTGGTGACCCAGATAATAAATCCTCATTAATGCTTTATGATGATTTAAAACAATAATTAGGTCTCTGTCGGTGAAATGTTATCTGCATTTCACCGACCTATTCATTTAAGCTATAACTTTCAGATGCTGTGCTCCCTTGCGGTTTATTTTACCATCCCGCAAAATAAACGTGACTTCACCACGCCAAAATTCAGCTAAGAAAATATCGTTTATTGATTCAATATCTTGTAATTCAATTTGCTGCATTAACCAAGCTTCATCTCTTTCGATAGATTCCAAACCATAGCTTCTAATAACCCCTTCTTTTATCAGGATCACTGATGGCATATTTTTTTCATCACAAATAATGGTTAGCTGCCCATCAGGTTCTATTTGTGCATAATAAATTTCTTGAAAGGAATGAATGCCTTGTGCATGAATTCGAGATGAAATATTGATGAGGTCTATCTTATTGGCTTTTTCTAAGATGTTTTCCATTATAAATTGGCCTTTTTTAATGATAGGTATGGGATTACCAATGGCCACATTACGAAAAAAATTAAATCTTTTTGTTAAAAAGTTCAAAAAGCTTATAAACAAAACACCAATAATTAAAATAGTCACATACTGGTACAATGGGATAGTATCACTGTAAATCACCCCTCCAATAATACCTCCTAAAACAAAATTACCAATAAAATCAATAGGAGTCATTTGGGAAAGCTGCGTTTTTCCCGATAGATTCATATGAGTGATAACAATGGCAAAACCGATAATAAATTTTAAAATAATCAACGAATAATAGTACGCCATAATGCTATTCCTTTGTTATCTAAGCCATACATTTGTTTTCATTATTTATTTAATAATAAGTTCGATCAGTTTAGCTTGATTTTCTATATTTTATAACTCTATAGCATGGAACAAGAGATGACTTTCCAAAAAAAAGCATTCACTTGAGTTTACAATCAAAAAAAATAACGATTTCAGTTTGTTACCTAATTATTTTATAACTCACTTAATTTCAACTATAGTTAAATATACACATTGGCGATTATGCCAATATTGAGCTTTAATAACATTTTTACCAGCATCGTGCTAAGGATATGTTTATGAATATAAAACTCATCACTTCACTTCTTTTCGCGGGAATTGTTACAGTTATCGTAGGTTGTGATGACTCATCCAAACCAAGTGACACCGTTAAACAAGCTGAAGAAAAAGCCCAGCAATTAAAAGAAGATGGTGAACAAAAAGCTGATGAATTAACGAAAGATGCACAAAATAAAGCTGAAGAGTTAAAACAAAATGCGTCAGAACTGAGCCAAGAAGTTAAAACGGATGCGATTAATAAAGCTGACGAAGTCGCAACCGATATGAAAGAAAAAACGGAATCACTCAAAGCAGAAAATGACGCAGAAACCAATAAAAAATAATTTTCCGCTCAGTTCCCTTCAAGAATGTGGGCTTTAAATGCCTGCATTCTTATTTGGTGCAAAAAGACAACAAAACCCACCTAACTCTTCCGCCATTCCACGATATAATTATGTTTCTTATTCGCTAGCTACCAGGAAAACTAATGCAAATTAAACATAGCATGGGGTACACAAACCCAGAACTCCTTACTGATGCTTTCAACCTGCGCCAACAAGTTTTTACTCAAGAACAGGGGTTTCCCGCTGATATCGATGTCGATGAATATGATGAGTCCGCATTACATGTCGTTTTGTATTTAGATGGGCAGCCAGCTGCGGTATTACGTTGTGTACTACTTGAAGACAATCTTATCAAAGTTGGCCGTGTCGCAGTACAAAAATCACACCGAAGTAAAGGGTTAGGACGTGAATTAATGAAATTTGTAGAGCAATATGGCCGTTCTCATCATTACCATAAAATCGCTCTTTCAGCGCAATATACTGCCATTGATTTTTACCATACTCTGGGGTACCAAACTGAGGGAGAAATGTATGATGAAGAGGGAATGGACCACATTTATATGACATTATCTTTAGAGTAATAATTGCCCTTGAATTAAATTTTCTCGCCTCTATATTGGTATATAGGTCAATATTTAATCAAGCAGAGGTGAATGATGGCAAATGGTTGGGCAAATGAAGATGCTGTTCAAGAACAAATTGATGCCACTCTTGATGATGCGGTAGCGAAAGCTCGTCGCCAATTGCACTCAGGTGAAAGTGCCGAGTTTTGTGAAGAGTGTGGTGAGGCAATTCCTGAGGCTCGCCGTTTAGCATTACTCGGCGTAAAATTCTGTATCAACTGCCAAAATGAATTAGATAAAAAACAATCTACATTTAGTGGCTATAATCGGCGTGGCAGTAAGGATAGCCAATTACGCTAATCACATTTCCACCTCCATTTATCTAAGGTTTTTACTTATCTAGTACTTACTTTCACTCATTTGCGTTAACTTATTGGTAAAACATGTAAATACTGCACTGTTAATTATTAATTTAATGATAATTAACATGATATTTTTATCCTCTATTTAATGTTATTTCCCGATCTTGTTGATCATTCACTCGTATCATGGCAGTATAACCGCCTATTTTTTAACTTATGAAGGTGATAAAGACTCGGGTTTCATCGCTATTTTTGGCAGTTTAGCCTGCCCTCAACACCATATTATTGTTCTTTCTATCTCGTTTCCTTAGGGGAAATTTTTCGCAATTATTCATTGTTTCATTAAGAAGGACAGCTCGCTGCATATTTGTCGATATCGGTATGCCAAAAATAAAATAAAACAAAACAAAAGAAGGTTGTTATGAGTCAAATTGATACTGATTCTAAAAAAATTCGTTCTAAAATTAGTCCCCCTGTATTTTATAGCTCTGCCGTTATTATTTTGGTTATCGTGGGCTTTGCCGCTTTGATGCCAGAAGTCGCAGAATCTCATCTAAGTCATCTTCAGCAAAACTTATTCAATAATGCTAGCTGGTTTTACATTCTAGCCGTCGCTATTATTCTTTTGAGTGTGACTTATCTGGGACTCTCCCGTTATGGGCAAATAAAATTAGGCCCGGACCACGCCCAACCCAATTTTAGCTATGTCTCGTGGTTTGCCATGCTTTTCTCAGCAGGTATGGGAATTGGGCTAATGTTTTTTGGGGTTGCAGAACCCGTAATGCACTACCTCAACCCACCTGTAGGTGAACCGCAAACCGTTGAAGCCGCAAAAGAAGCCATGCGCTTAACGTTCTTCCACTGGGGATTACATGCTTGGGCTATCTATGCCATTGTCGCATTAATTTTAGCGTTTTTTAGCTATCGCCACGGCCTCCCTCTCACATTACGCTCTGCCCTTTACCCCATTATTGGTGAGCGTATTTATGGCCCAATAGGCCATGCAGTTGATGTATTTGCAGTAGTAGGGACGGTATTTGGTGTTGCAACATCTTTAGGCTTCGGTGTACTGCAAGTTAACGCTGGGATGAACCATTTATTTGGTTTACCAGTCAGCGAAACCGTACAGGTGGCTTTGATCATCATTTTTACAGGGCTTGCAACAATTTCCGTTGTTTCAGGACTAGATAAAGGTATCCGTATCTTATCGGAACTCAATCTTGGCCTCGCATTTCTATTGCTCGTATTAATCGTTGCTTTAGGGCCAACTGTGCTTCTTTTAAAATCTTTCGTTGAGAATACAGGTGGCTACCTTTCAGAGATCGTCAATAAAACCTTCAATCTCTATGCCTATGAACCCAAATCAAGTAATTGGTTAGGCGGCTGGACACTACTGTACTGGGGATGGTGGTTATCTTGGTCGCCATTTGTCGGTATGTTTATTGCCCGTATCTCTCGCGGTCGTAGTATTCGTGAATTTGTCATGGGGGTATTATTTGTCCCAGCTGGCTTCACTTTAATGTGGATGACATTCTTCGGTAACACAGCGATTGATTTAATTAAAAATAAAGGCGCAACCTTATTAGCCGAAACTGTTCAGGCAGACGTATCTCTCGCTTTGTTTGAATTCCTTAATTATTTTCCATTCTCTTCGGTTTTATCTTTCTTTGCTATGCTAATGGTCATTGTGTTTTTCGTGACTTCAGCGGATTCAGGAGCAATGGTGGTTGATACTTTAGCTTCAGGCGGCGATTCTAATACCCCTGTTTGGCAACGTATCTTTTGGGCGGGTTTAATGGGTATCGTTGCGATAACAATGTTACTCGCAGGTGGTCTCCAAGCGTTACAAACACTGACAATTGCGAGTGCTCTTCCCTTTGCTGTCGTTTTGCTCGCCTCCATTTATGGCTTGTTCAAAGCCTTAAGAGTCGATGCCTATAAGCGCGATAGCCAACAGTTAGCGACCATTGCACCAACTGCCAGCCGTAACCCTATTCCGTGGCAGCGACGCTTGCGTAACATCGTATATTTCCCTAAACGCGCGCATGTTAAACGCTTTATGGAAGAATCTGTGAAGCCATCAATGGAAATGGTATCTGAAGAACTGGCTAAGCAAGGTACTGTATGCCATATCCATACTGATAAAGATGACCGAATAGGTTTTGAAGTGGATTTAGGCGAAGATATGAACTTTTTATACGAAGTTCGCCTACGTTACTATATTCAACCGTCATTTGCGTTATCGGGTATGGGGACAGAAAGTGATGAAGAAAAGAGCGAAGAGCAACGCTACTATCGCGCTGAAATTCACTTAAAAGAAGGTGGGCAAGACTACGATGTGATGGGCTGGGCAAAAGAGCAAATCATTCACGATATCCTAGACCAATACGAAAAACATATCCATTTCTTACACTTACTGGGTAAGTAGCCCCAAAAAAGAAACATTACCTAAAATGTGTCGATAAGAATTCACAGGCGGCTAAAATTATAGCCGCCTCCGCCTGTGTTTATTCGATTATCTATTAATGCAATAGAATCCTATTTTATGACATTTGAATTTTTGATAATAAAGTACTTACGCTAGCTAAGTCTTCAGGATGAACTTTTAAATATTTTTCACAAGCTAATCTGGCATAGTAAAAGCAAGTTTATTCACTGACGACTATTTCATCTTCTTTTTCTGGAGGATAACTTATTGCAAAAAAACACCCTCTTTAAAAATCATATCATCTAAAAATCCATCATACTCACAAGCAAAATTAGCACTCTTATTTTCTCCCCTCATGTAAGTTTTATCCCTCAAATAGACAGACATGACCACGTGTCTTTTTCCTAATTGATTCGGCTACGACCCTCGTTAACTTGGTTGGTTAAATCGTCTATCACCACAAAACAGGTTTATGTTTTTCGACGATTTCAGTGTGTTTTCGCATTCAATCTCAACGTTGCTAAAAACGCGCTGAGGCGGTTTTATGATGCCTAACGGGTGTTTTAGACACTAAGTTCGCCAGTTTAACATAATAGGTCTTATGGAAATTTTAAAATCAAGGTAAACGCAATCTATGCTAAATCATAATATTTAACTTAAGTAATGTATATGGTATTGTGAACTATCTATATTGGTTTTTAATGACAAAGGGAATGCTTAAAATGGCGAATATAATTTATCTTACGCTAAAAGGAAATAAACAAGGTTTAATCTCGAAAGGATGCTCATCGATAGATTCTATCGGGAATAAGTATCAAAAGGGACATGAAAACGAAATTCTTATTAATGAGTTGTCTTCTAATTTATCGATGCATCAAAATGTCAGTTTTCAGCCTATTAGTATTCGTAAGCCAATTGATAAGTCTTCTCCATTACTTTCTCAAGCATTAACATCGAGTGAGATATTAACGTGCGACTTTGCTTTTTATAGAACATCAATGAATGGTGGGTTAGAGCTGTATTATAAAATAAAACTGACAGATGCCTCAATTGTTGACCTAAATTGTTTTTATCCTAATTCTGTTACTCACAATCAAGCCCAACCAGAAGAGTCTGTATCGTTTCGATTTAAATCGGTTACCTGGGAGCATGTTATTGCTGGTACTAGTACATACAGTATATGGGAAGAAAGGAGCTTTTAATGTTCTCTAGCCCAGAAGAGACCTTTGAATGGTATGCAAATGAATTAAGAAAAATATCTGAGTTATCTGCAAGGTATTTTCTTGACGACCCCTACTGTAAACAAGGTTACAGAAGTGAAATAAATGAAGTTATAAGGTTGATCCGAGCTGATTTTAATATAGCACTGTATAATAATAATGCTAGGCATCAACGAGTAGATAGCACTCGGGATTGGTTTAGAGAGAACATAGGTTCAACGGGGAATTGGCCCGATATATATAAATACACTGAGGAAATTAAACTCGAATATGAATCAGAAAAATTAGCGTATTCCCAATTAAGAAAGGCAAGTAAAGAACTATATAATGCAACTAGGTCTTATTTTGGTGAAGGCTGGCTTTTTTATGGTGACAAGAGCCTTGATATATTAGGTGGTGCAATTCAAACAGCAGTTGGTATTTTTAGTTATAGAATAGGTAAAACAATTGGAAGTCACGGAATGAAAACGTCCGGTGCGATAAGCATGGCCTATGGTGGAGGTCGTGTATATCAAGGTATTTCTGATATTACGTATGAGTTAACTGATGGTGAAATAAACTTTAGACAAGATCCAGTTAAATTTTTAATAGAACAAGGTACTATAGCATTAGGTGGAGATAGCATCACAGCTAAGAAAATTTATTATGATGTTGATTTTGTAAATAATCTTTATATCGGTTTTGGAGCATTTAAAATTATTGATCCAAAGAAAAGAACTGAAATAAGACAATTACCAACAAAAACTTCTAAAGGATTAAGAAAATTAGGTTTTTTTGAACGCTATTTTCCAGATAACGTCGGGTTTAGAATAGAAAGATGGACTAGTGAAAATTATAAAAGAAAATTAGCTATAGGAAATAAGCCAATGTTATTATATTCATTAACAGCATCAGCAATAAAATTGAAATTGATTCTTGAATTACATAGTGACGAAAATTAGTATTTTATAATTTTTTTATTTTCATTAGTGAATTAAAAGTTTAAATTTTATGGATAGATAAAATAAAAAAGGTATTTTACTATTTACTGAGTCTATAAATAAAACCATTAACACAGGGATTAAATATGCGATTGTTAAAGGTATTAGTGATAGAATTAATGGTGCCCCCATAAAAAAAACAAGAGTTAAATAGTTAATAATATAAATCAAATACAATATTTTGGGGATCTTTTTACTTGATACTGATTCTTCAAACCATGAATCAAAATTATCCCCTTTTCCAATGGATGAATGAATTGAACTAAGTTTGATAAAGTCATTTTTATTTAACTTATCTATATTTCTTATTTTCACTATGACCTCTGATACTAATATATAGCTGTTTATCTTAATTGGTGTAAATAGTCTTGTTTTTCATTTTGATAGTGGTGATTTATAATAATCACCATCAAGGTTATAATACTTAATTATATGAAATCACTTGAATTAATTCATACGGTTTACCTTGTCTTATCGCAAGGTTATCATCGAAATTGAATCCTTCAGCACAAAATAACGATTGTATACTGTCAATAATGACATTGTTATAATTGATAATAGAAGGTTCTTCCCCATCAATAAAATATTTAAGAGTGATATCTATTTTTTCATCTTTTTCTCTAGAATAACTAATTGAATTAATTAGGATCGCATCATTTTTTGAATTTGAAAGGTCTTTCGTGATTAACCCCTGTTCAGATCCAATTATTCTCATGATTATTTGGTGTTTCATGCGATTTCCTTATGTAGCATTTGGCTTTAGTAAGCCATTTTTTTTCACATAAAGCAATAAAAACATAACGAGTTCCGCACTGACTTTACCATTACTAAACCCAAATGCTGTTTTCTCCATAGAAGGATCATAAGCACCAATCCCAACTGCAAACTTCTCGGCTTGTGATTTAGAATTTAATTTATTAATTTCCTCAACCAATTTGTTAGTCGCAGAGGCATGCAACTGCTCTTTTTCTATGATGGGGGGTTAATTTTGAGATATTAAGCCTAATTTAATATCATGGTCTGAAAGCGTAATGATCTTACCTTTTGATAGTAAGTTAGCCGACTATGTTTATTCAATTGTCTATTAATGCAATAGAATCCTATTTTATGACATTTGCATTTTTGATAATAAAGTACTTACGCTAGCTAAGTCTTCCGAATGAACTTTTAAATATTTTTCACAAGCTAATCTGGCGTAGTAGAAGAAAGTTTTATCCCTCAAATAGACAGACATGACCACGTGTCTTTTTCCTAATTGATTCGGCTACGACCCTCGTTGACTCGGTTGGTTAAATCGTTAATCACCACAAAACAGGTTTATGTTTTTCGACGATTTCAGTGTGTTTTCGCATTCAATCTCAACGTTGCTAAAAACGCGCTGAGGCGGTTTTATGATGTCTAACGGGCTGTTTTATTCTCTAAACTTGCTCGTTTAGCATAATGGGTCTTATGGTAATCAATAAACACAAAGTTAAATGTATTCATTTAATTCTCTTTCATTTATGATTTAAGTTTAACTTAAGGATAAGGTGGGGGATTGTATGCAGTGTGGGGATTTAGAGTGGTTTTACTGCAAAAACGGTGAAATCATGGATGCTAATGAAGCTATGGAAAAAAGGTTGGCTATTTATCGTCGAATTTTGAAAAACCTTAAAAGCGCACATAATCGCTCCAATGAATGTTTACCCCTAACGGGTTAGATGAATCAATTTATTATCGGTGTGATGGTGATGAACCTTCGGTTAAAACGGCACTCAGTAATCCCTGGGTAAAAGGAACAGAGGATTTTGGCGTAACATCAGTAAAAGGTGTTAAACGAACAATAGATACAGCAGCAGAACTTGGTGTAATCCCTCCGACTCTACGAGGGATGGATTTTATTCTAAAATCTCGGGTATCTCGAAATCCTCGTGTCATGCAAGAAAATGTTGAGGTTATCTATTTACTGCGGTTTGTTTATGACCCCTATGAAAACTTTTCTTAGGTGAATTTTGATTATGTTAAACAATAAAATTACAATAGTCACAGTATTCCTACTCTTATGCAATCCCGTATTGTCTTATTCTGAACCTGCGATTAAATGTATTCCTGAAGAGAATAATTTTCTTGCGTGTGAGGCTTTAGCAAAACAAGGGGATGATGAGGCTTTATTAATCGTCGGGCGTTTTTATGAAACGGGTACTGGTGTCGCAAAAAATCTCGAAAAGGCAGAGGAAATTTATCAGAGACTGTCAGATAAGAATGATGCAAACGGGATGAATCGTTTAGCAATGCTAACAGAAGACCAAGGGAGAAAAGATGAGGCCATTTTACTTTATCAAAAAGCCGCTGAACTTGGGTCATCCTCCGCAGACTACAATTTAGGTATATTATATAAATACGAAAATAACTACATCAAAGCTAAAGAAATGTTTGAAATAGCAATTAAAAAGCATAAATCAAGCAGCGCCATGATGAGTTTAGGTGATTTATATAGAGATGGTCGAGGAGGAGAGAAAAACACTAAGTTGGCTGAAAAATGGTATAAAGAATCGATAAAATTCGGTAATGATTTTGCGATTACTCGATTAGGTTATTTGTACGGTGATTTAGAAAATTATGATGAGGCAATAAAATGCTATGAAATAGGCATTGCAAACGGGGATCCCGCAGCAATGAATTCAATGGGGTTGCTTTATCAGCATGGCTTTGGTGTTCAAACCGATATCAATAAAGCGGTAAAGCTCTACCAAGATGCTTCAAATAAAGAAGGGCTTGGCGGGTTAATTAATTTGGGCTTAATGTATGAGGAGGGACTAGGTGTTCCACAAAGTTATGAGAAGGCGATCAACTTATACAAGAGAGCTTATCAACTAGGTTACACCGATATTCAATCACGGATTGACTACTTAGATAAAAAAATGCATAAAAAAAGTAATTAATACATAGTGTTAACATAAAGGAGCTTAAGCGATCAAACGCTGTAATAGCAAAATTGTAATGTCCGCTCTGGGCTAAGTTAAGGTGTCCGTCACGTAAGCTAACTATTAAGGGGGGCACATGACTGCTTATAGAGCGGAATTTTTTACATTGGAAGATGTGAAACGGCTAAATGTGATTCAAGATGTGATAGACCAACGCCTGCCGACCAAAATGGCTGCATAACGATTAAGTATATCCGCACGCCAGTGCCAGCAACAATGCCACAATGCGAAATATGACGAAAACAAATTGGTATTCAAAATAATTCGAGCTCTAGCACGGCGGCAATTGAGGATAGTTTAGTATCACGACCTGAAAGCGCTATGACCTTGTCTGTGGATTTAAGGTTGGCCGACTGCAAGTCAATATCACGAGCGGCATTTAACGTGATATTGCCATTTGCGATGAATTTAAAACACAACTTGAGCTTCGCATTATTGCCGTTGTTGCTAATTGAGATATAGAAACCGACTGCTCTGTTATTTAAATCATGTGGGAAGGACTGGTAATTTAGCTTTGAAGTCGATTTAGGCAAAGATATAAACTTTTTCTATGAATTTCTCCCCTGTTACTACATTCAACCAGCCTTTGCTTTAGCAGGTATGGGGACAGAAAGTGATGATGAAAAGAGCGAGGAGCAACGCTCCTATCGTGCTGAGATTCACTTAAAAGAAGGTCGGCAAGACTACGGCTGGGCAAAAGAGCAGATCATTCACGATATCCTAGACCAATATGAAAAACATATTCATTTCTTGCACTTACTGGGTAAGTAGTCCCAAAAAAGAAACATTACCTAAAATGTGTCGATAAGAATTCACGGGCGGCTAAAATTATAGCCGCCCGTGTTTATTCAATTGTCTATTAATGCAATAGAATCCTATTTTATGACATTTGCATTTTTGATAATAAATTACTTACGCTAGCTAAGTCTTCAGGATGAACTTTTAAATATTTTTCACAAGCTAATCTGACATAGTGGAAGCAAGTTTCTTCACTGACGACTATTTCATCTTCTTTTTCTGGAGGATAACCTATTGCAAAAAAAACCCCCTCTTTAAAAATCATATCATCTAAAAATCCATCATACTCACAAGCAAAATGACAATATGCACCATCAGTACTATAGCCTCTCTTATGAACTATGTGGTCTACAACATCTAAGAAACGGTGATCATTATACATCCGATCAAAATAAGTTTTGATGACCCAATCGTGATGATCATAATTGTTTTTATCCTCATAATTATAAGGTAATCCAAACAATAAATGATTTAATTCATCAAAAGACTCATTCATATAAATTATTCCTATTGAGGATGAAAATTACTAACACCTTTAGTTTTGGGATCTAAATAAACTCTAAAGGTAACTCCACCTGCTTTAGCATTATAAGATTGTAATCCTTTTACTATAGCATCCTTATATCCATTAGCGGCTGCCTGTTGCCCTAAATCTAATATTTTTTGGTCTGTATAAACTTTCGGGTCATAAACTGTTTTTTTAAATGGTTCCGCACCATTACCTTTATAGTTACCTGTTAATTTTCCTGCTGCATCTTTTGTTGGTATCTTATATTCAATTTGGGTGATACCTTTCACGCCTGTTGCAGTTTCACTAATAATCTGTAAACCTTTTTCTCTAACTGCACCATAAAACGCATCTGCATTATGGGCTCCAGAAACCCCCGCTCTTTGAGTAAATTTATCCATCGTCGCTAAATGCATTGGCAAATCAATATTGATACTTATACCTTCAGGAGTTTTAATTGATCTTTTCGGAAAGAAAACATTATTAACTTTCGTAACTTTGGCTAATTTACCCAAAACAACAACAGCTCTTTCCATCGGTAATGAGGTTAATACTGCCGCTGCATAGTCTTTGGTATCTTTAGCCTGCATTAATGCCATCATGGTATCAGATACTGGTAAAGTTTCTAAAATAGCCTTTATAGGATCTTCTTTACCATCCCCTTTTGAATATTGGGATCTTATTTTTTGTTTTTCCTGAGCTGTCAAACTACTATCACTTTCAAGTGCTTTTTCTAACGAAAATGCGCCACCAAAATACTTATCACCAGCTGAACCATAGAAATTATGCAAATAGTGGTTATAAAGAAATACATTCTCAGCTGCACCTGCAGCACTGTGTACGCCATTCGACTCACCGGTTACAATAGCCCCAGCTATAGCTCCTAAAACTTTAATTTTCTGTGTATTACCTTCTAAATTATTTTTGCTTTTGTTATCAAGAGATAGTGCAGCCAATTCAGCGGCTAATGCACCAACAACGGCTCCTTTTACATTGCCACCACTAATTTCTGCACTTAGCGCAGCCAAACCCGCATGACTAAGAGCTTTTCCTGTATGCCCTAGAATATTTCCCTGTTTATCTACATATAAATACTGGAATTTATCGCCTATCAGGTTAGCCCCTTCAGCTTGAATTTGCCCTGCCACATTACTGAGTAGGGCTGTTTTAAAGTTTTCACTAAAGCTCCCACCTTGGATCGCTGTTCCGATGGTTGAGCTGATAGCACTTTGCCCTGCCACACGCTGTGCGACTTGAGTCCAATTTCCATCACTGAGTTTTGGTAAAGTCACTTTGGCCGGATCTGTCGCTTTGCCATATAACGCAATATCAAATCCTTCAAGTGAACCCGCAATAATGATGCTGGTCACAATTGATTTTACGGTATCACTTTCCCCTAGACTGGATAAGGTTTTTGACAGGTTTCCTTTGTTCTCGACTAATGCGACGGAAGCTTGAGAAACGAGTGAGGCAAACCCCGCCTGTGCCGCAGCAGAAGCCATTGACGCTGTTGTCGCTGAAGCACCCATGGTTGTAGCAGTAGAGCTCGCTAACCCACCAATACTGGCGGCTGTAGAGGTTCCATAAGTAGCAGCCGCGACAGCAATGGCAATCACAGCACCTACGACTGGATTAAGGCTTTCAGTTTTTACATCCCACTGGCTATAAGCATCTTTTACAACAGCCCAATTGACGTTTTTATTATTTTTAATGTCCCCGAGCCACTCATACCCAGGAGTACGACTTAATATTGCTAATGCCTGTTCGAATGACTGCCCTTCTTTAGTTTTAACATCTGCAGTGATCCCTTTATTCGCATCAACAGTCAGTTTTCCACCAATATGCAATGCAGGTAAAACCCATTTATCTGAGGTATAGCCTTTATTACGTTGGGTGATATAAAAACCGTTAGAATTTGTAATCACCTGTTCAAATTGCGAGTTTTTGACCGCTTTAAAATTCACCTTACCCGTTTGGCTGGTGATTTTGGCATTCTTGCCCGCATTAATTTTGGTCGCTTCTAATGTGACATCATCCTTGGCATACAGATTAATATCGCCACCAGCAGTAAACTCAGTGACTTTATTGGTTTTATCACTGCGTGTTTTTCTCACTTCCTTTTTCGTAATACAAAGCGTCCATCTATTGCATTTCTTTTTATACTCTTCGAAGTAACTGCTTTCTTCCATGGCTTGGGCGTAGAGATACCCGCCTTTTGCCGCAATATCCATCGCACCTTTGGCAACGAGACGTGAGGCTTGGAAAAGAATGCTCCCCTCTGACAAAATGGTCAGCGTTTTACCGCTGTTAATTTCAGTGCCAATTTGACGATATAACTCTTCAAATTTTTTCCCTGACTGTTTTCGATAGTTCGTTTTAACTGACTCTAAGCGTACATTTCCCCCACTTGAGAGTGTGATGTCACTTAGGGATTTGATTGTGCTACCTTGTGCAGTGAGTGCGCCATTGGAGGCCAGAGTGACGCCTTTATCTCCGGAAAGTGTCGAGGTCACATAACGCACATCTTGGTTATCTTCACTGGGGTTGGGAATCGCAGAGTAAGCGGTAGCCGTTAATTTAATATCACGACCTGAAAGCGCTATGACCTTGTCTTTGGATTGAAGGTTGGCCGACTGCAAGTCAATATCACGAGCGGCATTTAACGTGATATTGCCATTTGCGATGAGTTGAGAGCGTAGCCCTGGGTAGCGATTGGTCTTGAATACATTATCGACATCTTTAATCGCTTTTGAGCCTAACAAAATATCTTGGCCTGCATTGAACGTCAGTGATTTTCCACTGTTGAAAGCAATGCCACACGCTTCAATATTTTTACCTGCGGTGAGGTTCATTTCCCCTGAACTTGTCCAATTTCCTATTTTTGTGAGTAACGCATTAATATTGGTGACAGACTCTGAAACCGCGAGTTTTATTAAATTGGATTCATCGCGACGAACAACAATATTGTCATTAGCACTGAGGGTAAGTTTATTCGTTTTGGCTAACTGCGCATTATCAAAAGTGATGTTTTTACCCGCTTGGATATGTAATGAATTTGCAGCATTGATTACTGGAGGAGATAATACATTGTCTTTAAAGGCAGAAACGGGGTTTAAACTGTATTGAAGATCGCCATTTTTCGCAATTAAGGTGCTGTCTTTAGCCGTTAAATTAACCTGTTTAAGGTTAAGGTCGTTATTGGCAATTAGGCTTTGTGATTGTTTTGCAACGAGCTGTGCATGATTAATATTAATGTTTTGACCTGTAATGATAGACAGATCGTTTTCAGACTGTAAGTTGGTAGAAATATTTATATTATTAGAATTTAAGACAATATTTTTTGCAGTAATGGAAAAAGATGGATTACCTACTTGTACTATTTTTGCTATGGTCTTTTCAGTATTAGGAAGTTTACTTTCTAGATTAATGGCGTTTTTAAAATCAAGAACAACATTATTTCCAGCAGATATCGTTTTATAATTTAAGGCTTCGGGAGCCCAAGAATAAAGTTTATCGATTAATTTAAAATCTACCGGCTCACTAACATAAAAAATATCATAAGTTCCATCATCATCGCTTTCATCTGCAAATTTCCCTAAATCTTTATAAGAGGTATCGTATTTATACCAATGGTCTAATTTACCTGAATTAAACACGGAAATAGATGCATTTTGTCCCGTCAATATCACATTATTTTTTGCAGTGATTTGTCCAAAATCACTCACTAAATCATTTGCATTAATATAGGCGTTTTTCCCTGATGCTATAACGCCAATCCCCCCTTGATTTAGATATTGTTTCCGCTCAACATTAATGCTGTCACTGTTGATTAAATCAATTTTTCCGAACCATTTTTTATAGGAGAAGCTCTCTAATCGAGGATAGAGTGAAATAATCGAGACAACACCTTGCCTTTTTCCAAAGTAAGATGAGACAAAATCTTCACTATAGTTAGTTGTTGCATTGATATTAGAAGTTTTTATGGGAGATGCATTCGCCGTATTTGTCAGTTTCTTCGTCCGAACCACCAAATCCCCCGTATTGGTCTTTATCGTTCCTGATTTATTCTCAATCAGGGTACTCAAATCCCCTTTGGCATTTTTTTGCATCCACAGATTATCTTGTGCTTGAATAAGCGCACTATTGCCCGTATTGCTTATTGAATCAGCAAAGACACGCATATCTTTGCCTGCGGTAACTTGACCATTGTTGATAAGAGTATTGGTGGCCAATGTGATGTCTTTGGCGGCATTCACGTTGACATTAGCGTTAATGTGCAGGTTTTTGGTGCTGATATTGATGTCTTTTTTCCCTTGAATATTGCCTGCAAGGGTAATTTTGCCATCGACGGTTAACGTCAGGTCATGTTGGTTGGCTTGCACATTGCTGAGGTTAATCCCAACCCCTGATTCCGTACTGACCAATTTCACTTGATTGGCATACATTCCACCCAGTGCTTTGGTATCTACCGAAATACTGGGTTTTGCTCCTTCACCCGCAATCGGTGTCACGGTGCCTTTTTGAAAGTCAACACGGTTGGTGCCTTGCATCAGGGTCAGGTTCTTGGCTTTGATTTGCCCATTTAGTTCGGTGGCGCGGCTGATAATATCGGCATACGTTTGCACTTCGGTATTCATGCCATTGGCGCCGATAACCACACTGCCTTTTTTCACCTCAACCGCAGACAAAGCCCCCTTGTTATCCAGAATAGGTTTTCCCGTGGTTAAGGTAATCGCAGGGGTATTCACAAAACTACAGCCATTGCAGGTAATGCCATTCGGGTTGGCAATTAAGACATTTGCGCCTTTACCTGCCACTTCCAACTTACCTTGTAATTCTGAGCGGTTACTGCCGGTAACTTCGTTGATAATCAGATTAGCAGCATTTCCCTTTAAATTCGTATTGGCTTTGATTTGCCCTGCAATTTGGGAATTCACATTAGTGGTGGCGTTGTTGAGTACCGCACCTTGTTTATCGACATTAAATTGTTGGAATTTATTGTGGGATATTCCTGCCCCATTCGGCGTGGCGATATTAATAATCGGGACGTTATTTTGTTGGCTGATTTGGGTGTTTTTATCTGCCGCCGTCATGGCTGCTCCCCAAGCGGGATGTAAGGGGTAGACTGCGGTTAAGAAAATAATGGTGTAACTTAATATCCGCTTAGAGCGAGAAGGTAATTGTTCATTTAGCATAAATAATCCTTTAAAAACGTAAAGCTACAGAGAGAATGAGACCGACCAATAAGCCGACCAATTGTCTGGTTTAAGTTGTGAGGGATAATGCAAAGGTTTACTGAGTAGAAACTGAGAATAAATTAGGCTATTGCCTGTAAAAGAGAGGCCAACGGCTCCGCCGGCTAAAGTGTCATGTTCAACGTGGTATTTATCTGAGGCAATAAACCCGTAATCTAGCGCTCCGATAAAACGCAGTTGCCCAATTGCCGTATTAGCGATGCCTTTATTGATTTCATTACGCCAATAGCCACCTCGGTTACCACTCAAAGACTGCTCATGGTAGCCACGGACAGAGTACTGACCGCCGATGCTGATGCGTTCAATACCGTATAAATTATCGGGGGAGTATTGACCGTAAAATGACGTTAAATAGGTCATGCCATTAGCGAAAAAATACTGATAACTGCTGCTTAGACTGAATTTGCGGTAATGGCTGCGCGGTGAGTCTTTCGCGAGGGTGTCCGGTGAGGCGCCAAAGGCGGATATTCCCCATTCAGCAGCAAGGTTAAACGTGAAGTAACCTTGCCCGAGGGTAGTGCTGTACTGCGGGGTAAATGAGAGCGAGGTTAAAGTTGGGCTGCTGATACTCAGGGTTTGGGAAGCTAGCTGAGTGCGGGCATTTTTATGTTTGAAACTGCCTTGTAAGGTTAGACGCTGTTTGCCATCGCGATAAATTAAGTTGCTGACATCAAATTGTTGGTTGGTATTTTTGCCTTCATAACGGTATTGCTGATCCAATGTATAAAACAGCTGTAATGTATTATTACGATAAAACTGATAACGGTAAGACCAATAACCATAAGGCACATTCACATTCGCAACGATATAACGATTATGATGGGATGTACTTCCATCCATATCGGTATTGGCCGAGACTGACCACTGCTCACCAAACCCTAATGGGGAATCTACCGTCAAACCGCCTGTAATCAGCTGTTTTCCTGTTGCTTTAATCCCTGAATTATCGAAGTTCAATTGGCCCGTAATAGGCCATTTTTTCCCTTGCTGATGAATAATAATCCGAGAGTAGCTATTTTGGCTTCCTGGCTGGATATCGATAGTGTACTTAGCGGACGATAACCGGTTGAGTTGCTCCAACCCTTGTTCAATATCCCGTAGATTTAATATTTTACCTTGTTGATAAGGAAATATTTGATGAACTAGGCGCTCTGGGGAGTTATCAATCTCGATAGTTTCAATCTTTCCTTCAATCATTTGTAAGGCGAGATGATGTGACGATAAATCTTGCTCAGGAATGATGGCTTGAGAGGTAATAAACCCCTGTTCTATATAGTAATTAGTCACATGCTTAGTGAGCTTATGTATTTCACCTAGCGTGAGGCAGCGTTTTAAGTAAGGTGAGGTTAACTGAGTCTGAGTTTTACTGGTGAGTTGTGTGGCACCGACAAATTGGATCTTATCGACCGGGAAACAGATTTCATCTTGACCGTGTTTGGAAAAAGTATCATCAACGGTGATTACATTGTGTTTTTCCAATAGGTTACGTTGGATTAACTCCGATTCTAACCGTTGTTTCTGTTCAAATTGAATACTTTCATTCGTGGAAGGGAATAATTGATTTTCCGTGTAGCCATAAGGAGAAATCATAAACAACGATAAGCATAATAAACGCCACATAATTTGATATTTTGTCATGTTATCTAAATTTTCGTTACGAACAGTAAATTTACCGTAATGTAACTTATTCTCATTAACTGCTTTTAGATAAAAAAAATCCACCATGACTAAAAATTAATGCTTTCATTCTTAATATTGTTTTTTGCGCCATTTCACTATATTAATTTAACCAAATTGCAATTAACGATAAAATCTAACGTTATATACTGAAAATCAATCATTTGATTTTATTAGGAATGATTTTTCTGAAGAATTTGTCACAAGTAACCTATAGGTAATTTCACAATTACAAATAAGATATGACAGTGAGGGATTGGCTACTCAACTAAAAGTATAAATGAAGTTCAACTTCAGTGAATCTAAACGGAAAAGTGAATTATTTAAGTAATAACTATGTTCTAAATAATTCGAATTATAAGAAGGCGACAATTGAAGAAAGTCCGATGAAAACACACCAATATGTGACCCAGTAGCCAGCGCCAGCAACAATGTCACAATGCGAAATATGACGAAGACAAATTAATTTTCTAAATAGTTCGAACTCTAGCAAGGCGGCAATTGAGGATAGTTTGGGGAGCATACATCAGTATGTGACCCAAATAGCCGAAAAAAGCCAACACAGCTAGAGCTCGAAATATGACGAAAATTTAGGCGCTTTTCCGCTTATTCATCTCACTGTAGTCTGGGCTCTCTAAAGCGATTAGCTCATCCAACAGTGCGGTCAATTGCTGCATTTTCTCTGGCGAAAATGCCAGCTCGATTTTTTGATAACCTTCTTCCACTTCCTGCCGTGCTTTGTCATACAGCTCTTGCCCTGCTGGTGTCAAAGAGACATATAATTTGCGCTGATCATTCAACGGTTTTAAGCGGAAAATTAAACCTTCGCGCTCCATACGGGTTAGGATCCCCGTTAAACTTGGGCGCAGAATACAGGTTTGGACTGATAATTCATGAAAATCAATTGAACGCTTATCAGCTAAAACGCGAATGATACGCCATTGCTGTTCAGTCAAATTATACGACTTTAATATCGGCCGGAAAAAACCCATTGCGGTTTCCCTTGCCTGCAGTAATGCAATTGTCAATGATTCATGCATAAGCTTAAAACTCACCACTTAATTAACGTTATTTAGCCTAATTTAGGTATTTTATGGCGGCTGCCACAGTGCTTTATTGACACAATGCTTTAGTGAAACCTTTGGTTATCACCATGAATTTCTACATCGCCAATTTGCCTTATTCAAGAGTAGCACGGTCAAATAACAATCTCAAAGAAAAACCCTAAAATATTAATGAGTAAATAATTTAAAATCCAACTTTAAAGTTAATTTTTTGTAAATCAAAAAAAATTGAAAAAATAATAAATTCATTTATAACAGCATCTTACAAAAAGATAACTCAATTATGTTAATGAGATCACAATTAAAATTAACATTTCCATAAACCTATTGCTAATTTAAAAATTATACTTTATTAATATATTAATAATTACTCGAAAGTTGAATTCTTTTCATTAAGGAGTTGTCAATGAAAGGCACTGTATTTGCCGTTGCCCTCAATCATCAAAGCCAGCTTAGCCATTGGCTTGAGGCATTCCAGCAAGCCCCTTATAAGACCCCACCAAAAACCCCTGTGTGGTTTATTAAGCCGCGTAATACGCGTATCAATTCAGGCGAGCAAATTTTGCACCCTGTAGGTGAAGAAGTGCAAAGTGGCGCTACGCTTGCTTTGGTGATCGGTAAAAATGCACGCAAAGTCAGTAAAGAGGATGCTCATCAATTTATTGCTGGGTTTGCGCTGGCAAATGAAGTGAGCTTGCCAGAAGACACCTTCTATCGCCCTGCAATTAAAGCAAAATGCCGTGATACTTTCTGCCCAATCGGTGAAATGGTGGCTACTTCGCTAAATACGCCTGTCGATATCATCACCCTAGTGAATGGCAAAGAAGTGGATCGCTGGTCAACAAAAGATCTGATCCGTGATGCGAGTGAGTTAGTTGCTGCATTAAGTGACTTCGCCACCTTAAAGCAAGGGGATGTGATCCTGCTCGGAACGCCACAGCAACGTGTCACCATCAAACCCGGTGATGACGTGGTTATCCAAGCGGAAGGCTTTCCTAGCCTGAAAAATACCGTTGTGGCAGCAGGAGGAAAATAATGTCTACGATAACAAAACGCGCCAAAATCCTTTTTAAAGGCACTGAATATTCCGTCACTGTTGGTGATAACGAAGCCATTACATTACCTAATGGGGATGTGATCGCGGGTGATTCTCCTGATGTTGAATGGTTACCCCCTGCTCAAGGAACGTTATTTGCCCTTGGTTTGAACTATGCGGACCATGCTGCCGAATTAGAATTTAAGCCACCTGAAGAACCTTTAATTTTCTTAAAAGCAGAAAGCAGCTTAACGGGCCACCGCCAAGTTTCTGTTCGCCCTGATAATGTTGAATATATGCATTATGAGTCTGAGTTAGTAGTGGTGATTGGAAAAACGGCTCACAAGGTCTCAAGAGAAGATGCCATGGATTATGTCGCAGGTTATACCGTGTGTAATGACTATGCGATCCGTGACTATTTAGAGAACTATTATCGCCCAAATTTACGTGTTAAGAGCCGCGATACCTTAACGCCGATCGGCCCTTGGATCGTCGATAAAGACGCCATTAAAGATCCCCATAACTTGGCTTTATACACCTATGTTAATGGTGAATTACGTCAAAAAGGCACCACTGCCGATCTAATTTTCGATATTCCATTTTTAATTGCTTACCTCAGTGACTTTATGACACTGCAACCGGGAGACATGATTGCGACAGGGACACCAAAAGGGTTGTCTGATGTCGTGCCGGGTGACGAAGTCATTGTTGAAGTTGAAGGTGTTGGCAAACTGGTCAACACCATTATCAGCGAAAAAGACTATGAGGAACGTGTGTAATGACTCAGATTAATCATTGGATCAACGGTAAAAACGTTGCTAGCAAAGACTATTTTGAAACCACCAACCCTGCAACGGGTGAAGTACTCGCTGAAGTCGCAGCGGGTGGACAAGACGAAATCAACCAAGCCGTTGCCGCAGCGAAAGACGCATTTCCGAAATGGGCCAATACCCCAATGAAAGAGCGCGCTCGCTTAATGCGTCGCCTTGGTGAATTAATCGACGAAAATGTCCCGCAAATTGCAGAAATGGAAACCAAAGACACTGGTTTGCCTATTCACCAAACTAAAAATGTGTTGATCCCACGCGCTTCACATAACTTTGAATTCTTTGCCGAAATTTGCCAGCAAATGAATGGCCGTACTTACCCTGTTGATGACAAGATGATGAACTACACCTTAGTTCAACCTGTGGGTGTCTGTGCGCTGATTTCCCCATGGAACGTGCCATTTATGACCGCAACATGGAAAACCGCCCCTTGTTTAGCGCTGGGTAATACTGCGGTTCTGAAAATGTCTGAGTTATCACCATTATCAGCGAATCGCCTTGGTGAACTGGCTCTGGAAGCCGGTATTCCAGCGGGCGTTTTGAACGTGGTTCAAGGCTATGGTAGCACTGCGGGAGATGCTTTAGTCAAACACCATGATGTCCGTGCGGTTTCCTTTACTGGGGGCACGGCTACTGGCCGCACTATTATGCAAAATGCAGGCTTGAAAAAGTATTCCATGGAATTAGGGGGTAAATCACCGGTACTGGTCTTTGAAGACGCGGATATTGAGCGTGCACTAGACGCTGCCCTGTTTACGATTTTCTCCATTAATGGCGAACGCTGTACGGCTGGCTCACGTATTTTCATCCAAGAAAGTATCTATCCTGAGTTTGTTAAACGCTTTGCGGAACGTGCAAACCGCTTGATCGTCGGTGACCCGAACGATCCGAAAACCCAAGTGGGTGCATTGATCAGCCAGCAGCACTGGAACAAAGTTTCGGGTTATATTCGCTTAGGTATGGAAGAAGGCGCAACCTTGTTAGCGGGTGGCCCAGACAAACCGACTGATCTACCTGACCACCTCAAAGGCGGTAATTTCTTACGTCCTACCGTACTGGCTGATGTCGATAACCGCATGCGTGTTGCACAAGAAGAGATCTTTGGGCCTGTGGCTTGTTTAATTCCGTTTAAATCTGAAGAAGACGGTTTACGCATGGCAAATGATATCGAGTACGGCCTTGCTTCGTATATTTGGACGCAAGATGTCAGCAAGATTTTACGTTTATCACGCAGTATTGAAGCTGGAATGGTGTTTGTTAACACCCAAAACGTGCGTGACCTGCGCCAACCATTCGGTGGTGTCAAAGCCTCCGGTGTAGGCCGTGAAGGTGGCGAGTACAGCTTCGAAGTGTTCGCAGAAATGAAGAACGTGTGTATCTCCTACGGAGACCACAACATCCCACGCTGGGGTGTGTGATTCATAAATTTATTTTATTTATCAATTAGATACCCATGAAAATTTGAACTGTAAATGATTCATGATAAATAATAGCTACAACAAATATGGGTAAACTCGTTCCTTACCCTAAATAGTTTGAGTTGTAGCTAGGCGGCAAGCGAAATCATCCCTATGAGCATACATGAGTATGTGATTAGGGTGGTTTTGTGCGGCCAACACCGCTACAGCTCAAAATATAACGGGTAAGAGAGGATGAAATGGGTAAGTTGGCACTCGCCGCAAAAATAACACACGTCCCATCCATGTACCTATCAGAACTACCAGGTAAAAACTTTGGATGCCGCCAAGCCGCTATCGATGGGCATAAAGAAATCAGCCGCCGCTGCCGTGAATTAGGCGTTGATACCATCATCGTTTTTGATACGCACTGGTTAGTCAACAGCGCCTATCACATTAACTGTGCTGACCACTTTAAAGGTATTTACACCAGTAATGAACTTCCACATTTTATTCGCGATATGGAATATGAATACGATGGGAACTCGGTATTAGGCCAAATGATTGGTGAGGAAGCGCGTAAGTTAGGTGTTCGTGCTCAAGCTCATGAAATCCCAAGCTTAACCCTTGAGTATGCGACATTAGTTCCTATGCGCTATATGAATAGTGACCGTCACTTTAAAGTTATCTCAATTTCAGCATTCTGTACTTCCCATAGTTTTGAAGACAGCCGCAAATTAGGTGAAGCCGTACTAACCGCGATTGAAAAATACGATGGCACCGTCGCTGTATTAGCGAGTGGTTCATTATCACACCGCTTTATTGATGACCAAAAAGCCGAAGATGGCATGAACAGCTACACGCGTGAATTTGATGAGCAAATGGATAAACGTGTCGTCAAACTTTGGCGTGAAGGTCGTTTTGAAGAGTTCTGCAAAATGTTGCCTGAGTACGCAGATTACTGCTATGGAGAAGGCCATATGCACGACACTGTGATGCTGCTAGGTATGTTAGGTTGGGATAAATACGCTGAGAAAGTGGAAGTTTTAACTGACTTGTTTGCCAGCTCAGGCACAGGGCAAATCAATGCCGTGTTCCCACTGCCAAGCTATATTACTGATAAACAAGCTGTCACCGCATAAGGAATTGTTATGCCTCATTTTTATGCAGAATGTACAGAAAATATTCGTGATGAAGCTCAACTACCTGAGCTCTTCGCCAAAGTGAATGAAGCCCTCGCGGGAACCGGTATCTTCCCATTAGGTGGCATTCGTAGTCGTGCTATTTGGCTGGATACTTGGCAAATGGCCGATGGCAAGCACGATTATGCTTTTGTCCATATGACGTTGAAGATCGGTGCTGGGCGCTCTCTTGAAGATAGACAAAAAACGGGGGAAATGATTTTCGACCTGATCAAAACCCACTTTGCCGATTTAATGGCAAAACGCTACCTCGCACTGTCTTTTACCATGGAAGAGCTTGATCCTGTTTTAAATTATAAACAGAACAATGTTCATGCCTTGTTTAAGGGCTAAGAGTTTAAAGCTTTATTCTTCGTTTTATTGAGAGGGCAAGATGGTTAAAAATTTCGATAAACACATACCGCACTACTTGATTCCATTACTGGGGTCATTAGTGGCATTCGGTCCATTGTCTATCGATATGTACCTCCCAGCCCTCCCTCAAATGGGAATTGCATTACAGGCCACTCAAGGGCAAATGCAGTACACCCTTGGGGCTTTTTTTGCTGGTTTCTGCGTGGGAATGCTGTTTTATGGCCCATTAAGTGACCTTCTTGGCCGGCGGAAAATGTTGTTAAGTGGCCTTGCCATTTTCACTATTGCCAGTTTGTTATGCGCACAAGCCACCAACGCAAATACCTTGATTGTATTCCGAGCGCTGCAAGCTTTTGGTAGTGGAGCGGCCATTGTCATGGCGAGGGCGATTGCAAGGGATGTTTACCCTGCTCATGAACTACCTAAAGTGCTGTCATTAATGACACTTGTGACCATGATAGCGCCATTACTGGCACCACTTTTAGGTGGTTTTTTACTCGTTCATTTTCAGTGGCAAGTAATTTTCTATTTGCTGGCAGTAATTGGCTTGGCTTCGGTGTGTGCGATTTTTTTCTTGCTCCCTGAAACGTTAACCCACCAGCGCGGTTCTGAAAATATACTTTGTGTCGCTTTTAAGAATTATGCACAGGTGCTCACAGACCGAGAAGCACTGAGTATTATTGGCACCATGGCATTCTCTTTTGCCGGTATGTTTGCCTTTATCAGTGGTTCACCGTTTGTGTACATCAATTATTTCGGTGTTTCTGAACAACATTATGGTTTGCTGTTCGGTTGTAACATCTTGGGGATGATTGTCATGTTGTTGTTGAACGTTAAACTGCTAAAAACCTATAGTTTAACGCGCATACTGACTATGCAAAGTGGGTTTCAATTAGCATTTGGTCTGCTGTTACTCATATTTTACCAACAAAGTTTGCCCATAATTGTTATTCTAGTCGTGCTGTTCTTATCGATGGTCAATGCTATCGGCACCAACAGTTTGTCACTATTACTGCAACATCGCGGGAAAATTGCAGGAAGTGCCAGTGCACTTGCTATTTCTATTCAGTTTGCCTTAGCGGCTGTCGCCAGCGTTGCAGTTTCTGTATTACAAGATGAATCCCCATTCGCTATGGCACTTGTTATGGCGCTGTGTGCCGGGTTAAGTTTTGTTAGCCAACAGCTATCAGCTAAAAATATCCGCCCACAAGTCCAATCAGTGTCTTCGGAGAACAACGAAAAATGAGCATAAATACCAATTCTACGTTATTTCGCCAACAAGCTTATATCAACGGCCAATGGGTTGATGCCCAAAATAAAGGTGTGTTTGAGGTCACTAACCCAGCAAATAATGAGATTATCGCTAAAGTCAGCAATGTCGGTGCTTTAGAAACCCAACAAGCTATCGAAGCCGCAGAAAAAGCCCTGCCTGCATGGCGTGCTAAAACCGCCAAAGAGCGCAGCCAAATTTTAAATAAATGGTTCCGTTTAATGATGGATAACCAAAAAGAACTGGCTGAGTTACTCAGTGCTGAGCAAGGTAAGTCGATCACTGAATCGATGGGAGAAATTGCCTACGGTGCCAGCTTTATTGAGTGGTTTGCTGAAGAAGGTAAACGTGTGTATGGGGAAACCATTCCATCACCTTTACCGGGGCGTCGCCTTGTGACGATAAAACAACCCGTGGGGGTGGTTGCGGCTATCACACCGTGGAACTTCCCAAACGCCATGATCACCCGTAAAGTCGGCCCTGCGCTAGCAGCAGGCTGTACGATGGTATTAAAACCCGCGGCAGAAACACCATTATCTGCATTAGCGTTGGCAGCATTAGGGGAAGAAGCCGGTATTCCTGCTGGTGTATTTAACATTGTCCCAGGTACGGATGCTAAAGCCATTGGCGGCGTGATGACCTCTAGCCCTATCGTTCGTAAGCTCACGTTCACGGGTTCAACACGAGTTGGTAAATTGCTGATGGAACAGTGCGCTAACACCGTGAAAAAAATGTCTCTGGAACTCGGTGGTAACGCGCCATTTATCGTGTTTGATGATGCCGATTTAGATGCAGCAGTACAAGGTGCTTTAGCGGCTAAATTCCGCAATAGTGGGCAAACTTGTGTGTGTGCTAATCGCATTTTAGTCCAAGAAGGCGTTTACGATGAATTTGCGACTCGTTTAGCAAAAGCCGTGAATGAACTGAAAATCGGCCCTGCCACACAAGCAGACTCACAGCAGGGTCCTCTGATTAATCAAGCCGCAGTCGATAAAGTCACTGAACATATTGCGGATGCCGTTTCCCACGGTGCAAAAGTCATCGCTGGTGGTAAATCGGCAGAATTAGGTGGCTTGTTCTTTGAACCGACCGTTATCACTGGCGTCACTGAAGCCATGAAAGTCGCTAAAGAAGAAACATTCGGCCCACTGGCACCTTTATTTAAATTCCGTGATGAACAAGAAGCGATTGATCTTGCCAATGATACTGAATTTGGCTTGGCATCTTATTTCTATTCAAAAGATATCGGTCGTATCTACCGCGTCGCGGAGGCTTTGGAAAGCGGCATGGTGGGTATTAATGAAGGCATTATTTCAAATGAAGTGGCCCCATTTGGTGGCATTAAGCAGTCAGGTCTGGGGCGTGAAGGTTCACGCTACGGAATCGAAGATTACTTGGAAGTGAAATACCTCTGCTTTGGTGGTATTTCCAATTAGTTAAATTGAGTACCGCTGGGTACGCATTCAATTTACACCTTGAATAGTCCGAGTGGCAGCAAAGCGCTTTAGTGCAGCGCTGCTCTCGAAATAGAATAGGTGAATAGGAGTATTAACAGCATGTTACAAAAAGATGTCATATCACAAATCGCGCAGCGCCTAAATCAGGCTGAAAAATCACGTGAGCAAATCCGACAGATCTCACTCGATCACCCAGAAATGACGATCGACGATGCTTACGCTATCCAAAAAGAGTGGGTTGGCGTGAAAATTGCTGAAGGACGTGTGCTAAAAGGCCATAAAATTGGGCTAACATCCAAAGCCATGCAGGCAAGTTCACAAATTGATGAACCTGATTACGGTGCGCTTCTTGACGATATGTTTTTTGATGACGGCTGTGATATTCCAACAGACCGCTTTATCGTACCGCGTATTGAGGTTGAATTAGCATTCGTATTGGCGAAACCATTACGTGGGCCAAATTGCACCATCTTTGATGTGTATAACGCGACTGATTATGTGATCCCAGCCCTTGAGCTGATCGATGCGCGTTGTCATAACGTTGACCCTGAAACCAACCGCCCACGCAAAGTGTTCGACACCATTTCAGATAACGCAGCAAATGGCGCGGTAATTTTAGGTGGTCGCCCAATCAAACCACGCGATTTGGATATGCGTTGGATTAGCGCCCTTTTATATCGTAATGGCGTCATTGAAGAATCTGGCGTGGCAGCCGCTGTACTCAACCACCCAGCAAATGGCGTGGCATGGTTAGCAAATAAATTAGCACCGCATAATGTGCAACTTGAGCCTGGTCAAATTATCTTAGGTGGCTCATTTACACGCCCTGTTCCGGCTCGTAAAGGTGATGTGTTCCACGTTGATTACGGCAATATGGGTTCAATTAGCTGCCGCTTCGTGTAAGGAAAATGGCATGGATATTTTAGAAAATAAATTTAAGAAAGCACTAAAAAGTGGTCAACCGCAAATCGGTTTATGGCTTGGCTTGTGCAGCCCATATAGTGCTGAATTACTTGCTGGTGCAGGCTTCGACTGGTTATTAATTGATGGTGAACATGCACCAAATAATGTGCAAACGACATTATCTCAATTACAAGCGATCGCCCCTTATCCGTCACAGCCCGTGGTACGGCCACCGTGGAATGATCCGGTGATCATTAAGCAATTACTGGATATTGGCGCACAAACCCTTTTGCTACCGATGGTACAAAATGCAGAGCAAGCCAAGCAAGCTGTGCGCGCAACACGTTACCCGCCAGCTGGGATACGCGGTGTCGGCAGTGCTTTGGCACGTGCTTCTCGTTGGAACCGAGTACCTAATTATTTAACCCGTGCCAATGATGAAATGTGCGTGATAGTACAGGTTGAAACCCGTGAAGCCATGAATAACCTTCCCGACATCCTAAAAGTTGAAGGTGTCGACGGTGTGTTTATCGGCCCTGCGGATCTTAGTGCGGATATGGGCTTTTCAGGGAACCCTAACCACCCTGAAGTCAAAGCCGCAATCGAAAAAGCGATTGTACAAATTCGTGAGGCCGGTTTGGCACCTGGTATTTTAATGGCAGCCCCAGATGTCGCTGAACATTATCTTAAACTCGGCGCACTATTTGTTGCCGTCGGGGTTGATACCACGCTACTAGCACGTACCGCAGAAGCGCTAGCAGCAAAATTTGGTAAAACCGTCTCAGAGGTGGCCTCGAGTGCACCAAGCGTTTATTAATTAAACTATCTCTAAATAAGTTAATTTTAACCCTACAGACAAATAACTTAATTAGATAAATTAAGAAATCAATATCGCAACATTGGGCAGACAGCACCATGACTGCCTACTCGTCCCTTGTACCTATAATAATCTGTAAAAGAAAGAATTGAGGGCCCTACAATATGAGTAATCAACAACTTGCAAGCACTAACCCTGCTGAACAACATAAAAATTTAACCGAACCGCAGCAGCGGGTGATTAATAAGTTATTTAAACGTCTCATTGTATTTTTATTTGTGCTATTCGTTTTTTCCTTCTTAGACCGTATTAATATTGGCTTTGCAGGTCTAACCATGGGGAAAGATATCGGCCTAACTTCCACCATGTTCGGCTTAGCCGCCACCTTGTTCTATGCCACTTACGTAATTTTTGGTATTCCAAGTAACATCATGTTAGGAATTGTTGGTGCTCGCCGCTGGATAGCTACCATCATGGTGCTTTGGGGTATTGCTTCTACAGCCACCATGTTTGCCACAGGGCCAACCAGTTTATACGTCCTACGGATGTTAGTGGGTATCGCTGAAGCGGGCTTCTTACCTGGGATTTTAGTTTATTTGACTTACTGGTTCCCTGCCTATTTCCGCGCTCGTGCTAATGCCTTATTTATGATTGCGATGCCAGTCACCATGGCATTCGGTTCACTCGCATCCGGTTATATTCTAGGTATGGATGGCATTTTAAACCTAAAAGGTTGGCAATGGCTGTTCCTGCTAGAAGGTTTCCCATCCGTGATCCTCGGTGTGCTAGTTTGGTTCTATCTTGATGATTCGCCGAAAAAAGCTAAGTGGTTGACCCAAGAAGACAAAGACACACTGCAAGAAATGATGGACCAAGACCAGCTGGAACTCGTCCAGCCGCATGGTTCCAAAAGCCATACCGCATTGCAGAACAAAAGCTTATGGAAAGAAATTTTCACCCCTGTGATCTTAATGTATACCGTCGCTTATTTCTGTTTAACCAATACGTTAAGTGCGATTAATATTTGGACCCCACAGATCATGCAAAGCTTCAATGAAGGCAGTAGTAATGCCATGATTGGGCTATTAACTGCAATCCCACAGTTTTGTACTATCTTAGGGATGATCTATTGGAGTCGCCGTTCTGATAGGTTACAAGAACGGAAAATGCATACTGCACTACCGTATTTATTTGCGGCCGCAGGATGGGTTCTCGCTGCGATGACAAGCCATCCCGTCATTCAGTTGATTGGTATTATTATGGCCTCAACAGGTTCATTTACTGCGATGGCAGTGTTCTGGACAACCCCAGACCAATCAATCAGTTTACGTGCTCGTGCCATCGGTATTGCGGTTATCAACGCAACAGGTAATATAGGTTCCGCTGTCAGCCCACTCCTTATCGGTTGGCTGAAAGACCAAACCGGTAGCTTTAACTCTGGCCTCTATTTTGTTGCAGGCCTATTGGTGGTCGGTGCGCTGTTAGTCATTGCTATCCCAATGAAAAACTCAAGGCCAAGGGCAACACCTTAAACGGTAAAACTGTTGAGTTTTAATAAATTAAGTGCTGCAACAGATTGGAAAAGTTGAATTTATTTAATCCGTCCCCTAAATATTGTTCAAAATAATTCAAGTTGCAGCTAGGCGGCAAGCGACGATATCTCGGGGAGCATACATGAGTATGTGACTCGAGTAGCGGAGTGCAGCCAACAACGCTGCGGCTTGAAGAATGAAGAACAATTCGAGTTGCAGCTAGGCGGCAAGCGAGTTAATCTCGGGGAGCATACTGAAGTATGTGACTAGGGTTGGCTTGTGAGGCCAACAACGCTGCGAGCCGAAGAATGAAGGGTAACTCAACTTTAATTACGAATATTGACATCAGCACAGACTACGACGAAACCCAAGGCACCGACGACGTCCACTACCAAACCTTCGGCAACATGGCCGCCTTCTTTGGTCGCGACATGCAAGCTCATCGCCATGATGGTTTCTTCCAGTTGCACTATTTGGTTACGGGCCATATTACTTTGCAGCTCGATGAGTCGCGCTATTCTGTTCAAGCGCCGCTCTTTATTCTTACGCCCCCTTCGGTTGCACATGCATTTTTCACTCAAGAAGACACTGATGGCCACGTACTCACCGTACGGCAAGACCTGATCACGCCTCTTCTTAGCTCATTGTACCCAGCGAATCCAGATTTGGTCGATATCCCTGCTATTTGCTTATCTGTTGCCGATAAGCCTGATGATATCGATACCTTTAATCATTATTGGGCATTGATGGCTCGCGAATCGGCGAATAACTATATTGGCAAAGACCAAGCCCTCGCCTCTTTAGCCCAAGCGCTGTTTACCTTTCTACTGCGCTCTATTCCACTTGATGAGCACCCTACAACGGGGGTTAGAGGCGAACACCGCCTATTCCAACGTTTTAATCAGCTCATTGACTTACATTATCATGAACACCTTGCGGTACCTGAATATGCCAAAAAACTTGATGTCACAGAGTCACGCCTTAAAGATATGTGCCGGCGGTTTGCTAACCGGCCACCGAAAAGGTTGATTTTTGACCGAATATTGCGTGAAGCTAAGCGGATGTTACTGTTTTCCGACAGCCCCGTTTCAGAAATTGCCTACCAGCTCGGTTTCAAAGACCCCGCCTATTTTGCGCGATTTTTTAACCGGTTAGTCGGGTGCTCTCCTAGCCTATGGCGAGAACAAAACATTCATTAAAGAGAGGCTTAGTGATTTTATCCGTATTTTTAGGTAAAAATCATCAATGCCTCCTGAACGGTATATCATACCTACTTCTAACCTATCTCTACAAACCACTCTTCAAATAATTTTACATTTTAAAAACATTTTTGATATCTTATAAATTTTGTTTTAACTTTATAAAGATGCTAATAATGCTTAACAAAAAGTGAATGTGAAGATTAAAAAAAGAACAAACAACCCAAGGAAAAATATTAATATTAATATAATAACCATTTAATTAATGATTAATAATCAATGCACTGTAAGATAAATAAAAATTTATATTAATATCAAAACATCGAGATGATCACATTTCTTTCACAAAACACAGCTCCCAACGAAAAGTACCAGCAAACCTTTAGAAAGTCTCTTTAAAACTCCCTCGTAAAGCGATTCAATTAAGAAACACAAAACAAACATAAAATTAACATATTTCGCTTGCAACCTTTGTACCCTATCAATGCAAGCCCTCATTGTGAGATAACGAGGTAGACATGAAACCAGAAGATTTTCGTTCAGATGCTAAACGCCCTTTTAATGGCCAAGAATATTTAAAAAGCTTACAAGATGGCCGCGAAATCTATATTTATGGCGAGCGTGTAAAAGACGTCACCACTCACCCCGCTTTTCGTAATTCAGCCGCTTCTATAGGACAATTATATGATGCGCTTCATGATAAAACGACTCATGACCAACTTTGCTGGAACACCGACACAGGAAACGGCGGATACACTCACAAATTCTTCCGTTTCGCTAAAAGTGCCGATGAACTACGCCAACAGCGTGACGCTATCGCAGATTGGTCACGTCAGAGCTACGGATGGATGGGACGCACTCCAGACTATAAGGCGGCATTCGCCAGCTGTTTAGGCGCTAACCCAGAATATTATGGTCAGTTTGCAGACAACGCACGTCACTGGTATAAACGTATTCAAGAAAGTGGCCTGTACTTTAACCATGCCATTGTTAACCCACCAATCGACCGTCACAAGCCAGCTGATGAAGTTAAAGATGTTTATATCAAACTCGAAAAAGAAACAGATGCTGGGATTATCGTCAGTGGTGCTAAAGTTGTTGCGACCAACTCAGCGTTAACACACTATAACTTTATTGGTTTTGGTTCCGCACAAGTCATGGGCGATAACCCTGATTTCGCATTGATGTTTGTTGCACCAATGGACGCAGATGGCGTGAAATTAATCTCACGTGCATCTTATGAATTAGTTGCTGGTGCAACTGGCGCACCATTTGATTACCCATTATCAAGCCGTTTCGATGAAAATGATGCCATTTTGGTGATGGACCATGTGTTAATTCCATGGGAAAACGTATTAATTTATCGTGATTTCGACCGTGCACGTAATTGGGCAGTTCAAGGTGGTTTTGCACGTTTATTCCCATTACAAGCTTGTGTCCGCTTAGCCGTTAAATTAGACTTCATTACCGGATTGTTACAAAAAAGTTTAGAATGTACAGGTGTTATTGATTTCCGTGGTGTACAAGCTGATCTGGGTGAAGTGGTTGCGTGGCGTAATCTGTTCTGGTCATTAACCGATGCAATGACCTCTGAAGCACAAGCATGGGAAGGCGGCGCTTATCTACCCGATACTCAAGCTATACAAACTTACCGTGTTATGGCACCAATGGCTTACACCAAAATCAAGAATATCATTGAAAGTAACGTGACAAGTGGCCTGATTTACCTACCATCAAGCGTTCGTGATATGAATAATCCAGAAATTGATAAGTATTTAGCTAAATATGTTCGCGGCTCTAATGGTATGGATCACGTTGAACGTATTAAGATCCTTAAACTCATGTGGGATGCAATCGGTAGTGAATTTGGTGGCCGCCATGAACTGTATGAAATTAACTACGCAGGAAGCCAAGATGAAATTCGTCTGCAATGTCTGCGTCATGCATACGGTTCTGGCAATATGAAAGCCATGACAGATATGGTTGATCGCTGTTTATCAGACTACGATCAACACGGATGGAAACGTCCACACCTGCATAACAACAATGATATTAATCAGTTAGATTCGCTGCTGAAATAGTCGGCAGCAGGAGGTCAAAATGTCTTTAGAAAATGAACATCGCCTGCGTTTCAGAGATGCGATGGCAAGTCTTGGTGCAGCAGTCAATATCGTCACCACGGATGGGACTGAGGGTCGCTGTGGAATTACAGCCACTGCAGTCTGTTCAGTTACAGATACGCCACCCACTTTGATGGTCTGTGTTAACCGCAATAGCGCTATGAATGCGGTATTTCAAAAGAATGGCCGCCTGTGTGTCAACGTGCTAAGCCATGAACAAGAAGAACTTGCATGCCATTTCGCAGGTATGAAAGGTTCAACGATGGAAGAACGTTTTGGCTGGAGTGTATGGGAAAGCGGTATTTTACAGCAACCAATGTTAAAAAACGCGCTTGCCAACCTTGAAGGTGAAATAACTCAAGTTCAAGATATCGGTACGCACTCTGTCTACATGGTTGAAATGAAACAAATCATTGTTAACGATACTGGGCATGGTCTCGTTTACTTTAAACGTAAATTCCATCCTGTTATGCACCAAATCCTTGAGCCAACGGCTTAATTGGTAAAGTATTTATATGAAATAGCCTCTTATATTTGAGGCTATTTTTTATATATCATCGTTTAGCCAAAATAATAGCTAGCAACAGACTTACTCCTCATAAAATGTTTCAGCCTAAAATTTTTTACGCATAATAACTATTAGTTATTTTGTATAATGTTAAAAAAATAGTGTTTTTCTAAAAAAAATAAATACCTCTTCAACCTCCCGCCTTAAACATAACATGCGTAAATAAAAATCTAACCATATGATTTTCAATAACTTTCAAAATTACACCAAATATGCTTAATTGACATAACATAAATAACAGGTATAAACTCAAATAATATAAATATTTTTCCTATAAATAAAATCAATCTAAAAATGAACTATTTGATTAATAATCATATTAATTATGACAGTCATCAGGGGCTGTTATATATCGACGATGTTAATAATGTATTAAAACTAACAACCACCTTAAACCGTTTGTTATTAGTCTTAGTGCAAAATAATCATGATATTGTTGACCGAGAAACCATATTACGTCGGGTTTGGGAGGAACATAACCAAGTTGTCTCCGATAATAACCTTAATAGTAGTGTCTCTGTACTCAGACGCCATTTATCATCTTTTTCTGATGATGAAATTATCACGACTGTACCTAAAGTTGGGATTAAATTTTCTGCTGATCTGAAAATTGAAAATGAGCAACAGGAAATTAGTGATAATAATCACAAAGCTTTATTCACTAGTGAGGAAGAACTAGACTCTTCATCAAAAGTACCCGAAGGGACTTCCCCCCAAGCAGTCGAAAATAAAAAAAGCTACATGTTGAATAACCGATATGTTGAAATTTCACTTATTGGACTCATTATTTTTTGCTTATTATACCTTTTTAAAAGTTATTTCTTTGCAAGCCGAACAGAATACCCTGAAGTTGGTCGTATCGATCAATGCAGTATCCGCTACATTAATAGTTACCATAAACCCGATACAACAACCATCAGCTTTGCGACAATTCAAAATGAACTCACGAAATTAAACCTAGATTGTAAAAAGCCAGCAACTGTTTTTTATTATAATGTTGGTATCGTAGCAAATGATAAAAATTTATATGACAACTTCCTATTTTTGTCCTATTGCCCAACAGTACCGAAAGAAAGTGCAACTGTGAGCTGTGAGAATTTTTATGTCAAATAAAATATCAACAAGAATGTTTTTTTTGTCCATTATATCTATAATTTTGGTTTTCATTAGCTTATATGTTCATCACATAATTAACACTCCTATTATTCCTGATTGCCAAACAACCTTAAAAATAAATATCTCTGACCATCGTTCTACCTTAAAAGGATTTTACCTGCTAAGTGTTATCCCTAACGAAAATAAACCTGACCAACACACATTCATCATGAATGGAAGCATTAGTGATAATGGTAAAAACTATACTATTTCACGAAAATTTCTGATGAAACATGAATACTTAGGTGACCATTTTTTTTTACGCGTTGAAAATATATTTATAGACCCAGCTGATCAGGCTCAAGACAAAATCAATATTCGAGGTGTTCCTGAAATTAACCAACTTTATTTTTTAAAAATAAAAAAATTAACCGACACAAGTTATATTTTTGAAGAAAATTTCTCTCCACTTTTTATTTGCACTCTGTAGCACCAAAAAAATCATAAGAAATGCATCAAATATTGATATTTTGATGCATTTTTTTTATTTCTAAACACCCCCAACCTTAAAACACCTTAAAAGCACAAACATTAAACATTTCACAGACAATTAAATTAGCATAAAAACATTGATACATATTAAAAAAAACTAAATATAAGTTAAATAATTCAAATTTAATTAAAATAAAAGAGTTTTATTCCATTTTACACCTGATAGGGATAAGATTCCTTCCGTCGAAATGACCCACGCTAAAAACGATTACGTTAAGCGTTCTGTGATTAGGACATTTGAAAATCCATTTATGGATACTGAACTTTATTCCTATGGCAGTACTTATATAAAGGCTCACTAGGGATCAAATATTTACTTATTTTTAAGGATGTAAGATATGAAATTAAATAAACTTTCTATTGCTGTTTTATTCGCGTCTTCTGCTATTTCAACTTCTATCTTTGCTAGTGGTAATAGCGGTGAATTACATTTCAGCGGCCAAGTTGTTAATGCTCCATGTAATATTGAATCAGAAAGTACAAAACAAGAAGTTCCATTTGGTCAACTTTCTCGTGCATCTTTAGAAGCGGGTAATGCAGCAGAAAAAGATATCGCTATCAAATTAAAAGAATGTAATTTTGATGAGTTTAGCAAAGACACTGAAGGTAAGTGGGTTGCTGTTAAAGATATTAAAATTACCTTTGGTGGTAAAAACTATGTCGGTACTGATAAAGAATTCTTAGGTACTACTGGTACCGCTTCGAATATCGGTATTCAAATCAAAGATTTTAAATTTGATGAAGCTAAATCTATCCTAAGCCAAATTCGTAACCGCCAAGGTGAAAACGTTTTAGAATTTACTGCATTAGCTAAACGTGTTGATGGTGCAACACCAGTTACTGAAGGTGAATTTAGTTCTATCGCTGACTTTAAAATCACATACGAGTAATTTTTTTAGGGGAGAGAATTCTCTCCCCATAAAAGGCTCATTATGAAAAAAAATACTTATCTATGGATTGCCTTATTATTTAACCCTATTAACTCTAATGCGACTAGCTCTAACCTTGGACATATTCAAGATGGCCTCCGAGGCGAAACAGTAATGCAAGGTTATATCGTTGCGGCACCTTGTTCAATTGAAACTGATAGTCAGTATCAATATATAAACTATGATTACATTTCTAATTACAGTATAAATAATATAGATGATGAAAAATTAATGCGAATACCTTTCTATATAAAATTAAATAACTGTATTAGTGAATATGACAGTAGTAATCATAAAGGTATTAAAATTCGTTTTTTTGCGCTGCAAGATACGTATACTAATGCAATAAAACTATCAGGCCCTAAGCCTGGAGTTGTTCTATATATATACGACATTAACAATAATTTATTAATACCAAATAAGCTCTACTCTATTTCTAATAATTACGTTTATTTTGATAACAAAAGTAAAGAGAGCTTTTTAAAATATGAAACAGAATTAGGCACAAGTAATAACGAAATTACACCTGGTGATTACTTTACCACAATTAAATTCAACGTTACTTACGACTAGTAAATAAACTCATAATTAATTTGATGAAAAAATCATGGTTAAATTTAATATTTACTCTTACATCATTGTGACTTCTTTTTTATCTTCAATCTCTTCGTTAGCCTATGCTGTCGAATTCAATACCGATATGTTAGATACAGAAGACACTCAAAATATTGACTTTAGCCAATTTTCTCAGGCTGGATTTATTATGCCTGGTATTTATCATTTAAATCTCAAAGTCAATAATGAGGGCATGGGTAGTACGCAAGATATCACTGTGATAGCGCCACAATCCCAAAACAATAATTTATTCGATACCGTTTGTGTTCCCGTTAATATTCTTGATCGTTTAGGGCTTACTCCGGACGCAATTAAATTAATTAAATATCGTGATGAGGGTAAATGCCTTGATTTATCTCCGCTTGAAGGTGCTTCATTAAGTGTAGATTTATCGACATTAACGCTATCCATTTTAATCCCACAAAGCTATTTAGAATATACAGATCCAAGTTGGGTTCCTCCTTCACGTTGGGAGGAAGGTGTAAATGGATTTTTATTAGATTACAACCTAACAGGTTCTTTAACGCATCAAAATTCAGGTTCACGAGAATCGTACCTTTCTGCTAACGGAACAACAGGGCTTAATTTTGGTGCATGGCGTTTACGCGGTGATTACCAAGCAAACTATCGAAAATCGACAGGAAGCTTCGAAAATCAATATAGTGATGCCACATTTAGCCGATTATTTGCATACCGCTCAATAAAATCCATTGCGTCTATTTTAACGTTAGGTGAGAACTACTTTTACTCTGCTATTTTTGATTCTTGGCAGTACACCGGGGTATCTCTTGAAACCGATGAAAATATGATGCCCCCTAAATTAACAGGTTATGCACCAGAGATTATTGGTATTGCTCAAACTAATGCCACTGTTATTGTCAAAAGCCATAACCGTATAGTTTTAGAAACAACCGTACCTGCTGGTCCCTTTCGTATCCAGACACTAGATAGCTCTATTCGTGGAACATTAGATGTGACTGTGCGAGAAGAAAATGGTGAAGAACAACAATTTAGCATTACCACAGCAGCATTACCCTACTTAACGAGACCAGGGCAAATCCGCTATAAATTTGCAGCGGGTAAACCACGTTTTAATGGCCGCCAGCTCGAAGGTGATTTAACTGCTTCGGGAGAACTCTCTTACGGGTTAAATAACCTTTGGTCTATCTATGGGGGCTCCGTTTTATCAAAAAATTATCAGGCATTTTCAGCAGGCTTTGGTCGTGACCTGTTTTCATTCGGTAGCCTTTCGTTCGATGCGACTCAGTCACATGCTCAATTACTTGATAAAACGTTAACTGGCCGAAGTTATCGACTTAGTTATTCAAAATCATTTGATGAAGCCAGAACTGACATTACATTCGCAGGGTATCGTTTCTCTGATGAAACCTATCGCTCTTTGCAACAAACGTTGGATGAACGACGTACAGGTAATGAAAGCCAAGCTCAAAAAGAAAGCTATCAAATTAATATTAATAAATATTTTGATGATTTCTCATTGGGTGGAAACTATCAATACAATACGTATTGGAATAGTGAAACAGAAGAACAATACAGCTTATACCTAAGTACTCTTTTAAATTGGGCGGCTATTGGGCTCAAAAATATTAACCTGACAGCTTCTGCTTCTCGTTCAAAAAGAGCGGGATATCAAGATGATGCGATCAGCTTGTATTTCACTATTCCTTTAAGTCAAGGAAGCAGCGTCAGCTTTTCTGAAGGTTATACCCGAAACCAAAATGGCCAACGCAGTTCAACACATAATATCGGTTATAGCGGATATAGTGAGCAGCGCAATTATAACTTAAATGTCGGTTATCAAACAGGAAGTCATCAGAATGACCAAACCAGCTTTAGTGGTTATTTAAACCAAAATCTTCCTTATGCCTCAATTTCAGGAAATGCGAGTTATGTCCCGAACGAGTATCACAGCGTTGGGGGATCAATTAATGGTGGAATTACCTTAATTAAAGAAGGTATTGCCATGCACCAAGCCGCTTATGGTGGTACTCGACTCGTTATAGAAACACCTGGTGCAGCTAACGTTCCTCTGAGTGGTGGCGTTTATCAAACTAATCACTTTGGACTCGCTGTATTGCCAAACGTGAGTAGTTATCGGAAAACCAGCGCATCAATTAATACCAGTAAATTACCAAAAGATGTTGAAGCATTAGAGACCGTCACTGATACGACTCTGACTCGTGGGGCAATCGGATATCGTCGCCTCAACGTAATTCAAGGTGAAAAAACGTTTGCTCGCTTAAAACTAGCTGATGACACTTATCCGCCTTTTGGCGCCAGCGTACGTAATAGCAACAATATTGAACTCGGAATTGTTGGCGAACAAGGTATTACGTGGATTATTGGTATCCAGCCTAAAGACTTACTCAATCTCTACTGGGGAAATAAACACCAGTGTAGTGCCGATGTGCCTGACGTGATTAATCCTCAAGAAATTTACCCAACTATTATTTGTCGTTAATAAGAGAACTAAGATGAAATTGAATTCCCCTTTTTTGTTACTTACTAGCGTATTCACGCTGACTATAAGTGTAATTTCAGCTGCGAATGCCGCGGTTACACTTGATCGTACTCGTATAATTTTCGATGGAAACCAGTCGTCTATTAATATTACGATCCGTAATGATAACCCGGAATTGCCTTATTTGGCCCAGTCGTGGTTAGAAAATGCGTTAGAACAAAAACTGGAAACAGGCCCTATTATTGCCACTCCGCCGATTCAGCGCATGGAACCCAAATCCACTAGCCTAGTTCGCCTAAGCACCGCACCCGACATTGCAAAGTTACCGCAAGACAGGGAATCCCTGTTTTATTACAACCTGCGTGAAATCCCGCCTAAGTCATCAGAAGCGGGTGTGTTGCAAATTGCATTACAGAGCCGTGTAAAACTATTTTATCGCCCTGAAAGCATTGTTGCACAAAGCAAAACCGATTGGACGAAATACATAACATTAACAGCAACATCATCGGGTTATACGTTAGATAACCCAACACCATTTTATTTAACTGTAATTGGTATAGGGAACAGCCAAAAACAATCTGAAGAAAGTGATTTTGACGCAGTCATGATACCGCCAAAATCTAATCAACTGATTAAATCATCCAAATTTTCAACACCTTACCTGACATATATCAATGATTATGGTGGAAAGCCCTCACTTGCTTTCAAATGCCAAGCTTCAACGTGCAGTGTGACGGAATAATGAGTAAAAAATAGATAGGAGCAGAACAATGAAATTGAATTACCTAGCACTATGGGCTTTTACTATACCTATTTTTGCTGAGTCTGCTGTACCTGTGACAACAGGCACGATATATGTTAATGCGCGTATTGTTACTGCTCCTTGTCTACCTAATATCTCATTAAAATTAAATGAAAGTACTTTAATTGCAGCAACCTATAGTGTGGAAATGCATTTTTCTCATTGTAGCAAACCAATACAAAAGCAAGCTTGGGTACCGTTAAGACTGAAATTAGGCAGTAACCAATATGTGCTAACTCAACCACTACGCAATAACACCATTTTATTCTCTATTCCTGCTAGTAATAAGATGCAACGTGTGGAGATAAATTATGATTAGATGCTCAATATTATTATTTAGTTTTTTATTCCTAACATGGAATACCAGCTTTGCCAATACACTAACAGTTTACTTAGAAGGAGTGTTAGTACCGCTTGGTTGCCGGCTAAGTGATGATGATACACAGAAAAAAATATATCTTTCTGGGCTACGTTTTTCTTCAATCGAAACATTAGGACGTTCAGATATGCAACCATTTAAATTGGATATCATGGACTGTTCAGCGATGGCTTTGAATAAAACGATCAAAATAACGTTAAATACCCAAAATATTGAAACACATAATGGTATTAATTATTTAAAAACCACTGGTGAATCTAATGTGTTATTAGCACTGACTGATAGTCGTGGTAAGGAACTAGAACTGAATACAACAATTGATGTCAGTACAGTAACTGAATCAGGTAAAGGGTCCGTTAATACACTTTTATTCGGTGTTTATGCTCAGAAGCCCTTTAGTTCTCTTTTAAAAACAGGGGGGTTCTCCTCAACTGTTACTTTTAATCTTGATTATCAATAAGGAGAATTGAAATGAAATTTATTTGTTTTTCATTCCCTTTAATTAGTTTATTAGTTTCCTTAGGCACTCAAGCGGATGTACTAATTTCTCTTTCTGCAAAATTGGTTCGACCGCCATGTGTACTTACAGCAGAAAATGGTGAAAAAGAATTAGTCATTAATTTCCGTGAGGTAGCGCTAGACAGACTAACTGAAGAAAAACAGTCCTTTGGTATTCTCATTAAACAATGTGAACTTCGAAAAAATTTACAAGTTTACCTATCTCCTAGAGAAGGGAACACTTTGACAATAAATAATGAAACCGTACTTGCAACCTCTATTAATGGATTGGGTATTCGTTTCTCAGAAGAAAATAAAAGTAATGCGCTCAACCTTAATAAATGGGAAAGGATTGATCCATCCGTAAGTGGTGATACAGGGAAAGTTGTTATCCAATCACAATTAGTCACTAATCAAGCTATTGAAAATCTCACTGCTGGGCCATTTAGTGCCGCTTTATCAGTGATGGTTGATTATCTGTAATATTGGGAAGTCTTTATGAAAAATATAAAAAAGTATTCACCATTATTTTTGTTACTACTATTAGTTAACTTAAATTCCTATAGTGCGACTCGCTATTCAGGAAGTGGTGGTGGCTATAAAATGAGTTTAGTATCTAACAATTCTGTTGTTTCTGATACACCAGCAATTGGAAGTGATAACAATAAATATTTTTTAATAGCCCCAGCAAATAGCTCCGGTATTGTTATTAATGAAAACACATCTCAGCCTTATGGGTCTGTATATTGTACTGTGAATTTCTTACAAGGTAATTATTCAGCAGGCCTTGTTCCGGCTTATGCCTACCACCGTGTTTTTGCCTATATGCCAGAAGCAGGCTTTACTATTGGAGGGCTGACCGCATTTAAAATAAACAATAATACATTTTTTACACTTTATTCTGAGAATGGAATAACCAATGGCTGGCGGAATATTTCAGGGAGAGGATGCTCGAATGAAGAAATGGGGCCATTAGCAACATCATTTTTTACTGTTCATTTTCCTTTTACCGTTAGAGTTTATGTCAAAGATATCCCTGTTGATGGAAAAATTGTTATTCCAAATGCAATGATTGCAGGTTACACACGATTATTCCAAGACTATGGAACACCAGATATTTATGTACCTATTGATAAAGCCACCGTTAAATTAGATCTCACTACATCGGTTATCAATTATCCGTCAAATTGCCGTTCTAATATTGATAATTTAAACATTGATCACAAAATATTGGATGCTTATGAATTTAATAGTAAAGAAACGCGTACTGTTACTTATACATGCGATAGAGTACAGTCAGTTAAAGTAAAATTAGCATTAGATTATGCCACGGATAGTGATCCACAAAAACGACTTCCCTTAAAATCAGGAAATAATACTATTTATTCTGAGCTTACACTTTATGATGAACAAAATAATCAAAGTGGAAAAACGTTGGAAACAACAATAGATAAAGTAAAAAACATTACGATTGAAAGTAAAGTTTCAGGTTATGACGCCGAACCTGGAGACTACAAAGGCAATGCTTGGTTAATAGCAACATTTATTTAATATAGCGGTAAGCGTACTATGATCATAATATCCCGCTCACTATTTATTGGTATCTTTATTGTTTGGCACCTGGCTAGTCTTATTTATATTGACAGTCTAGGAAGCTTGAGACAATCATTACCACAAAACATTATTAGCTGGTTATCTATTTCCTTGACGATATCCATTATAGCATTTACAGTTTTCTATCGGAAAATTAAAATAATCATTACATTACCTGCTATTTGCTACTGTTTTTCTTTAGCTATTTTAATGATGGGGTTAATATCTCATCAGGGAGAAAATAATAATGTTGATTTTTGGTATTGTTCTGGTATTACCGTTGGCGTATTACTATATATTGCAGGGTTACAAGTGAAAAAAAATGGTTAATACAATCATTTTGTATTTACTGTTATATCATTATTAATGTAGCTCAAGTCTTTATTACTGCATATCAATATATATTTGAAGCTGATATTTTTTATCTTGCATCAGGCATGCGTTCAAATGGCTTATCACAGCAAGTTAATATATTATCGGTTAACATGGCGACTGCATGCTTATTATCTCTTATGACTCTTGTATTATCACAATTTTCGTTGTTATCTAAACGCCATGAAAAAATCAGGATTGTATTACTAGGAACATGCGTTTTATTTTTCACATTAACTTTAGTCGTTCTGCAATCTGTTATTGCTTGGCTAAGCTTTACTGTTTGTGCATTTATTTTCATTTGTCTTTTTTACAAGAAAAACCCTCTACGTGTTAGTGCTAGTTATTTTATTATTGCTGTAGCAATCTTTATTGGAGTTTATTTAATAAAACTATGCCCACAGTACATTGGAACTGATGTTATGAATCAATTCCATTTAAAACAAATGCTACGTTTTTCTATTACTTTATTCTTAGAAAAACCGTATGATGCATGGGAGCAATCATTTTTATTTGAAAATAGTTATGAAAGAACAGCAATTCCTTTTTTTAGTCCTAAAATGTATATTGTTCCTCACCCACACAATGAAATACTACTCTGGCTGATGACTGGAGGACTCATTAATTTGATATTTTTATCTTTATTATTAACCGGAGGTATCTATGTCGTATTTCAATCTTTTATAAAATATAAAATTAATGGAAATGGTTATCCATTGGCAATCATTCTATCAATAATCCCTATTATTATACATAATCATGTTGAATATCCTTTTTTGCTTTCTGTATTACACTGGGGGATCGTCATATTATTTTTATCATTCTCAGATGCCGCTTTTGCATTAGAGGAACAATCCCTATTTTATATTAACAAGCAACTATCTTATCTATTCAGCTTTATTGTATTTATTATTGGATTAGGCGTATTTATTATTGGGTTATTTCTGTTTAATGGAGAGAAATCTTTTTATACTCAGGGTAATTATCGAAATGAAAACATAGCAATTAGACTATCAGATTCAATTACTTTCGAAAAAACAACGTATCAATATAAGAACACATAACTAAACCTTATTTACACTTAAGTAGTGTGATATTAATCAGGATAATATTATGAGAATATATCAAACTGAAATTTCAAATGCCTATATAGGACTACAAGTTCGTAAACGCCGTTTACAGATGGGATGGACAGCACACACTTTAGGGAAAAAGTCGGGATTAAGCCAACAGCAAATCTCCCGTTATGAACGCGGTACACAGAATTTTACGATTCATCGGCTCTGTATATTTGCTAATGTATTGCAGTGTGACCTAGATTATTTTCTTGAACAAAATAGCTATAAGAACCTTTCTCTTGTAAATACAAATCTTTAAGCACTATTCAAAAGTAAAATCTGATCTTGTCACTCAAAAAGATCAGATTTTCTTTATTCTCACCTTACTTTCATTCTTTTCTGATTGCATAAGTGGTAAGGCTCTTATACTTTTAACCCAAATTACTTATCACGGGTTAAAAGGCATCAATATGACCATCACACTTATCGTTGTATTTGTTTTACTCTTATTGGCTATAGGTTGGGGGATCTCTATCTATAACCGCCTGATCAACACCCGTAATCAAGTCAGCAATCAATTTGCCAATATTGATGTTATTTTAAAGCAAAGAGCCGATCAGATCCCACAACTCGTTACCATTACAGAAAAGGCTATGGAACATGAGGAAAGCCTTTTTACTTCACTAAGTGATGCGCGTCAGAACTACTTTAATGCCAAAAACATGAACGATAAAATCGCAGCATCGAATGAAATGAACCGTGCACTGGGTAACCTTATTGCCATTGCAGAAAATTACCCTACTCTCATTTCTGGTGAGCAATTTACCCAATTACAAATCGCCTTAAGTGATGTTGAAAATAAATTAGCCCAACGACGTGAAGGCTTTAACGATGCAACAACAGAGTATAATACTGCAATACAAATGTTCCCTGACAGCCTAATTGCCAATGCCTTTCGTTTTTCAGCACTGCCATTACTTGATATTTCTGAAGATGAAAAAAAATATCAGGGCGTCCAGTTTAAATAATGTCAGCCTAAAGGTATTAATGCGTGAATATGTATTTTTTACTCGGAGCAGCTATTGGTGCTTTAATTTTATTTATTGATAACAAGTTCTCGATAAATAAAAAAGTAAACTGGGGGATCATTCCTTTTATCAGTGTTGCTTGTGGTATGTGGTACTCGCTCTCTCCTTCTATCGGCGACTATGGCAGTATCATTTATTACGTCGTTGTTCTCATCATCACCTTTTTTATTACCCGTAATGTTGTCAAGGCTAGTAAAGTTGGCTATCAACGTTATCAACGTTTACAAAATGAAGGCTCATCAAAGTTTAGTGCGTTTCTTAAAACCCTTATAGGTATGCTGATCGCCACTTGCCTATTTGCAGGGTTCTTTATCGACATGCGTGTATTTTTTATCGCATTTGTCTTAGCTTTTGTATTTAAAGCAATTGAAAATACGCCAACCAAGCGCTTTTTAAAATTTCAGAAAAATTTAGCCACCTCCAAAATCCGCTCAATGGCAATGGGGCTTGTGGAAATTGAAGGAAAAATCACGGCGGGCACAGCCATTAAAAGCCAACTAGGTAATAAAACCTGTTACGGCTCATTTTATTTTGAATATTCCATATCAAAAGATAAAGACGGTAAAAAAAGCTATACCTTACAAAATAGTAAATACAACATGCATAGCTTCACTCTTACGGATGATACTGGTTCGGTAAAAGTAGAGTGCGACCCAGATTAATTTGTTTACCCTGGCTTAGAACCGCATATGGATATTGAAAGCGGTAATCGCCGTTACAAAGAATATTTACTTGAAGCAAACCGCGGTTATTTATTAATTGGTACAGCAGATGCCAATGAAAAAGGCGAATCGATTATTATACGTAAGGCACCTCATATGCTATTAGGCGTCTCCCCCTCAGACTATGTCGTTCGTTGGAACAAAACAGGTCCATTACGTCGAAATTTAGCTATTACCGCCATAATTGCACTTTTTCTGATTGGTGTGATTTTAGTTACGCCGATGGATTATCAAAACGGGCAGCTAAATATGCATTTCGACCAGATCTCATTATTCGGTGATAACTAACATGGAAAAGCTGATTTTTTTCATTATTATCGCTGTTATTAGCTATATTTTTATACGCTATATAATTAATATTTATAACAATATTGTATTCTTGAAAAACAATTGCCATAAAGCATTTGCGAATATAGATGTGCTATTAAAGAAGCAAGTTGAATTAGTTCCTGTATTAACTCAAGTTGCAGATAAAGCGATGGCACATGAAAAACAGCTATTTAAGGAGTTGATTGCCAGCCGTCAGCACTATTTATCCAGTACCGCTATTGAAACCAAAGTCGATACTGCAAACCAATTTCCAGCAAAAATAAAGCCGCTGATTGCTATCGCTGAAAACTATCCAACGCTGATAAGTAAAGGGGTGTTACTGGAATTGCAAACCCAAGTAAAACATATTGAAGACCAAATTGCAGACCGACGTGAGTTTTTCAACCAAACCGTCACACTCTACAATACGGATATTCATGTTTTCCCCAATGTTATTTTTGCCAGGTTATTTCGTTTTAAAGATATCCCCCTACTATTTAGTAAACAGGAGCGCTTACAATGATAAGTATCCCTTTTTCTTGGTTTGGTTTCACGGATTGGCTTATTGAGCAAGAGGCAGGGCTTATCATTATGTTTGCAACATTTGGTACGCTACTGTTAACTTTTGTCGTGCTTACCACCCTCAATATATTCGGGTTAAAAAAGTACTCGCTCTATATTGCTGGCGCGTTATTGTGCTCCATTTTCATAAGCATGATGGTCATGATCCCACTATTACTACTTTTCAGTATTGAAAACTCAATTAAGTTGCAACTTGTTTGGGTGGTGATTGTTGCCAGTTGCTTAATTTCATTTTTAAGCAACCGACATTATTTAGATATCTACTTCAATTCCATTGAAAAGAAAGTGAATAAAGAAGTAAAAAAACAAAATAAGAAACGTAAAAAATAGCACCGACTCTATTTATATTAAACTTGCTCTGCTTCTAATCTTTGCACATAACGGTAATGTGAGAATGTCATTAGCAACGCTATAAAGGCAATTAACGCCCCCAATATAAAACCGCCAGAATAAACTCACCAGCAGAGTGCTCTTCACGGGCTGAATGCGCTTGTGTGAATTTATCTTCGATACGCTGCTGCATAGGGCTCTTACCTAGACGAATAAATAAACAGTGATAGTGACAAAAAAACACCAAGATAACAATGATTATCATTCGCAATAAATAAAGAGAAAATTAATTATTTTAAATTGAAGATTTGACTGTAGCTTTTAGGGTTCAAACGCAAATAAAGAATCAATGTTACTAATACAAAAATCACATGCATTGCCCATACCCATGTAAAACTTTGGCTCAATTGCTGTATCCACGCGGCGCATAATGGCCCAAAGGCTGCAATAATAAATCCTCCAGCCTGCATCAACGAAGTCAATGCGCCTGCGCTAACGGGATGAGGCAAATGATCTAAAGCTGTAATAATACTTAATGCAAAGCAGCCGCCTAGCCCCATACCTAATAACGCGACCCATAAAAGTGGCACATCGCTGGCAAACAGCATCAACCCAGAAAAACCAAGAGCTTGGCAACTGAGCGTGACAATCAGCCAAAAACGACGATCAATATTATGCGAAGCAAACACGGGGATCATGAGTGCAGATAACGCCTGAAACACCGTTAATATGGCAACAAAAGTGCCACTTTGTGCAGCACTCATTCCCTGTTCTTGGAAAAAAGGCGCTAGCCAAGTCACTACAGTGCCATAACCCGCATTAATCAGCCCAAAACCTGCCATCAACAACCATGCTCTCGGTCTTCGTAAGAACGTCAACACTGAGACCTGCTCTGCTTTTGAGCCCCGCTCCGTGTGTACATTCGCCCAAATAGCCAACAGCGCCAACAAAGCAGGGAAAGCAAGCCATGCTAAGGCACTCTGCCAATGGCCTGTCATTTCTTCAACCAAAGGCGTGATCTGTGCGCCAATAGCTCCCCCTGCCATTAACGTGGCTGAATATAATCCTGTCATCATCGCCATTTTTTGGGGGAAATTCGCTTTGATGAGCCCAGGAAATACCGACTGGATATAAGCCGCACCCACTCCACATAAAAAAGCGGTTAATAATAAAGCTGCACCATCAACCACAAAGTAACGAGCGAGTGAACCGACCAGCAGTAATAGCATTGCGCTACTGATACCCGCACGTTCACCTATTCGTTGGTTTAGCATTGGTACAACCAATGCGCCACCCCCCATCAATAACATGGGTAACAATGTTAAAAGCGAAATGCTTTGATAACTCATCCCTGTCGTTTGAATGATATTGTCGATAACAGGCCCTGGGCCCGTCATAAAGGGGCGTAAGTTCACCCCGACTAAAACAATGGTCAGTACTAACGCCAGCGAAGATGGTGCCGCTTTACTCATTTAGATTGCCGTTCCCACCACTGTTGGTACAGTGTACTGCGCGTTTCATCATTGGGTTTTAGTTGCTCAAACCGTAAACCTGATTGCTGCTCAGGAATGACCCTCAGCGCTTTTGCAATCGCATCCGTAGAAAGCCCAAAAGGTGCGGCATCATCGTTTGAATAGGCGTAGACAACCCGAGAGATGCCTGCCATTCGTATGGCTGCAAGGCACATGGGGCAAGGCTGCCCACTTGCATAAACCACACAGTCATCTAATTTCACGCGGCTTAATTTTTGCCCTGCTTGACGCAATGCCATCAGCTCCGCATGGGCGGTTGGATCATTGAGCTCAAGCATTTGATTAACGCCACTCGCAACAACCTGCCCATCACAGACAACAATTGCGCCAAAAGGCCGCCCGCCAGCTCGCACGTTTTCCATTGCTAAGTTGATAGCTTGTTGTAAAAATTGCGTATCCGACATTATTTCGCTCCTGAATTCTCAAGAATTTCAATCAAGTTACGGTAACCTTTACTTTTTGCCAACGTCAGCGGTGATATCCCCGAACCATCAGCTAAGTTAACATCTGCGCCACCTTTGATTAATTCAGTGACAATTTGTGCATACTTATCGCTACCATCACCCAAAATAATCGCTTCAATTAGTGCCGTCCAACCCAATCGATTAACATGATTGACATCAACACCCGCATCAATCAAGGTTTTAACCGTTGCAACATGTCCACGTTCTGCCGCAGGGATCAAAGCAGTTCCCCCGTAGCGATTGGTACTTTTTAAATCAGCGCCATGTTGTAGAGTCAATATTAGTATCTCTTGCAAACCACGCGCCCCTGCGTACAAATAAGGGGAATCTTGCATATTATCCCGTGCATTAACGTCCGCACCTTGCTCAATCAAAAAACGGGCAACTTCAAGATGGTTTTCATGGGTTGCCGCCATCAACGCAGTACGTTGGCGTGAATCGCGCTGTTCAATATCCACACCTTGCTCAGCTAAGGACTTAACACCTTGTAAGTTACCTTGCTCAGCCAATGATACCAAAGAGTTAGCTTGTGGGTTTGCCATACCTTTCCCCATAAATATCAATGAAATCATAAGAATGCTAGCTAAGTGAACCAACCATTTTGCACGTAAAAAGAATGTTTTCATGATTAATCTCCCCTATGACCCTTTAATCTACTGAAAAAGTATGCTATTTAAAAATTAAATAACTAAATGACTGGTATTTATAAAATGAATCCATTGCTCAATCTTGTTTTGTTAAAAACCTTTGTCACTGTTGCTGAAACAGGGAATTTCACCGTGGCTTCACAGCATTTAAATTCAACACAATCAACATTGAGCCAGCAAATTCAACGGCTAGAAGCTTTAGTCGGTCAGCCTTTATTTGTCCGAGGGCACCGCATACTAACCTTAACCGAAACTGGTGAAGTTTTGTTGAGTTATGCAAAAAATATATTGGCGCTCAATGATACCTTCTTTATGAAAATCACTGGCAATGCCGTCATTCAAACTATTCGGCTCGGTTTTCCTGAAGACCTCGCTTCTGACCAAGTCACGCCGACACTGGCCGCATTTATGCAAGCTAACCCCAATCTGCGGTTAGAAGTCACGAGTGGCCTAAGCCGACAACTTCATCAGCGCTACCAACATGGCGAATTAGATTTAATTATTGTGAAACAGAAAAAAGGGGAATTTAAAAGTGATTACCATTGGCCGGAGCCTTTGTGCTGGCTAACAAGCAACCAATATAAACGTTTAAGTAATGATTCAGTACCTTTGGTGGTTTTTCCTGAAAACGGTCTCTACCGTAATGATATGTTCAAATTATTAGATAGTGAACAGCGCCCTTGGCACATAACTTATACTTGTTCTAGCCTTGCAGGTATTCAAAGTGCTATCGCAGATGGGTTAGGTGTTAGTTTATTACCTTTACGAGCAAAACTTCCTCAACATCGAATTTTAACAGAAGAAGAAGGTTTCCCTGCTGCTCAAGAAATGGAAATTGCGATGCATTTCCAAGCAAATACTTCGGATACGGTGACTCAACTCGCTGAGAAACTGGCACAACAATTGGGGGCACGCGAGTGATGAATAAACTGATTGAATTAGAAAAAAAATTACATAACAGTACTAACCGACAGAATAGCGATTTTCTTCGCGAGATATTACATGAGGATTTTTTTGAATTTGGTCGTTCTGGCTTTTCAACCGATAAACTCGATACCTTAGCGTCATTGGCTAATGAAACAGCTAAAACGATTTACGCCGAAAATTTCCACTGTTCGCAATTGAGTGATAATACGGTGTTGATGACTTATATCAGTTTTGAACAGCAAGATGGGGATAAAACCAAGCTAACTAACCGCTCATCTATTTGGCTAAAAAATTCAGCAAACCAATGGCAATTAAGGTTTCATCAAGGGACACCTGCAAATTAACAATAAAGTGGAAATGTATCTCCCACTTTATTGTTAGCACAACATTAATTGGCTGCGTTATTTCTTATTAAAATAGCCTGCGCGAATGGATGCTCCAATTAAATTCACAACAAAACGCCCAGCAGTCACCCCAGTTAGCTTAGAGGGAATATCTTTTGCGGGTGTAATTTCAACGATATCCATACCAACAACGCGACCTTTTTTCACTAAACCGTGAATTAGGCTACGAGCTTGCAAATAAGTCACCCCACCAGGAGCCGGGCCATCAACTCCAGGCATGATACTCGGGTCAATACCATCGGCATCAATACTAATATAGTAGTTCGAATTATCTGGAATGCGGTCTAAAATGGCTTGCATGCCAACCTCATGCAGTTCATAGGCCGGAATAACATGCGCACCATGGTCTTTAGCCGCTTGGTAATCCGCAGGGCGTCCGCTACCTTGTGCACGTAAACCAATTTGGAAAATTTCACCTATATGCTTCATTTCAGAAGCGCGGCGGATCGGGCTTGAAAGGCCGGTATCCACCCCATTAACCTCTTCACGCCAATCTAAATGTGCATCAATATGCACAAGTGTAATCGGTCCTACTTCATCAAATCCCTGCAAAATAGGCGTTGTGATCCCATGATCGCCCCCTAAAACAATGGGAAGTGCTTTAGCTCTTAATAACTGTCGAATTGCCTCAGCTGCACGCTGATGGTGCTCCCCCAAAGGCTTTGATAAATCAGGAATAACATCACCACAGTCAACAAATTTAATATCTTTACGGCCTTGGAGTAGTGGCCCATCAATATCAAAATCATAATGATCTGGATGCCTAACAATTCGGTCACTCATATCACGTAAATATTGTGGAGCACGAGATTGGTCGTTGGTAAATGCATGAGCACTATAAGCTGAACTAAATGGCATCCCTAGTATGGCAATATCCGCTTCAATGTTGGTCAATTCAGTCACTAATTCTGAATATAAAAATGTTTTATGGCCAACATGTGGGGGTGTCGTTAATTTTTTCATACAAACTATTCCTTCTTAGATTTAGTTTTCTTTCTTCTGTTGTTTTTTTATTTCTTAGCCACCAAATGTGTTAGCTAGGAATACAAATAGAGGGACACCAACAATATCCGTTAATACTGTTCCGGCGATTGGTATAATAATGAATGCCTTTCGTGAGAATAAACCATATTTATTACAAATAGCGTCCATAACCACTAAGCCATTTGGTGTTGCACCTAAACCATGTCCAATAAAACCAGCGGACATAACAGCAGCATCATAGTTTTTACCTAATGCGCGATAAACAACAAATATGGCAACTAATATTGTTGTAATAACCTGAGATATTAATATAATCGTTAGTGGTAATGCTAACTCATATAGTTCCCAAAGTTTTAATTTCATCATAGCCATCACTAAAAACATTTCTAGTGATAAAGTAGAAATTAATACTACTGTATTGCGAGATATTTTAATTATTGGTTTTCTTTCATTGATTGAATGAAATATAACACCAACAAACAAACTAAAAATATGTCCAGGAATAGTAAACCCTGTTACTGTACTTATCCATTTTGCTGTCGGCATTCCGATAGCGAGTATGCTTAAAATAACTGCTCCTGTAATAATACATTGTTGAGCCGTAATTTTATCTTCGGTATCGTTACTTTCCGCTAAATTTTCCAAATCAACATGGTCAGTTTCAATTTTTAATTTATTTCTTTGGATCAACCAGTTCCCAACAGGCCCTCCTAGAATTGACCCTGCAATCAAACCAAAAGTCGAAGCCGCTAACCCAACATTCAGGGCTTGGTCGTGACCAAAGGACTCAATCAGCGGTGCTAAAGATGCCGCCATACCATGACCACCTTGCATCGAGGCTTGGCCTGCCATCATAGCAACTAGTGGCTCAATATCTAAAACATATGATAAACCAATGCTGACGCCATTTTGCATAAATGCCAGCCCCCAGCAAATCACCATATAAATTAGCAATATTTTTCCACCACTCACTAATAATTTAACACCTGTCATTAAACCTATTGTGACGAAAAATATATACATCGATAAGTCATATAATGTGTTATCAAAATTAAGCTCAACAATATTAAATTGATAAGCTAACCACATTACAATAGAAAACATAAACCCGCCGATCACCGGACTAGGAATTGAATATTTCATAAAAAATGGAAATTTCTTTATGATTACATTACTAGCAATTAATAATAAGGCCCCTAATGCTGTAAATGTAATCATATCTAATTTTATTGTTAATAATTCATCTGTGACCATAAATTAGAATCCTTTTGTATTTATATATATTTGGATTAATTATTATTTTGTGGCGCCACTTTGGTAATAATCTATTAACAACTACAACTTTAAGATATACGTATCCGCTAGGAATAAAAGTGATATTTTTGATCCTATGGTTTCATAAAATGAAACCTTTTATACAAATAAAAACAATTTTAATAATTAAAATAAAATAGTATTAATTATGCTATTTGTATCCCAATAAAAAATAAGATAGATTAGCATTTAGTGATTGATTTCACGTAATAGGTATAAATATGCATAATAAAAAATTAACTGAAAAAGACTTAAAATCATTACGTGTTTTTACTTCCGTTGCAGAAGCTGGTGGCTTTACCATTGCAGAAAAAAAACTAAATATGTCAAAAGCATCAATAAGCCGCCATATCCGTGAAATTGAAGAAAAACTCGGTGTCCAATTGTGTGAAAGAGGCCCTTCTGGTTTTAAGCTAACTGAGTCAGGTTTATTTGTTATCGAAAAAGCCAATACTGCTTTGAAAGCATTAGATAATATCAAAACTGAAGTCGATGAACGCCATGGGATTTTATCTGGAACATTAGTTATTGGTGTTATTGAACATATATTAACGGATCCACTCTGTCATCTATCAGCCACTATTGCTCAATTTACCCAAGAGGCGCCTAATGTTAAATTAGAGCTAAGCATCCTCAACCATAATCAATTAAATAAAGCGCTTAGTGACAGAACAATTCAAATCGGTATTCGCGGGCAATATCACGAAAATAACCGTTATAATTATCAATTCTTATTTATAGAAAACCATAAACTTTATGTTTCTGCCAATACCGCCAACAACAAACATAATCTAGCATTAGTTTATCGGCCACACCCATTCACTGAAAGTATTTTAGCATCGGGTGAATTTAGCCGAGGCCCTGAAGCCGCCGGCCTTGAGGCTGTAGCCACCTTTATCGCTTCAGGCCACTATGTGGGTATTTTACCGGAAAACTATGCCTCACATATTAATTTCCGCCATTCACTCATAGAAATGAGCGACTCCCCTGTCTTTCATAACCGCATATGTGCAATCACCGAGGCGAGTAAACCGCTAACACAAAGTGAAGCGCTGTTTTTAAAACTACTTTCACAATTAAGTAAAGCACCAGTATCTACATGATCAAAAAATCCCCCAGCAAGTTACCTTACTAGGGGATTAATCACAAAAAACTTAATGCGCGTTAATTACAGTACATCAACACAGTTCAGTTCTTTGAATGCTTGTTCTAAACGAACAACCATTGAATCTTGTGCTTTACGCAGCCACACACGTGGGTCATAGTATTTTTTGTTAGGTTTATCCGCACCTTCTGGGTTACCTAACTGACCTTGCAGATAGCCTTCGTTCTTTTTGTAGTACTGTAAAATACCATCCCAAGTTGCCCACTGAGTATCAGTATCGATGTTCATTTTGATAACACCGTAGCTAACTGCTTCTTTGATTTCAGCAGCACTTGAGCCAGAACCACCGTGGAATACGAAGTCTAAGCTGTTGTGTGGCAGGTTATATTTTTCTGAAACGTAGTCTTGTGAATTACGCAGGATTTTTGGCGTTAACTGAACGTTACCTGGTTTATAAACACCGTGAACGTTACCGAAAGAAGCCGCGATAGTGAAACGCGGGCTTACTGCATTCAGTTTTTCGTATGCATATGCAACATCTTCTGGTTGAGTATACAGCTCAGAACTGTCCATACCTGTGTTATCAACACCGTCTTCTTCACCACCAGTACAGCCTAGTTCGATTTCCAGAGTCATATCGATTTTAGCCATACGCGCTAAATATTTAGCACAGATTTCGATGTTTTCTTCCAGTGTTTCTTCTGACAGGTCAATCATGTGAGAAGAGAACAGTGGTTTACCGGTTTTTGCGTAGTGTTTTTCACCTGCATCTAACAGGCCATCGATCCATGGCAGTAATTTCTTCGCACAGTGGTCAGTATGCAGAATAACAGGAACACCATAGTGCTCAGCCATTTGGTGTACATGATAAGCACCAGAGATCGCACCTAAAATTGCAGCTTGTTGGCCTTCAGCTTTCAGGCCTTTACCTGCGATAAATGCAGCACCGCCATTAGAAAACTGAACAATAACTGGAGCACGAACTTTAGCGGCCGCTTCAAGTACGGCGTTAATTGAATCCGTACCAACACAGTTCACCGCTGGCAATGCAAAGTTATTTTCTTTAGCAACTGCGAAAACTTTCTGTACATCATCACCAGTAAGAACACCCGGTTTAACAAAATCAAAAATTTTAGACATGTGAAAAGGTCCTGTGGTAAACAGGCAGCCTACGCTGCCTGTTGTGTATGAACAATTAATTACGCTTTAGCACGTTCTTCTAGCATCACAACGGCAGGGAGCTTTTTGCCTTCAACGAACTCAAGGAAAGCACCGCCACCAGTAGAGATATATGAAATTTTGTCAGCAATGTCGAATAAATCGATAGCCGCTAGGGTGTCACCACCACCAGCGATAGAGAATGCGTCGCTATCAGCAATCGCTTTTGCAACGATCTCAGTACCTTTACGGAAGTTAGGGAACTCAAACACGCCTACTGGGCCATTCCAAAGAATGGTTTTGGCATTTTTCAGGATCTCAGCCAAACGCTGTGCAGATTCGTCACCTAAATCCAGAATTTGTTCGTCGTCTTTAATTTCAGTACTTGCTTTCAGAGTTGCAGGTGCAGTTTCGGAGAACTCAGTTGCAACGCGAACATCAGTCGGTACTGGAATTTGGCAGTTTGCCAGTAATTTTTTCGCTTCAGGGATTAAGTCTGCTTCATATAATGAGCGACCAACATTGTTGCCTTCCGCTGCGATAAAGGTATTCGCAATACCGCCACCAACAATTAACTGGTCTGCAATTTTAGATAGAGAATCTAATACAGTCAGTTTAGTTGACACTTTAGAACCACCAACAATCGCAACCATTGGGCGAGCTGGGTTATCTAATGCTTTACCTAATGCTTCTAACTCACCACTCAGTAGTGGGCCAGCACAAGCCACTGGAGAGAATTTAGCAACACCATGTGTTGACGCTTGTGCACGGTGAGCCGTACCAAACGCATCCATCACATAAACATCACACAATGCCGCATATTGTTTTGACAGCGTTTCGTCGTCTTTTTTCTCGCCTTTATTAAAGCGAACGTTTTCCAGCACAACTAACTCACCAGCTTCGATGTCAACACCGTTAAGGTAGTCTTTAACTAAACGGACTGGGTAATCCATTTTATCGGCCAGATAGTCAACAACAGGTTGCAGTGAAAACTCTTCGTTGTACTCGCCTTCGGTCGGGCGACCAAGGTGAGAAGTGACCATGACTTTAGCGCCTTGTTTCAGAGCAGCTTCAATTGTTGGTAATGAAGCACGGATACGTGCATCAGAAGTAACTTTGCCATCTTTTACAGGAACGTTTAAGTCAGAACGGATGAATACGCGTTTACCCGCTAAGTCTAAATCGGTCATCTTAATTACAGACATGGTGAATCCTCTCGTTGATTCTCTATAAAGTTTCCATCAGCGACTGTGCAAAACAATAAAGTTATCATGCCCTGCTGTCTGTCAGTCGCCAATTAGTTTAAACCTGCCGCTGCCATTGCTAATGTTGTATCTAGCATCCGGTTAGCAAACCCCCATTCGTTATCACACCAAACCAGGGTTTTAATTAAATGCTTACCACTGACTCGCGTTTGTGTACCATCAATAATAGCACTGTGTGGATCATGATTGAAATCCATCGAGACTAGCGGTAATTCTGTGTAGTCCACTATACCACGAAAATGCCCTTGTGCAGCGCTTCGCAGTAGTTGGTTGACTTTTTCAACACAAACATCGTCATGTACGGTAACACTCAAATCAATCGCTGTCACATTCGTCGTCGGTACACGAACAGAAATGGCTTCAAAGTGGTCTTTAAATTTCGGAAAAATTCGTGTAATTCCTGCGGCTAATTTGGTATCAACAGGAATGATAGACTGACTCGCTGCGCGAGTTCTGCGTAAATCTTTATGATAGGCATCGATAACGGGTTGGTCATTCATTGACGCGTGAATCGTCGTCACTGTCCCCGATTCAATCGAAAATGCCTCATCAAGTAATTTAATAATTGGAATAATACAATTGGTGGTACAAGAAGCATTGGAAACAATCTTGTCTTGAGCGGTTAGGCTTTCATGGTTAACACCATAAACGATAGTGGCATCAAGGTCGTCAGTACCCGGGTGAGAAAATAACACTTTTTTCGCCCCTGCCGCTAAATGCAGTAACCCATCATCCCGTGAGCCATAAGCCCCACTGCAATCTAAAACGACATCAATACCCAGCTCTTTCCAAGGCAACTCATGCAGCTCACGTTGATGAAATAAACGAATATTATCATCACCAACTTGTAAAAGTGTTCCGTTAAGCCGTACATCCCAAGCAAAACGCCCATGGCTGGAATCATACTTCAGCAAATGCGCAATACCTTCAGGTTCAGCAAGCTCGTTAACCGCCACCACGATAATCTCTGCCCGACGGCCAGATTCATACAACGCTCTTAGAACACTTCGACCAATGCGGCCAAAGCCGTTTATTGCTACCCTGATTGCCATTCTACACCTTGTATCTGAGCAAAATCACACGGTTGCTAAGGATAACTGACTCACACCAACTCTACTGCTCATTTTAGCTGTCAAACATCAAAAGTGTGCTTCAACCGACATTTTTAAAAAATATTTTCATTCAGCAACACGCAACTGAAACGGTTCAGCTTATCTAAGGTTAGATTAAGGGATATATTTACAGAACGCAATAGAAAATCCTATATTGGTGCACAAAAAAACAACGCCTAGCTTATCACTAGGCGTTGTTCAGCAAGATAATTAGAAATGAGAACCAAAATTCGGGGCTCATTCCTTCTTATTTTATTTCAGTAAAGATTTCGCAGCTTCAACCGCTTTCTCTACTGTAATACCGAATTCTTTAAACAGAACTTCGGCTGGAGCAGATTCACCAAAGGTATGCATACCGATGATGGCACCGTTTAAACCAGTGTACTTGAACCAGTAATCTGCAATACCCGCTTCGATAGCAACACGTGCTGTCACATTGGCAGGTAAAACAGCTTCGCGGTATGCCGCATCTTGTTTATCAAATGCATCGGTTGATGGCATAGAAACAACACGGACCTTACGGCCTTCTGATGTTAATTGCTCAGCCGCTTTAACGGCCAGTTCCACTTCAGAACCTGTCGCAATAAAGATTAACTCAGGCGTGCCTGCGCAATCTTTCAGAATGTAAGCCCCTTTCTCAATATTGGCTAATTGCTCAGCAGTACGAGGTTGTTGCTCTAAATTTTGACGAGAGAAGATTAATGCGCTTGGGCCATCTTTACGTTCGATAGCATATTTCCACGCCACAGCAGATTCAACTTGGTCACAAGGGCGCCATGTGCTGACATTTGGTGTCACACGCAGACTTGCCAGTTGCTCAACCGGTTGGTGAGTTGGGCCATCTTCACCCAGACCAATAGAGTCGTGAGTATAAACAAAGATGCTACGCACTTTCATCAGTGCTGCCATACGAACCGCATTACGTGCGTATTCAACGAACATCAGGAATGTCGCACCGTAAGGAATGAAACCGCCATGTAACGCAATACCGTTCATGATAGCTGACATACCAAATTCACGAACACCATAGTGAATGTAGTTACCCGCTGGGTCTACGTTCAGTGCTTTGGAGCCTGACCACATGGTTAAGTTACTTGGCGCTAAGTCCGCAGAACCGCCCATAAATTCAGGTAATACTTTACCAAATGCTTCTAATGCATTTTGTGATGCTTTACGGCTTGCGATATTTGCTGGGTTTTGTTGCAGATTTTCAACAAATTGTTTTGCATCCGCGTCAAAGTTAGCAGGTAATTCACCATTCATACGACGAGTGAATTCCGCAGCTAGTTCAGGGAATTGCGCTGCATACGCGGCGAATTTTTTATCCCATGCGCTTTGTTTTTCTTTACCTGCAGTACGAGCATCCCAAGCTTCATAGATATCTTTAGGAATTTCGAATGGGCCGTAGCTCCACCCCAGAGCTTCACGAGTTGCTGCAATTTCAGCATCACCTAAAGGCGCACCGTGAACAGACTCAGAACCCGCTTTGTTTGGTGAACCAAAACCAATAATAGTTTTACACATAATCAGTGTTGGTTTATCAGTTTGGCTTTTCGCTTCATTCACTGCCGCGTTGATCTGTGATGCATCATGGCCGTCGATATCACGGATAACATGCCAACCGTAAGATTCGAAACGTGCAGCGGTATCGTCAGTAAACCAACCTTCAACTTCACCATCAATAGAGATACCGTTGTCATCATAGAATGCGATCAGTTTATTTAATTTCAGTGTACCCGCTAAAGAACACGCTTCGTGCGAGATACCTTCCATCATACAACCATCACCCATGAACACATAAGTGTGGTGGTCAACAACGTGATGGTTAGGGCGGTTAAATTGCGCTGCTAATGTACGTTCTGCAATCGCAAAACCCACTGCATTTGCAATGCCTTGACCTAAAGGACCGGTTGTTGTTTCAACACCTGGAGTATAGCCATATTCTGGGTGGCCCGGTGTTTTAGAGTGTAATTGGCGGAAATTTTTTAACTCTTCAATAGATAAGTCATAACCAGTGAGGTGCAGTAAGCTATAAATCAACATTGAGCCATGGCCGTTTGACAGTACAAAACGGTCACGATCTGCCCAGTGTGGGTCAGCTGGGTTATGATTCATATGGTCACGCCACAGTACTTCAGCAATATCAGCCATGCCCATTGGCGCGCCAGGATGCCCTGATTTTGCTTTTTGAACCGCATCCATACTTAGAAAGCGGATAGCATTAGCAAGGGTTTTACGAGTCGTCATCAGTATACTCCAGGTAGGATAAAAACGTACTTAAACCAATTTTTACAACGCAATACGGATAGTGCTACTTTAATTTCGCTGCAACATGAAAGTATCAATTTACCGAGGTATCGCCATCGGTCTCCTTATCTAAGGAGCCACAACACATCGACAACAAACTGAGCATTTCACGAATAGAGCGATTGAAAGTAACCCAATTCTACCCATACCGCAATATTTGCTATGTTCATGGCAGCAGATCGCTAATAAATTGAACTGCCGCAAAGCTGAATCCATTCCATTGCGCAAAATATCCCTTAATGCTTACATTTTTGCGCAAGTGACTAACCTTATTAAACCTGAGTTCAGTGTCTGGGATCAAGGTGATTTATGCATCTAGCGCATTTAGCTGCCACATTAGTGATAATTGGCAAAGTTTTAGACAAAAAAAAGCCTCAATATGCCCGAATATTTTTGTTTAGATTAAGTCAAATATCCAACCCTTCCAATGATTAGAAATAAATAGAAGTAACATGAATTGAAAAAACAGTAGCAATAAATATTACTGGCTAATCGCAGTTGCCTATAGCCTATAGAATGGTCTATCTCCACACCTAACAAGGAGAAAATAAGAATCGTTCAAAATAATCTAGATAAGCTATTCTGCAAAGCTTATCTAGATTGCTCATCATATATAGATAGTGCGTGCACTTCTAACAACCAACGTTTTTACAACAGAAATTCCTATACAGATCACAGTTCTTATATGTATAGTTTTGAATAAAAGTGGCTTTCAAAAGCCCGCAGTGCAATCTTAATTAGCGGTTAGGTAAATCGGTATATCTAACTTATTAAGTAATAATTAGCGAATCTCTAAGTGAAGAATTGCTTTTAGAACAAACGTGTATAGTATTAGGCACTACAAAACCTATATTCATTTAGTGACCTAATTACAAAGAGGAAGCTTTCCCATTATTATTTCTATAGCACACGACATCCACAGATAAAGACATCATAATTGATATTGCTGAAATTAAAATAAGGGGCACTAGAGAACGTAGTAACCTATCGCTGATTCTATTTTCACTGGTAAAATACCTGATGAGACTATAGAAAATAAATTGGCCTGTAAGACGAAATTTCAGGTCTAAACCCCATGTGCCACAATAGGGTCATGATATTAAAAAGTTGATACTATAGTATCAACCTACTAGACACTGATGTCATATCATATATCTAGTTAGCAAAGTGTAATTTTAACATCATACACATTAAACTAGTTAGTTGAGTTATTAATAAATAAGAGGGCTAAAAACACATTACAAATTATAATTTTACCAATATAACTGGTTTCCTGCCTTTATTCTAAATTCTTCCCACCCTTTAATTGTAATAAATTGTAACTTTCAATGTAGATTCTTTATGCTTCTTAATTAAATATACATTTGTTAACAATTATAATAATTTTACGCTTATTTGGTGTATTTTTTTATTGATCTCCCTAATTTCAACACTATTAAGTGTATTTTTAACCAATTAAACTGGTGAGAAGATATTTTTTAATTAGATAATGCTAAAAAAAACAGAATTAATAGAAAAAACCTATTAAAAGTAAATCTTTAATAGAAATCCTGCCATTTACTCTTTTTTTAATGTATTTATTATAACACTCAATTAAGCAAGCGAGTGAGTGAGCTAACGAATATCATATAAATAGATCTATTAATATTAGAGGCTGAAAAAATGAAAGCTAATATAATTAGTAGTCATGTAGGAAATTATTTACGAAAATCACGCAAAGAAAAAAACATGACAGGAAAACAGTTGGCAGAATTAATTAACATTAGCCAACAACAGGTATCTCGCTATGAAACTGGTAGCAGTTCATTATCGCTAGATCAATTAAATGAAATATTAACCGTTTTAGACAAAAGATGGATTGAAATGATTTACTATATTGATTGTTTCTCTGAAGAAAATAAAAGAAACAATATAAATTTAAGTAAAAAAACAATCGAAATATTACTAAACAGCATGAAAGACATTTAAATATTCTATTTTAAATTCAATAAAACCATATCAATATGTAAAAATTAAATAACTAATTTTACTATTGTTTTCTATCAATATAAAAAGAGAGATTAGTATGTTAAATAAAAAAATGGCTTCTGTATTGTTATCAACAATTATCGCAGCTTCTTTTGCTACAGCTGCAAATGCAGATACACGTACCGCTCAAGCAACAGCAACATGGCAAGCGACTGCAATTAAAGACACGACAAGTATGTTAGTTGTAACTCCATTAAGAAGTTTAACTTTTAATTATGCCGAAGGCCAAAAAAGCTTTAACCAACAGAATGGAGCATTTGATATCGCTATTCAAGGCCAAGCTGGTGCAACAGATTTTAAATTAGCGTCAAAAATTATTGCTAATACATTAGCAAGAACAACTGACGATTCTAAATTAACTGTTGGGGTTAAATGGAATGGCGAAGATTTGACTAAAAATAATGATTTAGTATTAATTGATACATCAACCGGTTTAACTTCTGGTTTAGACAATTTAGCGGCTGATGGCATCTATAATGGCTCTGAGCGTGCAGCAGATCGCGGTGAATTCACCTTTGTTATTGCTGGCGCTGAAGCTGATGGTGCAGCGACTGACTTTAAAGCACTGACTGATGGTACATGGGATGGTGATGTGAAAGTTCAATTTACTGCAACTTGGGACGGTGATTTCACGCCAGCTCCTTAATTCAATATCCCCTTATTAGATAACTAAATATTACGATAAAGATACTATAGGGAAATAATATCTTTATCGTCATTCATTTTTGAAATTTACGATTATGAAAAAGATAACATTAGCATTAATTTTATTATCATGGTTACCATTAAAAAGCAGTTTTGCTGTCAACGTGGGAAATATTACTGAAATAATATCATCGAATGAAGACACCTTATCTAAAGAAATTGAAAACACAGTAGATACAGCAAGATTGGTAAATTTAACGATAGAAAAAATAGATTCACCACTTGATACTGGAAAAGTAATTACAGTTACTGATCCTAATGAAATATTATCAACACCCGCTAATTTAATTCTTCCAGGGCATGCAAAAGATATATTTAAGATAATTTATCAAGGCCCAAAAGATAATAAAGAACGTTACTATCGATTAAATTGGAAAGATGATCCTATTGGCGAGAGTGGTGTTACACAAAGTGCGAAATCGGCATCAGCAACAACATCAGCAACAATTAGCACAATTCTTGTTGTCGCACCAAGAATTGAAAACTTTAATTATAAATATACTAATGCCCAAGTTTCAAATACTGGAAATAGCACCTTCCGTGTAGTGGCTTCAGGCCCTTGTTTAGCAGAAAAACAAAAATATGGAGTGGATGGTATTTGTCGCGAGCGTTATTACCTCATGCCAAACTTAGCCGTCAAATTACAATTTGTCGATGTCACAAATAAAAAATCAAGCGTAGGTATTTGGCACAAAGGAGAGTTCATTGTTGTCAAATAATTAAGAATGGACTTAAATTATGCGTAAGAGTGCTATTGCTTTATCAATATTAAGTATTATTTTTTCGAATACAATTAATGCCAATGAAATGAAAAGCGTTAAGATCGGTGGATATATTATTCCTCCTGCATTTGTTAGTGCATTGGAAGAAGGAATGTCTGTACCTGTTTTTTTACGACTAAATGATGATGCAGCAACCAATCAGAGCGAAAGTAAAATTGCAGATGCAGTTATTGTAATCGATCATGGTAATATTAAATTATCAAGTATTCATCTCATTGAAAATGAGCAAGGTGCGAAATTAAATAATTTACTAGTTGATAAACTTGAAGAAAAAAAGGATGCCATTTTTAATGAAAGTAATGGTATTATTATTGATAATAATGCAACCCTTCAATTAAACATTTCTTCTTTTAATTTATCATTAGATGTTGATAAAGCTGCTTTTTCGCCAAAAGAACATGCGCGGCAATCTGTACTAGGAAATTCTTCAGTTAATTCATTTTCAGCGGTAGCTAACTATGATTTAGGGGTATTCCAGAGCCGTGTTAAAGATTCAAAAGATACATCCAGCAGCTATTTCAATTTAGATACATTATTCGCAGCTGCGGAACATCACTTTAATGTAAATGCATCAGCATATAGCATTGGAAAATCTAATTCTAATTTTGAGCTGTATCGTGCAATGTATGAGCGTGATTTCAACGGATTTCGTTTTGCACTTGGGCTCATGAGTACGTGGAATTTACAGTCTATTGCCAGCTTAACTACCCTTAGCAGCAGTAAAATTTATGCGGCATCAATAGGAAACAATTCCTCAAGTATGGTGACAAATAAGCAGCAATCACTTACGCCGATTTATGCTTTTTTAAATAGCCCAGGCGAAGTACGCATTTATCGGCAAGGTAAATTATTAAATATTCAAAATTTTCCAATGGGTAATTTTGAAGTTGATACCAGTGTACTACCCTATGGTATTTACGACGTCACTATTGAGACAGTTATCGATGGCAAAATTGTCACAACACAGCACCAAACAATTAATAAATCCTTCGGTGCGATAACGGGCGGTTTTGATAAACTCAATTGGGAAATTTATGGTGGTTATATTGACTTTGATAAGCGCCATTATGTAAGAAATGAAGGCTCAACGAGTCAAACTCCGAGTAAAAGCCATTTAATCGGAGCCTCTTTCGCTTATAACTTCCCAGTGTTGTCTGGCGTGCGTTTTCAAATGTCAAATTATGGGTTTGATAAATTTGTTGTACAAGAAACGAGTATCAACGCGGCTTTAAATAACTATATCTCAGTTAACTGGCAAGGGATGCTAGAAAACCATGGTAGTTATCGGAACATTGCGACTCTTTCTATCAATATACCTGAAGGTTACGGTTCTTTATGGGCATCTAAAGAAAAAACTGTAGTGAGTGGTGATTTACCACTTTATGATGCTGACAGTTATTCTTATGGCGGAACCATTAATTTTGACAAAATAATTGATAGAACTGGGTCACTGACTATTAGTAATACTAAAGATCGCCGTATTGGCAGTGATTCAATTAACTATGAATATGCGAATACATTATTCTCTGGCCGTTATGGAACGGTGGGGCTAAGAGCGGGTGTACAGCGCTATCATTATGATAACCAAAATAGTACCAACGAAAAATATATTAACCTCGATTTTTCCTTACCTTTATCAACATGGTTGAGTACGGGTGTTTCCTCAACAAATGGTAATGTGAAAGCAAATATTTATGCGAATAAAAATTTTGAAAATTCGGTGATTACCAATGCAGGGGTTTCTGTCTCCAAATTAGTCCGAGATAAAGATAATGGTGAATCCAATTTTTCAACATTAGGCTATGCTTCTTATGATACTAAATATAATTCAGGTACCGTAACGATTAATCGCCCCGATAATAACAGACTTAATGGCAATTTAACCTCTCGTGGCTCTGTGGCATATAGCAACGGCATGATCATGCCAAGTGGGCAGCAAGGTAAATCAGGCGTCATTATTAATTCCGATATAAAAGGTAGCGGCAGCATGGTCGCAAAAGTAAATGGGCAGAATTACCCAATTAGTGGAAAAAATACCTTTATTCCATTATCCCCTTATTCGGATTATGACATTCAACTAATGAATGACGGAAAATCAAAAGACAGTTTTGATATTGTTTCAGGGCGAAATAAATCCGTCACATTATACCCAGGAAACATTGCTCTTTATCAACCTGAGGTAAGGCAACTAGTCACGGTATTTGGTCGTCTGAAATCACCAAATGGTGAATATATAAAATATGCCTCAATTCGAAATCATATTGGTCGAACAAAAACGGACCAAAATGGTGAGTTTTCCATGGATGTTGACGTCCGATATCCAGTGATATCGTTATTACAAGATGATCAGCAAACAATTTGCGAAGCAGATTTAAACCTTCAAGGTGCACGTGGTGCATTGTGGGTCGGTGAGGTGACATGTGAACCTCAAGAAGCATTTGCTAAACGTTAATTATCACTTTAAAGGCTAATTTAATATGCGATTATTATCGATAACAGCACTTTTTATTTCATTTTCGGTTCTAATACCGAATTCGTTTTCTGCAACTGCACCATTACAAGAGTATGTCATTGTTGAAAACCAAGTTGATAACGAATTCTTTATTGTTGCTAATAGAGTTGACCCTCGCTTCTCGGGCTCAAATGTATTCACAAAATACCAGCGCAATAGACAATATAGTTTAGGCTATATGGGATATACAGGAACACCTTTTAGCTCAACATATAATACAGGTGATATCTGGTTAGAAAATTCTCCCGTAAGCCAACCTTTTATCGGAAATCGTTGCATGACAAATAACCGAAATTGCCCGGCAACGTCTTATTGGTCAGCTCAGCAGTTACGAGATAATGGTGCATATAAAATCCAACAAACAGGAACACCGGGTGAGTCTGGATATTCAAGACCGATATTTTCTGAATCTTTTTATCGCTGGTTAGCCGAAATACCACCAGGAACAGAATATACTTTTGATTTAAGAACCTGCACAAGCCGCGACGATTATGATTTAAGTAATACGACCTGTATGACGAGTGGAGGAAGAACGACAACACAACAACACTACATTCCAACCAATAAAAAAGGCAATATTATTCTAAAAGGAACGGGCGCCTTACAAGAAGTCTTTGTGGATAGCAATGGCAATCCAACTATTGGACTCGGTTCTAATTTTTGCTCGACAGGGATTGTTGGAAATACTTCTGGAATTATTTGTAAGTTGGTTGAATTAGAAACCCAAGGACAATCTATCGGCGGAACATTTACAGTTCGTATGTATATTGATAGTGCAAAGTTAGGTTTAGCTAGGGACCCCCGTGCTGCACTTATTCAATATAAAGGAAGTAACAGCACGCGCTGGACAAATTGGTCATCAACAACAAACATGTCAGAGATCTTTAATAATGGTTCACAAAATATTGAAGTTTTTCTCTCAAATGAATATTTAAAATCAATTGTTGACGCTTCACCTAATTCAACAGTCACACTTGCTGATAGTGTATATACTTTTGGTTTTCAATCACCACTTCCTCAATCTGGATTTTACGAATTTACACCTTCAAATTTCTTAATAATTAAGCCGAGAGATTATGGAATTAGCATTATTCCTGCAGATTTTAATCCAAACCAATCCAAAACAGGAAAAGTCGGCAATGATGAACCACCGATAGAATTTAATTATATCGTCACGACTAGCGGGCCAAGGCAAGCGGATTCTATTACAGCAAAAGTTGAAGGACCAAACACAACATTAAAAGGACAGTCATACTGCTTATTTACCTCGAGCGATAATAAACTTAATGTCCCTTTTTCCGCTTATCTTTCATTTAAAAATGAAAATGGTACTAAAGAATCACACCGAGCAAGTTGTGATAATAATGAAATTTCATTAAAAAATGCATTATGGTCTGAAACACCATGGGATAGACCTAATGAGGATTTAGGATCTTTTTATCGAACTAACTTAGATTTATCATTCCCAATGAATGACTCTGAATCATTTTTTACATTGGATGGTATTGATTGGTTAGGAACCGTTTCTGCAAGTGGCACAATAACTGTCAAAGCAATTTGGACCGGGCCCGATATTCAATAATATCTAATAACTACTTTTGGGGCTACTTGTAAAAGTTCAAGTGGCCCTTTTATTGAACCCCATATACTCTTAAATTTTAGTTGGATTTTTTAATATGAAACCATTTTATTTACTTAAAATCCTATTATTGATTTTGCTATCAGTGTCTTGCAATAATGCTATTGCTTTATATATCAATGCAGATATTTCTTCGATGGAGTCAGGGCAAGAGTTTTTTTCTAAGCCATACATCAACGACACAGATAAAACTAATTTATATAATTTTAGTGCCTACAAAATTGATAAACCAGGTAACCAAGAACATGGGGCACCTCTCCATAACGGCGAGATTATTTTTACTCCATTGAAGAAAATTTTATTACCTGGGGAACAAGAATTTTTTAAGATTTTTTATCGAGGAGAAGCCGATGAGACCGAGCGCTATTATAAGATTATCATTAGCGAAACCCCTCTTGATATGCGTAGTGATAATGAACAAAAAAAGCGACCTTTATTTTATCCAACGGTTAGCCTAGAAACCTATTTTGTTGTGAGACCTAAAAAACCAGATTTTAAATATGAGCTTAATCCAAGCACTAGTATTCTAAAAAATACGGGTAATACCTATTTTAGAGTGCTCTTACATGAAAACTGTGATGCTAATGATGATTCCGAGCCTTATCTATTTTACTTATTACCCGGCCAAGAATCTAAAGATGAGCGTCTTAAAAAGAAAAGCCGTAAATATATTGTAATATTTGATAAATATTACCCAATTGGCAACTGCACCTAAAATTCAATCATATCAATTAATTAAAAAAATAAAATGACAAATTTGGCTATACTACTATTAAAATAAACATTGAATTACCTAATCATAATTCGACAGGTACTCTGTATCTATAATTACCTTAAAGCATTACAAATTCATAAAATTCAGTTCTAAAAAATCATTTCCGCCTATTAAAAATAGCAAATTAATTTAGGTTTCCATGACTTGAAATAGTGGTTAATACTGCTTTTTATCTGTATATAAAACATCAAAACAAAAAATGTCAGTTTCATTAATACAATACACTGAAATTTTTGTCATTACATATATAACCAATCGTTATAAAAAAAAATTTATTTTCATATTTTCTTCTCAAAAAAAGAGTAGTATATTACACTGATATAATTACTTTAAAATCAATGACTATCATGTTAGCTAAAGTGATCAAACTAAGCACATATTTTAATAACTAAATAAGAGTCATGTATGATATATATACTGAACAACATAATAAAATATAACTCTGACTTAGGTGAAATATTTAGGGTGGACACAGAACTCAGTGTAATGAAATTAACACCCGTGTTGAATTATATTTTTATAATACTAATTCAGAATAATAAAGCGACTATCACTCGTGAAGAGATACTAAAAAAAATACTAAATAAATATGACCTAAAAGTTTCGATAAACACCCTTAACCAATACATTAGTACATTAAGAAAAGTATTACATCAACAGCTTTTAGTTGAAAATGCAATTCTAAGCATATCAAAAAAAGGCCTTGTTATCTCTTCTGAAATTCAAATTGAAGAATCGATTGCCAAATTCAATAATAAAATAGAGAAAAGCCTAGCCCCCCCTCCCACTTCAAGCAATAAATCTAACAAATCACTATTACTTAGTGATAAAAATCATATTATTAAAAAAACATTATTGATAATTAGTGTTTTTTTACTTTTGGTGATTATTTACCTTATAAATCAAATTCATGCAATAAAATTTCCATATGCATCAATACAGTCATACAAAATTAGCACAATTGGAGATTGCCCTGTTTATGGGTTCAAAGATAACTATGAAAAAAACATGAGTGACACAATAAGCAAACAAGCAATTGATTTTAACTTAACCTGTGAAGATTCTGATGTTTTTTATTATTATAACAATATACAAAACTTAGGGAAAAACAAACATAGCTTATTAGTAAAATGCAAAAAAAATAAAGAATGCATTTCAACAAGAGTAAATTGGCAGGATAAAAATGACTAATAAAACACTATATTCATTGATACTATTATTTTCATTAATTATCGTTTTCTTGTTATTTAACTTGAATTTAGAAAAAAGTAAAACACAATATTGTGAAGCAACTGTTTCCTCTAATTTCATATTAGCTAATAATAAATCATCATATACACTAAATATGAAATTAGTAAAAAACAATGATAACAGTGGATATATTAAATTATTAGGAACAATTACAACTGATAAGACATATACTGTTAATCGAGTTGTTCATTTCAATCAATCATCAAGAAAGTATATAAAAGATTTAAAGTTAACCATAAGTTATGATAGAAAATCTTCAAATGACAATGTTCCTGATGATATATTCGAAAAATATTTTAAAGCATTCAATCTAAACTCAATTGCATATGTAGAAATTGATGAGATAACTTCTGATTGGTACCTTTTTTCCAGTTCGTTTGGCCCTTATTTTGTCTGTAGCAGGCAAGATAAATTAAATACAATTTAACACATAGCGTTCTACTTATAAAGTAGTTCGCTCAGGTAATCGCTAATATTACATCTCTGATTCCTATTAACCTTTTCATTTTTTCTCCAACTAAGCAGGCTTGATTATACTTTTACCTATAATTAAATTTATATGCTACCTACCGATAAGTACCAAATCAACCCTAAATAAATCACTATTTCAACTTAATCTATAAATATTTTTTTGTAATTTTATGTAAAAATATAAATACTTACTTTTATATGACTATAAATGCATTTTTTTCATTTATTATTTATTATATTCTCACTTTTAAGCCAATCCCTAAGATTGACATAACGCATTGTTTTTATTGAATTATAAAAACCTATATTTTGATTCAATAGTCTATATTCATTATTTATACTTATATCAATAGGCCAAAGCTATCAAATAAACTATTTTTGATTCATTAAAACAATTTCACATTGGTAACTAAAAAATATAATCTATTCCTCATAGAGAAAATCAAAAAATTTAAAGTAATGCCATCTTTAATAGCTAACTTTAAAATAATAAGTTCCTAATAGAGAGAATATGAAATGAAATATATCAATACTAAAGAATTGAATAAAAGTAATGACCTAGATATTGTTATGGCTACCGCAAAATACTTGAAATCCGCACGTATTGAAAAATCATTAACAGGAACAGAATTAGGAAAATTATTAAATTTGAGCCAACAACAAATATCAAGGTATGAGAATGGCCAATCTGCTATTTCTATTGATAGCCTTCATATATACCTTAAAGCATTAGGTAAAGATTGGTTAGATTATTTCAGATCTGTTATCTTAGTTAGAGTTCATGCGAATTATTATTAATACAGTCATAAAAAACTCAAACTTATACATTTCGATAAAATCGCGACAAAACCTAAGAATAGTTAATATGATTAAAAAGAATGTGAATTATTCTCATAAATCTATTATTTATAGATTTCATTATATCAAAAATTAACTCAAAGAAGTCATTAGAAGCAAAAAATGTATTATTCAACAAAAAAGTGATACAAAAAGAAAGGAACTCTTAATGCAGTTAAATACAGTCATGATAAAAAAAACGCCACGCTAATAAATTAGCGTGGCGTTATAATTTGGCGGAACGGACGGGACTCGAACCCGCGACCCCCTGCGTGACAGGCAGGTATTCTAACCAACTGAACTACCGCTCCTGATGTTCCCTACTGGGAACGCCATGCATATTACGAATACTTAAGGACCCCGTCAACACTTTTTCTTGTTAAATCGCGCAGTTGAACAGTTTTTAGCCTTGAGAGGCTTTTCTATGCATTTTCCTAAGCAACCATTAATGATAACACCAATTATTAGTGTAAATTTTCAGCCTCATCGGAAGATTGCCGCCAAAGGCAGGGTTTGCCACCCTTCTTATCAACAATATCCAGCCGTGCTTCATGAGCAATAAGCTCTTCATCGGAAGCAAAAATCACCCTAAGGCCAGTTTGGGGACGTTCAATTCTTTGAATTTCATACTCTTGCTCATTATTAGCCGATTCCGAATCCATCGAAAATGATAATGAAGTTTGTCCACCTGTCATTGCCAAATAGACATCTGACAGAATCTCAGCATCGAGTAAAGCCCCGTGCAGTGTTCGCTTAGAGTTATCAATTAAATAGCGGTCACATAGCGCATCCAAGTTATTCCGTTTACCCGGGAAAAGTTTGCGAGCCAATACTAAGCTATCAGTGATGGTACAAAAATCTTGCGTGGGTGGAATTCCTTTATTGAGTTTACGGAATTCATAATCCATAAAACCGATATCAAAGGGAGCATTATGAATAACAAGCTCTGCACCTCGAATAAATTCAAGGAACTCATCTGCAATTTCTGCAAAAACAGGTTTATCTTGTAAAAATTCATCACTTATCCCATGCACTTCGAATGCTTCAGGATCCACTAAACGGTCAGGTTTAATGTACACATGAAAATTACGCCCTGTTAGTCGGCGGTTAATCACTTCAACCGCACCAATCTCTATAATGTTGTGCCCTTCATAATGAACACCGAGTTTATTCATACCGGTTGTTTCAGTATCAAGGACAATTTGTCTGGTTATCACCGTGCTCATAATGTTTTTTTGTGTCAAACTAGAGGGGAACGAATAATATAGAGTGTAACAGAAATGACAAAGCAGGTAGAAATTTTCACGGATGGTTCCTGTTTGGGCAATCCTGGCCCTGGTGGATATGGCGTTGTTTTTCGCTACCAACAGCATGAAAAAACGTTGAGTGAAGGTTATTTTTTAACCACAAATAACCGAATGGAACTACTTGCAGCCATCAAAGCATTAGAATCGCTAACAAGACCTTGTGATATTATTTTAACCACTGATAGCCAGTACGTACGACAAGGAATAACACAATGGATCCACGGCTGGAAGCGTAAACAATGGCGAAAAGCAGATAAATCCCCTGTCGTTAATGTCGATTTATGGAAACGCCTCGATGATGCCATCCAACGACATACTATTGATTGGCGTTGGGTTAAAGGCCATGCTGGCCACCCCGAAAACGAGAAATGTGATGAATTAGCTCGAGCTGCGGCTTCAGCACCAACTAAAGAAGACACGGGTTACCAACCCGCACAAAACTAAGAAGGGTCGTTTACCTTCATTGATTTACTGATCTCCTTTGCTGTACCGAGTGCTGTTCCAATCTTAACTTTTGGTTGCTTAAATTTTAGTGGTGTCGGAGTTAGTGGGTAAGTCCGTTTCCGCGCCACAATCACGCTTAAAACACCAACGCCCCCACAGCTTTTATTCACTCGTCTATTCGCCCCCAGCCAAGGGATTATTTGGCAATTGCGATGATACAAAACTTCATAATTTAATAAGCTGAGCCAATCAAATACCCTAACGGATGGAAAAAAACGGCTACAATAAGGCTGCCGTTTACGTAAAACAGGCACGAGTTTCGCCATTCCAAGAAGACTGAAAGGGTTAAAACCTGAAATAATTAACCAGCCATCGTCGATTAATACCCGGTCAACCTCCCGTAAGAGCCAATGAGGATCATGGCTATAAGCCAAACAGTGAGTCATTAGGCAGGCATCTATAGATTTTTGGGTTAATGGTAAAGCTTCGGGTTTGGCAACAAGGTTAAAACGCGGATCGCCGGTACCAACATTAAATTGGTGAGAGATAAGACAGCCTTTGGTCTGGATTTCAGTACTTAAATGACCTAACTTAAGCAGATGAAAGCCAAATATCTTTGGCCACCAAGGGCTAAGTTGATTTTCTATGGCTTGACGGTATTGTTCTCCAAAAGGAATGTCAGACCAACTAACAGGCATTTGAATTTTTTTATCAATACGCGCAGGCTTCATGAAATTCCCCTATTAACTATTAACAAGTATCGAGGTCATTATGGAGTTAATTCGAGTACCAGCCTTAAACGATAACTACATTTGGGTTTTAGCTGATAGCCACCAACAGTGTATCATCGTTGACCCTGCAGAGGCAGAGCCTGTGCTTGAAATAATTACAGCCAAGCGATTGACCCCAGTCGCAATCCTATTAACTCACCACCATAATGACCATACGGGTGGCGTAAAAGGGATTTTAAGCAAATTTACAACTCTTCCCGTTTTTGGCCCAAAAGAAACTCAATCTAAAGGAGCAACAGAAATAGTCGAAAATGGTGATAAAGTCATAATTGACGAGTTCAACCTACAGGTTATTTCATTATCAGGCCATACATCTGAGCATATTGGCTTTTACCAAGCACCTTATTTATTCTGTGGTGACACCCTATTCTCTGCGGGCTGTGGGCGGATATTTGAAGGAACGCCCGAGCAAATGTTTGAATCTATCCAAAAAATTGCAGCACTCCCTGATGAAACCTTAATTTGTTGTGCTCATGAATATACTTTATCTAACCTCAAATTTTCACACCATATATGGCCTGAAAATGAAGCGATTACACAATATTTACAAAAAATAACGCAAATACGTGACAAACATCAACCAACAGTACCTACCACATTGAAAATAGAGAAAAAAATAAATATTTTTCTGCAATGTGACAACCCTCAACTACAGAAAAAACTCAATATTAATCTACAAAACCCACCTTTAAGAGCAATTTTTACCCTACTACGTCAATTAAAAGACCAATATTAAAGTTTAATGATTGTCATATCGGGGTGGGATAAGTATTATTGTTCGACTTTTAAACATTAAAATGAAGAACAATAGAAAAGAATGAAGATAATCGCGACGCTTATCGCCATTGTTCTGTTGGCCGGATGCCAAACTGCCCCGAAAAAAATTAAGCAGAACAAAACTCCTAGTAATCATACAATTGAAACTGTTGCATCACATAACCAAGCCGCCAGTAGACAATTACCTAAATCTGATTATGACCTATGGGGTTATATTAGTGATGAACTAAAAATGGATGTCCCTGATAAACCTCAAATTAGGGAGTTAGCAAATAGTTATTTAAATAAACAACGTTTTGTCTACGATGTGGCATTAAGAGCTGAGCCATACATGTACCTCATCGTAGACGAAATTAATGAGCGCAATTTACCAATGGAGTTAGCTTTAATTCCTATTATTGAAAGCTCGTTTAATCCTAAAGCAACTTCTCCAGCACAAGCTGCAGGCCTATGGCAAATCGTCCCTATCACGGCTCGCTCATATGGCCTAAAACAAACACAATGGGTTGATGAACGCAGAGATGTCGTTTCTTCAACTAAAGCGGCCTTCGATCTTCTCGAAAACTTAAATGTTATGTTCGGCCATGACTGGGAGCTCACTCTAGCTGCCTATAACTGTGGTGAAGGCTGTGTACAAAATGCTATCAAGAAAAATGAAGCTGCCGGGTTACCAACTGATTTCTGGTCACTCTCTTTACCGAAAGAAACCAAACAATATGTACCAAAAATCTTAGCGCTTAGCCAAGTATTAAAAAATCCTGAAAGGTATCAAGTTAATTTGCCAACAAGTAATAAAAATAGAGCACTCACTCAAATTGATGTTGGCCAACAAATCACGTTATCTCAAGCTGCTGAGTTGGCTGGGTTAACAGTTGAATCGGTAAAAACATATAATTCTGGTTACACTCGCGGTATAACATCACCAAGTGGCCCTCATTATATTATGCTACCTACGGCTAAAGCCGAACAATTCAAAACATCTCTTTCAGACCAAGACGTTTTAAACACGATTCGCTTAGCAGCGCAACAAAATCAGCAGATAAAAACAGCACAACCTACTGCAATTTCTAGCGCACGTCAAAATCGAGCTAAAATAGCAACATATAAAGTACGCAAAGGCGAATCCGTCGCAAGTATTGCAAAAAAATTCAATACTACTGCGAAAGATATTCAAAAGCTAAATGGATTAAAAACCGCAAGCGTTATCAAACCTGGGCAAGTATTAAAAGTTGCTAGCCCAGCGTCTACAGCAAGTAGCCGTAAGGCAAAAACCTATAAGGTAAGAAAAGGCGATTCCTACTATAGCATTGCTAAGCGTCATGGCATAAAGCTCAATGATTTAATGACTTGGAATTCAGGTGTTAAAATGGCCGACCTGAAACCAGGGGTGACCTTAAACCTCTACCTTTAAGTTAATCTCAACAAAAAAGCTTTTGTCTATTTCAGATAAAAGCTTTTTTATTTTGAATTCTCTTATTAGTAAAAATTAATTATTTGAATGAATTAAATAGGATAATAATTTTTATAACATCTTTTGTATAAACGTTTCATATTCGCTGTACTAGAATAACCGATGGTTAAACTATAGTTTAAATACTTCATAAAATTGAGTTTAAACAGAACATACGTAACTCAAACCTCAACTACTCACTAATAAATTAGAAAAAAGTCGTTTATTGGTGGTGACATATGTGGTAATAATGCTATTATTATATCGCGGCTAGTTTAGTCCGAGCAGCCAGTCCGTATTCGAACATCGCTTATGTATTATATTAATAATTTTCGAAAGTTTAACGAACTAGCAATAATCTTATATTTTTCAATATACTAACGTGCAAACTTTTATATTGAACATAGGTGCTTTAATTAGTTAACATGACATTATTGATAAAAAATACACACAGCAAAAGTCAGATTCGCCTGCGGAGGTGATTATGGATGAATACTCACCCAAAAGACATGATATAGCAGAACTAAAATACTTATGTAATAGTCTCAATAGAGACGCTATTTTAAGCTTACAAAAAACAAATACACACTGGATTAATGATTTAAGCTCCCCGCAAAGCGCAGCCTTGAATGAACTCATTGAACATATCGCTGCATTTGTATGGCGGTTTAAAATCAAATACCCAAAAGAAAATCTTGTTATATCACTTATCGAAGAATACCTCGATGAGACCTATGATTTATTCGGCAGCCCAGTTATCACACTTAGTGAAATTATAGACTGGGAAGCAATGAATCACAGCCTTGTCGCTGTGCTGGATGATGACCTAAAGTGCCTAACCAGCAAAACTTAAAGGTATTATTTACCTTTAGTTCAGACTATAAAACCGTATATTAATAAGTAATTTTGCATAAAAGAAAGGGTATTATGACCAAATCTGATTATCTGATGCGTTTAAGAAAATGCACCACAATTGAAACACTTGAGCGTGTCATTGAAAAAAATAAGTATGAATTATCTGATGATGAGCTAGAGCTATTCTATTCAGCAGCAGATCACCGCTTAGCTGAACTCACAATGAATAAGCTTTATGATAAAATCCCAGCGTCTGTTTGGAAGTTTGTTAGATAATATCTTATTAACACGCACAGATAGTGAATGGTTATAGCCGGTAAATCCACTTATCGGCTGAACGCAATGTATTTATCATTTTATTATTGGCATAATTATTATGCTAATAGGATTTTCTTACTTTAAATTTTAGCCTGCCAACTTTTTCTTATCACAATACTCAACAATTAATGTTGTATTCTTAACTTTTCTTTTTAACTTTTGAATTCATTTAAACCTTAAAGTTTAATTTACATTTATAAAAATAAAAAAGAATAAACAGAAAAAACAATTAAAAATTATATTTATAATAAATTGGAATAGGGAGACTGATATACAAGGAAAGGTCTTAGAATTGGGTGGGAGCCCTGCCAGCGACATCCCGGCACACACGACCCCTGCTATGGCTGCTTCCTTCCGGACCTGACCAAGTTAACAAGTTAGCGTTGCGGGAGAACCAACAGAGCCCCCATTGATTGCTTCTTTCAAAGCAGGGGCATTATGCTTGATAGTCATTGAAATAGCAAGAAACCCATGGCTAAGTGGCGATTTATCACACAAACACCTATAAAAATAGAGACTCAACTAAGAGCCGGTACATTGGCTAATTCGCAGAGACCATCAATAATTCAACATTTTTTGTAATACCGTTGTTGATAACCTCTACAACACTATCACTGATATACAATAGTTTTCCGTTTGCGCTTATAGTTGCATTCACAACTAGCGTGCCTTCTTGCCTAACTTCACTTTTTTGGTAAGTTAGTTCAAAAGGAATTGTCGGCCGATTGTTCACCGAATTATAATATTTTTGAGATAATATTAGAGCAGGTAAGTCCGCAACGGTTGTATCTGCCAAAGTGATTGTAACAACCGCACCTTCGGGTAAAACAGTATCCTGTAAGATTACCACACGGCCCTCAATTTTCCCTGAATCTACCGTCTGGTTATTATTGCTATTTTTAGCATTAAGTGTTTTTTCACTGGGCTTTGTGCTATTCCCTTCACAGCCAACCAACGTTAAAAGCACTAATAAGCTAACAATGTAGCGAAAAAACTTCATAGTTATTACCTATAATACAATGTTTACTAAAACATTTTTAAATAATCGGAATAGACAAATCATTTTCTGACAAGGAATGATAAAAAGTATAACTAATATTGGTAGAATAATACATTTATATTTCTAAATGTAACAATACGTAACCCCAATTTATTCGATAGCAATTAATCTACCTATTCAGGGTAAATAATGGGAAAATACCTGTATCTCATTTACATATAACAGAACTAAGATGACTATGAGCCCAGAATTACAGAATTTAATTAGCCTAATTGAACTCGAAAAAATTGAAGAAGGGATTTTTCGAGGACAAAGTGAAGACCTTGGATTGCCTCAAGTTTTTGGCGGGCAGGTTGTTGGGCAAGCCATGTATGCTGCGAAACAAACCATACCTGAAGAAAGAGCGATTAATTCTTTTCATAGTTATTTTTTGCGCCCCGGTGACAGCTCTCGTCCTATTGTTTATGACGTTGAAATTTTGCGCGATGGTGGAAGCTTTAGTGCACGCCGAGTAAGTGCCATTCAAAATGGCAAGCCTATCTTCTTTATGACCGCATCATTTCAATCTCAAGAAGAAGGTTATAGCCATCAAAACTTAATGCCGGATGTGCCACCACCGACAAAATTAATTTCTCAAGATGATATTGTTCAAAGTTTGGCTGATAAATTACCGGAAGCAGTTAAAAAATACGCTCTTAGGCCAACTCCCTTTGAGTTTCGCCCTGTTGAGTTTTACAGCCCATTCGATTCCGCCCCTCAAGAACCATTTCGCTATATTTGGTTCAAAGCAAAAGGGCAGCTACCTGACCTACCTTCACTTCATCACTATTTATTAGGTTATGCTTCTGATTACAATTTCCTTCCAGCCGCATTACAACCGCATGGTAGAGGCTTTATGGAACGCGACTTACAGGTTGCAACGATTGACCATTCAATGTGGTTCCATCGTCCATTTAAAATTGATGATTGGTTACTGTATGCCGTAGAAAGCCCTTCAGCATCAGGAGGGAGGGGTTTTGTGAAAGGACAAATCTATAATTTACAAGGTGATCTTGTTGCAACGGCTGTCCAAGAGGGCGTAATCCGCCATAGGCAACCTCAAAAATAGAAGGGACTTCAAGTAAGTGATTACTTACTTAGAAAAATAAAATTGTCAGTTTAAAAAGGTAATGGCAGCCAGCAATAAGCTGCCATTATCAATTTACATAAAACACAGTATTATCCTGTCATTATCATTACATTAAGGTTAATTGTAGGCACTTTCACCATGAGAAGTAATATCTAAACCTTCCCTTTCTTTTTCAACATTAATGCGTAAGCCAGACGTTTTCTCTGCGATTTTAAATGCAATATAAGCAACAATTGCAGTCCAAACAACACAAACTAGAATACTAATAGCTTGAATTCCCACTTGTTTCATCATCGTAATACCTTCTGCATAGCCACTTCCACCTAATGCAGTTGAGGTGAACACTCCCGTTAGTAAACAACCTAAAATTCCGCAGACACCATGAACCCCAAAAACATCGCACACATCATCAACTTTTAACCGACGTTTTAAAATCACAACCCCCCATAAACCCGCTAGCCCAGAAAGCAGCCCAATGATTAATGCCCCGCCGACACCCACAGTGCCCGCCGCTGGCGTAACACCGACTAACCCGGCCAAGCACCCAGAGCAAGCACCTAATAATGAAGGTTTTTCCCTGAAAATCCACTCTGCTAAAGTCCATGATAAAATAGCACCAGCCGCCGCTGCAATAGTGTTCACAAACGCTAAGGCTGCAATACTATTTGCACTTCCTGCCGAACCTGCATTGAAACCAAACCAGCCAATAAATAATATGGAGGTTCCCATAAATACCATAGGTAAGTTGTGAGGCTTAATGGCTTCTTTCCCTAATCCGGTACGATGTCCAAGTAAGTAAGCACCAACTAAACCTGCAACAGCCGCATTAATATGAACAACCGTCCCCCCTGCAAAATCTAGTGCACCATCTTGGGATAAAATACCGCCGCCCCATACCATGTGTGCCATTGGTAAATAAGCAAATGTAGTCCAGATAACGGTAAATATTAAAATTGCAGAAAATTTAATGCGCTCCCCTAGTGCACCTATCACTAATGCAACTGTTAAGCATGCAAATGCACCTTGGAATACAACGTGAATAAATTGAGGGATCGGCCCTGATAAGCTATCTACAGTGATGTTTTTCAACATAATCTGACTAAAACCACCTATAAAATCATTCCCCTCACTAAAAGCTAAACTGTATCCATAAACAATCCAAATAACAGACACTAAAGCGAAAATAACCGCAGTTTGAGCCATTAAAGAAAGAACATTTTTACTTCTTAGTAACCCACCATAAAATAATGCGATACCTGGCAGTATCATAAAAATAACTAAAGCAGTCGCTATCATCATAAATGCGTTATCAGCTTTATCTAGGGTTTCCTCTGCTGCAAACACGGTTATTGGAAAACCACCCATTGATATCAATAAAAATAAGTATTGGAACCCTTTGCTCATATTTGCTCTCCTACAGTGCTTCGTCTTGTTTTTCACCTGTACGAATACGTACTGCTTGCTCTAATGACAAAATAAATATTTTTCCATCCCCGACTTGGCCCGTATAAGCTTTTTTTTCAATTGTTTCAATCACCTGCTCTACCAACTCATCAGAAACCGCTATTTCCATACGTACTTTAGGTAAAAAATCGACGGTATATTCAGCTCCTCTATATAATTCGGCATGTCCTTTTTGCCGCCCAAACCCTCGAACTTCAGTAATCGTAAGCCCTTGAACCCCAATATCTGATAGTGCCTCTCGAACTTCATCTAATTTAAATGGCTTAATGATCGCGATGATATATTTCATGTTCACTCCTATAAGTCATATGAATAAGCTACTTAATACTTCGGACAGCACTGACTTTATAGCAAACCGTGTGCCAAAATATATTTATCCATAAAATTCAATAGGAAAGAACAAAATAAAAAACCACTCGAATGAGTGGCTTTAAGGTATGCATTATAAGAGTGCAGAATAATTAACTAGGTATAGCCTCAATTTCAGCATCACTATGGGCATTTAATGATTCTCCAACTTGCTGCAACTGGTACATTTGATAATAACGTCCTTTTTGTTGCAAAAGCTGTAAATGTTTACCTTGCTCAACAATTGCACCACGATGTAACACAACGACTTGGTCAGCGTCGACAATTGTCGATAAACGGTGGGCGATCACAACTAACGTAGTATGTTGGCGAATCACTCGTAACGCTTTTTGTATCGCTTGCTCTGTCCCTGAGTCAATATTCGCAGTTGCTTCATCCAAAATTAAAATTTTGGGTGTCACCACAAGGACTCGGGCCATCGCTAATAACTGTCTTTGCCCTACAGACAAGGTATTTCCCTGTTCACCAAGCACGGTATCTAGCCCATCAGGTAAACCACGAACCAACCCAGCAAGCTGAACAGTTTCAAGAACTTCCCAAACTTTGTCTTGGCTAATCTCACGTCCTAATGCGACGTTGTCAAAAAAAGAAGCAGCGAGGACAACAGGGTCTTGTTGTACCATTGCAATACCATTACGTAATACTTGGTGGGATAGTGAACTCAAATTACGTCCATCTAATAAAATATCTCCCTCCTGCCACGGGTAATACCCCATAATTAAATTTGCTATGGTACTTTTACCGCTGCCTGTATGACCGACTAATGCAACGAAGTTATTATCAGGCACTTGTAAATTAATATCTTTAAGTACCATTTTGTTATCACGGTAAGCGAAAGATAAATGGTTAATTGAGATTGAACCTCCTTGTAATGGCTCAATACTTTCACCATAACCTTGCTGCGGACTATCCATTAATTCAAATACACGCTCACCAGAAACAACAGCTTGTTGAAGCATTGATTGCTGAGAAGTTAACTCAATAAGCGGCTCATTCAAGCGACCTAAATAGTTAATAAATGCATATAAGACACCAACACCAATGGTAGTCGTTCCTTCGAACCCAAATAGCAATAGCAAGCCACACAATACTGAAGCTGAAAGTAAACTTAGTAATGGCCTTAATAGTAAGCCATCAAGTTTTAATGCTTTCATTCTTGCAAAATAATGGTCTTGGCTAATACTTTGCATTTTTTCGCCAAACCTAGCCTGTTGGATAAATTGCTGAATAACTGTCATTCCATTAATGACTTCGTTAAAACCGTTATTAATATCTGCAAGATAAGATCTCACACGGCGCACAATGGGCGTACTTAAACGCTGATAAACAAGCATTACCACAAATACTGCAGGAAAAATCATCACTGCAATTGATGCCATACGCCATTCCAATGAAAACATAGCAACTAACATGGCACAAATCAGGGCTAAACTACGAAATACTGTCGGCACAACCATCACAAATAGATCTTTAATAACTTCAGTATCATTTGTAACTCGTGAAATTAATTGGCCAACAGGTTGCTTATCGAATGCACTTAGGGGCTGTCGAAGGGCTGCATTCATCACATCTGTACGTAATGTTTGCACTACCCCCACAGAGGCTTTATTAAATAAAATAATTTGATAGTAATGTAATAACGCTGCAATAACTTGGAGCAATATAAAACCAACTGCCATATATAAAGCAAGTGGCATGATGATTTGTTTTTTCGCTATCATGTTATCAATAAAATAACTGATTAGCAGAGGCCCACTAACTTCTGCAATAGCGGCTAACCATAGCATTGCAATGGCAATACTCATGGTTCCTCGGTATGCTTTTCCATAACCAAGCAAACGCTTGAGTGCTGGCCATAGCGGTTTCTTTTGGCTCATAGCTCACCATCCAGAGCAGCTTCAATCTGTTGATACTGATACATATCTTTATACCAACCCGATTGCTCAATAAGCGCTTCATGTTTACCTCGACTAACAATAGCACCTTGAGATAACACAATAATATTGTCTGCCTCTACCAATGCAGATAGACGATGGGCGCTAATTATCATAGTCCTACCCTGCCGCCAATGGCTTAAATTTTGTAAAATTGTAAACTCGGTCTGCCCATCAACGGCAGAAAGCGCATCATCTAACACCAAGATTTCTGCATTTTGCAAGATAGCCCTTGCAATAGAAATTCGTTGTTTCTGCCCGCCAGATAACATGACACCGCGCTCACCAACCTGAGTAGAATAGCCTTCAGGTAAACGTAAAATATCATCATGTACACAAGCTATACGCGCAGCCTGTTCAATTTCATCTTGAGTGGCATTAGGCCGCCCAAGCGCGATATTGCCAGCAACTGTATCTGAAAATAAAAATGGGGACTGATTTACGATAGATAACCGAGCACGCCATTCATCTAAACGGATTTCGGGTAGTGATAAGCCTTGATAGCAAATCGCCCCTTCCGTCACATCAAATTGACGCTGTAATAACGTCAACAACGTTGATTTTCCAGACCCCGTCGGCCCACAAAGCCCCAAAAATTGCCCAGGTTTTAAATCAAACTTAATATCATGTAATGCTATTCGCTTAGTTTCTGGATAACTAAAGTTGATAATATTCACATTCAAGTTTCCCTTTTCAGGCTGTAATGAATGCGAACCATCCTGAATGACTAGCGGTTCATTGAGTAAACTTAGAATACGGCTATAAGCCGCACTACCTCGTTCAACGATATTAAACATCCAAGCAAGCGCTAACATCGGCCAAATCATTAACCCTAGATACATTACAAAGCTCGTTAATTCACCTAACGTCAATGTATCGTTTAATACCATCCAGCTTCCACCTGCAATAGCGAGTAAATTTGCCATACCAATCGCCATAAAAATGGTGGGGTCAAAACGCGCATCAACTTTAGCAACATGCATATTGCGACGCCCTGCCTCAGTAGCTACCTGTTCAAATTGATTTGATTGATGATCTTCAAGGCCAAAAGCTTTAATCATACGAATACTTGTTAAACTTTCTTGCGCATGATTATTTAAAGACGAAAATGCCCCTTGAGCATGCTTGAAACGCTGATGAAGCTGGTCTCCATACCGTTTAATGATTAATGCCATAATTGGCATTGGAATAAGTGCTAGTAAAGTAAGCTGCCAACTAATTTCAACACTCATCATGATGAGCACCGCACACCCCATCACCAATGAGTCAACTAATGTTAAAACACCTTCACCAGCTGCGAACACGACTCGGTCAACATCATTCGTTGTACGTGCAATTAGGTCTCCCGTTCGATACTTATGGTAAAACGCTTGATTCTGCAGACTTAATTGCCGATAAAACTTTTGTCGTAGCTGTACAGCTAACTTATAAGAAGCACCAAATAACCATAAACGCCAAATATACCGCAACCCATACACAACCAATGCAATCAACAGCATGATTAAAACATAAGTGATTAATTGCTTTGTCGGCATTGCTCCTTTACTTATTCCATCAACGACAACACCAACAATGCGTGGAGGAACTAATTGTAAAATAGCAATGATAATTAAAAAGCAAACAGCGCCGAGATAGCGCCGCCATTCACTCAAAAAATACCAACCTAGTTGTGAAAATAATCGCACGTAATACTGCCTTGAATATATTGATTTATTGATGCCTAAGAATGAGAGACCGTAATTATCTAAGCTATTACAAGGTTAGTCAGGGATAGGCAATACTGTCGTATATTTGATTTTTTCCATTGCAAAGCTTGAGGTTACATCTATTAGACCATGGACACCATTGACTAGCTTTTTATAAAACAAATCATATGATTTCATATCATGCACTTCGACTTGCATAAGATAATCATACTCACCAGCCATGCGATAAAACATTAGCACCTCAGGAAGTTGACTAACAAAAGAAACAAATTGCTCATACCACTCACTATTATGATGCTGTGTTTTAATTGTCACAATTACCGTTAAACCTAAACCTAGCTTCTCACCATCGAGTAAGGTCACTCGCCCTCGAATATAGCCTTCATCTTCAAGCCTTTTTAATCTTTTCCAGCACGGAGTAGATGTTAAATTAACAGCTTCAGCAAGGGTATTTAAGGATAGGCTACTGTCATTTTGCAATAAACAAAGCAGTTTTTTGTCTATTTTATCTAACATGAATGCTCTCTTGATCTAGGTGTAAGTACTTTTGTCGTTATTTTATTAGCTGCATAAACATATTATGCAAAATTGAATAATTAAAAAACAATAAAAATGTCACCAAACACCACGATTATAGAATATTTTTACACAAATAACCAAATTGACATATAAATAGTACCTCAATCAAACTCGCTTGATAAAAATAGAACTATTAATTGCATCCTAGTATCGCTAACATGTTTCGCTCTCTTCTTATTACATATTGAAAATGATATATCACCAAGGAGTACCTATGAAACGCGCAGTTGTGGTTTTTAGCGGGGGCCAAGACTCAACAACCTGTCTTATTCAAGCTTTGCAAAACTATGATGAAGTTCACTGTGTTACTTTTGATTACGGCCAGCGCCACCGTTTTGAAATCGAAGTCGCACAGAAATTAAGCGTATCTTTAGGTGCTGCAGCACATAAAGTGTTAGATGTCACATTACTCAATGAATTGGCAATCAGCAGCTTAACCCGAGACAACATACCAGTCCCTGATTTCGCTGAAAGTGAGTCAAGTGCGTTACCTAGTACTTTTGTTCCAGGGCGTAACATTTTATTCCTCACATTAGCTGCAATTTATGCTTACCAAGTACAGGCAGAAGCAGTGATAACGGGGGTTTGTGAAACCGACTTTTCAGGTTACCCGGACTGCCGAGATGAGTTTGTCAAAGCTCTCAACCATGCTGTAGACCTCGGTCTTGCCAAAAATATTCGCTTTGAAACCCCGTTAATGTGGCTGAATAAAGCCCAAACCTGGGCACTTGCCGACAGCTATGGTCACCTTGAAACGATCAGGCAGCAAACACTGACTTGTTATAATGGTATTCAAGGTGATGGTTGCGGTGAATGTGCTGCCTGCCATTTAAGGAGCAAGGGCTTAAATGAATATTTAAGTGATAAAGAAGCTATCATGCTCTCACTAAAGCAAAAGTTATAATTAATTAGTCAAACACATAGCCTGCCATTAGCTTATTCATAACGATTCAAGCTAGGTAGGCTAATTTTGAATAAAGTCTTCAGAACCTACTTTGAATGACTCTAGTTTCTCACGCAATTGTTCATCAATAACAATCGCTTTATTCTCTATGTTATCGATAAATACAAATGTCACATAAGCATCAGAAACTACCTCTTGAGCCCCTGCTTTATTGCGAATTATTTGTTGATAACAGACTGCGCTTTTAGTGCCGATTTTATCCATTCGAGTCACTACTGTCAGCTCATCACCAAGCAAGACGCCTTGGATATAATTTACATTAATATTCACCGCAGCCATTGTTAAATTGTTTTTTATCGCCCAACTAATGAAATTACGCTTATTCATCCATTCCCAGCGGTCCGCTTCGTAGAATTCTAAGTAACGTGCATTATTAACATGTTGAAAAATATCTATATGATAACCATGAACTTTAATGTGTCTTGTCATAACTACTCCGACCAGTTTATTTTTTAATAACATAAAAATAACAAATGCACGGAAAATGTGCTGAATGATTATCAATAATAAGACTTAGCTCGCAAATTATTTATAAAAAGTTTAGTTTTCTGCTTAATTATTAACCTTTAATATATTACCCCCATACTCTGTATGGGGGATTTTAGTTACAAAGTTAACTTATCTTTATTCTTTTCTAAAAATGCAGGACCTATCCCCTGAACTTCTAAAATATTTTCAATGGAATTAAAAGCACCATATTTTTGCCTATATTCAACGATTGCTTTCGCTTTTTGCCTACCTATACCAGTAAGTTTTTCTGCAAGTTCTTCTTCACCCGCTAAGTTGATATTCACTTTGTCAGACGGGCCATGGCTCGTTGATGGTGAGTTATTACTTACTTGTTTTTCTTGAATGACAGCCGCAGTGGCTTTTTCTGGCTCAATTTTCTTAGCCAAAGAAAAAGAAGAGAGTGAGCATAATAAAGAAAGGAGCAGAACAATACCTAATCTGCATTTATTGACTGAATTCCATAACATATTTGTTCTCCTGTGTATGTTGAGACACAACGATGCCATAGAAAAATACGGAACACTTTTCAATAATACTGAAAATACGAAAGGCCACCCAAAGGTGGCCTTCTATTCATGAAGTTACAATTTTACTTGCGAAGCTGCTCGCAATTACTCAATATTCAGCACTTCAATTTTTGCATTCTCACGTAAGTTAAGCATCAGAGCTTCATTGACCGCAGAACTCATAGCACCTTGGTATTCACGAGTCAGTTGCTTTAACTCATCATCCGTCGGTTGGCCTAGCGTAACTTTATCTAGTTGAATAAGCACATAGTTATCGGACTCATCACGCGCAAGTGCATAACTTGGTTTACCATCAGCAGGTTGCGGCATTTCCATCGTTGCATTAATAAGCGCTGTTTGTGGCATTAAACGAGAAACAGTTTGAGTATCGGAAAATTTAACACCCGCCGCATTTAGAGCTTCAGTTCCTTTACCCGCATTTAACTCAGCAAGAAGTTTATCACTCGTAGCTTTCAACTCTGCATCCGCTTTTTGGCGCTTAACCAGAGTTTCAATTTCGGACTTAACCTTATCAAAAGGTTCAACGCTTTCAGGTTTGTACTCTGTTACACGCACAACAAATGCACGGTCCCCTTCAACGTTAATAACATCTGAGTTGATCCCTTTAGAACCATTTTTATCCACTAAACGGTCGCTAAATACTTCACTGACCACTTTAGGGAAATTAAGTGCGGCAGGCGGATTTGTTCTATCAAACCAATCCGTTGTCACAGCTTTCAAACCAGATACAGATTCAACCGAAACTAATGATTCCATATCACTCGTGGCAGCCTCACTAACCTTCTGCTGCAAGTCATAGAATTGTTTAATGTTTTTATCTTGAAGTAAGCTAGTTTTAATACTTTCTTCAACTTGCTCAAACGGTTTAATAGATTCAGGTTTAATATCATCTAAGCGAAAGATAACATAACTATTTTGTGATTTAACAGGTGCCGAAAGTTGCCCTTTTTCTGTTAATTTTGCGTCCACAATTTCGCTTGGCGTTGATGCCGCTTCCATCCAACCAATCAAGCCTTTTTGTCCTGCACTGAATTTATCCGTTGATTTTTCAGTTGCCAGTGTTGCAAAGTCCGCACCTTGTTTTAATTCATTCAGAATATCATTTGCTTCTTTTTCTGAAGCTACCTGAATCATGCTGTACTGTTTTTGCTCTGCCTGAGTATAATTTTTCAGGTTTTGATCATAATACGCTTTTACTTCTTCAGCTGACACTGTCGCTGGCGGCATTGATGCTGCATCCATTTCAACATAGCTTACTTGTACTTTCTCAGGTGAGATAAAGCTATTTTGGTTGGCATCATAGTAGGCTTTTAATTCTTCTTCAGAAGCTGTTTGTTTTGCTTGAACCTCTGCTAAATCTAAGATTGCAGTACGAATTTCACGTTCTTGCATAAATAATTCAGCATATGCTTTAACTTCTGATGGTAAAGCGAAATCCGTTCCAGTAAAGGTTTTTCCTAACTGAGCTCGTGTAAGGTCTTGGCGAATTTGAGCCGCAAGGCTATCCGCGTTAATGTTGTTACGACTTAAGATCTCACGATATTTTTCGCTATCAAACCGGCCATCTGTCTGGAAAACAGGCATTGAGAAAATATATTGCTCAATTTGCTGGTCACTTGCTGAGAGCTGTAATTCATTAGCATACTGATTAATCAGTTCATTGTTAATCAAGTTATCAAGAGCTTGACGACGCAGTAAATTCATACTTTCTTCATTACTAGCGACTTCTGAGAATTTATCCCCTAGGTACTCTTGTAATGATTGGCGTTCTTGTTGAAAAGCCTGCTGTAGCTGTTCGCGGCTTATTGATTGCCCGTTAACTTCAGCTGCATTATTTGCATTGTTGCCACCGAGGCCCCCCATCATAACGCCACCCAACACGAATGAAAGGATAATCAGCGCCAGTATTATTTTGAGCAAAGGACTATTCGCCTTTGTGCGTAAATTTTCCATCATAAAAAGGCTTAACTCCGCTTTGTTGAATTCAATTTCCTGATAATACGCTAATCTTAACTCAGAAAGAAAAAAAAGCGCACCATTTCAATGGTGCGCTTATATATTAGCTGATTAAAGACATTCCGTCAGTTTGAGTTTTCGCAAAATTACGAGAAAGACAAACTTAAATACCTAATTAGCTATTTACAGCGTCTTTAAGACCCTTGCCTGGACGGAAAGCAGGAACTTTCGCCGCAGCTATTTTAATTTCTTTACCCGTTTGAGGGTTACGGCCTGTACGTGCTGCACGCTCACGAACAGAGAAAGTCCCAAAGCCAACTAGAGCAACATCATCCCCTTTACTCAGAGAACCTGTTACAGTAGCAACGAACGCGTCAACAACACGACCTGCTGCAGCTTTAGAAATATTCGCATCAGAAGCGATTTGATCAATCAGTTGAGCTTTATTCACTCTTATCATCCCCATATTAGTTGGACTATAAATCTCTTAATTAACTATAGCAGTTATTAGTATAGTTAATTAATGATGCAGCCGTTATATCAATCCTGATTACCAATGGCAAGAGAACAGATTGCATACAAACAATTATCAGAATCATCGTTAAATTAGCGATGAAAAAAAAGACTGACAAGCCCTAAATTAGCTGTCAGTCTTAATTTTATACAAACTTCTTGATTCAGCTCACTCTTTTAGCTTTCTTTTTAACTACTTCTGCCCCAAAAGGAGGGTTAACTAAAGCTAAAGAAAGAACTTCTTCAATTGTTTTCACCGGATGAATTTCGAGATCCGCGATCACATTTTGAGGAATTTCCTCTAAATCACGTTCGTTTTCTTTAGGGATTAATACGGTTTTAATCCCTCCGCGGTGTGCAGCCAATAATTTTTCTTTCAGGCCGCCTATCGGGAAAACTAAACCTCTTAAAGTAATTTCACCTGTCATTGCTACATCAGCTCTAACTGGATTACCCGTTAAGCAAGAGACTAAAGCGGTTGACATCGCAATACCCGCACTCGGGCCATCTTTTGGTGTAGCGCCTTCTGGTACGTGAACATGAATATCACGTTTTTCATAGAAATCACTATTTATACCCAGTTTTTCTGCTCGAGCTCTAACAACCGTTAATGCCGTTTGGATAGACTCCTGCATGACTTCACCTAAAGAACCGGTATAAGTTAGTTTGCCTTTGCCTGGCACACATGCAGTTTCAATAGTCAGTAAGTCACCACCAACTTCAGTCCAAGCAAGGCCTGTAACTTGCCCAACACGGTTTTCTGTGTCTGCTTGGCCATAATCAAAACGGCGAACACCCAGATAATCTTTCAGGTTATCAGCGTTGATTTCAATGTGCTTAAGCTTTTTGTCCATGAGCAGCGCTTTAACCGCTTTACGACACAATTTAGAGATTTCACGCTCTAAACCACGAACTCCAGCTTCACGAGTGTAATAACGAATAATGCTCATTAAAGCACTATCATCGATAGCTAACTCATTCTTTTTCAATGCGTTACGTTCAATCTGCTTAGACAGCAAATGTTTTTTCGCAATATTCAGTTTTTCATCTTCTGTATAGCCAGAAAGACGGATGACTTCCATACGATCTAACAATGGTGCTGGAATATTCATCGAGTTGGATGTTGCAACAAACATCACATCAGACAAATCGTAATCCACTTCCAAGTAGTGATCGTTAAAGGCAATATTTTGTTCTGGATCAAGCACCTCTAATAATGCAGAGGCTGGGTCACCACGCATATCAGATGACATTTTATCAATTTCATCCAATAAAAATAGTGGGTTTTTGACCCCTACTTTTGCCATCTTTTGAATCAGCTTACCTGGCATTGAACCGATATAGGTACGACGGTGACCGCGAATTTCAGCTTCATCACGCACCCCACCTAATGCCATACGAGTGTATTGACGACCAGTAGCCTTGGCAATAGATTGCCCCAAAGAGGTTTTACCCACGCCCGGAGGCCCAACCAGACAGAGGATTGGCCCTTTAATTTTACTGACGCGGCTTTGCACTGCCAGATACTCTAAAATACGGTCTTTCACACGCTCTAAACCGTAGTGATCGGTATCTAACACTTCTTGAGCTTTAACTAAGTCTTTTTTGACTTTACTACGTTTATGCCATGGTACCTGCACCATCCAATCAATATAGCTACGGACAACAGTAGCTTCTGCTGACATTGGCGACATCATTTTCAGCTTCTGCAATTCTGCTTCTGCTTTCTCTTGTGCCTCTTTTGGCATTTTCGCTTCTTCGATTTTACGTTTTAGCGATTCATATTCGTCTGGCGCATCGTCCATTTCACCCAGCTCTTTCTGAATGGCTTTCATTTGCTCATTCAGATAATACTCACGCTGGCTTTTTTCCATCTGTTTTTTAACACGATTGCGGATACGTTTTTCCACTTGCAGCAGCTCAGTTTCTGACTCCATCATGGCCATCAAAAACTCTACACGCTCTGCGATATTTGCCATTTCTAAAACGCGTTGTTTATCCGCTAATTTTAGTGGCATGTGAGAGGCAATGGTATCTGCCAATTTGTCTAGCTGATCTTGTTCAATCGCATGTAACGCGGTTAATACTTCAGGTGGAATCTTTTTATTCAGTTTTATATAACTTTCGAACTGACTAACGATAGTGCGGTACAACACTTCGTTTTCTTTTTCATCAAGTGCGTCTGATGATTGAGAACCCGCTGTCGCTTCATCATACGCTGCGTGTTCAGATTCATTATTTTGCTCTGCAGCTAAATATTCTGCTTGCGCTAAGAAATATTCGCCATTATCTGTCAAACTGGTAATACGTGCGCGTCGTAGACCTTCAACGAGGACTTTAACGGTGCCATCAGGCAGTTTTAGCATCTGAATAACGGATGCGACTGTACCGACAGCAAATAAATCATTCACCCCTGGCTCATCAGTCGAGGCTTCTTTTTGCGCAACCAGCATTACCTGCTTGTCATGATCCATCGCTGCTTCCAGACTGTGAATGGATTTTTCACGTCCAACAAACAGTGGGATCACCATATGTGGGTATACCACTACATCACGCAGAGGCAATACTGGTATTTCAATGCGTTCGGAACGCTCAGGATTCATAAAGCTCTCTCTTCGTTTAGCTCACGCTAGTTTAAGGGTTTCTATCTCTTGTTTTAAAATTACTTTTTAGAACAAGGAAACCACACCTCAGAATATAAACTATATGGGGACAAGATTTTAGCATTCAATGGCTAGTTGAACATAAAAAACAAAATGAGGGAAACCCCTCATTTCGTTTGATTAACTATTGAACGTTTTATATGGGATTAGTTATCGCCAGAAGCTTGAGCATCAGGTTTGCTATATATCAATAGCGGTTCTGATTGTTCGTTAATGACGTTTTCATCAACGACAACTTTTTCAACATCACTCATTGAAGGAAGGTCATACATCGTATTTAACAATGCAGCTTCAACAATAGAGCGTAAACCACGAGCTCCGGTTTTACGTGCCATAGCTTTCTTAGCTATTGCTTTTAGTGCTTCTTCACGGAATTCGAGTTCAGTATTTTCAAGGCTAAATAAGGCTTGATATTGTTTAGTTAAAGCGTTTTTAGGCTCTTGCAGAATCTGAATTAATGCTTCTTCACTTAATTCAGTTAATGTTGCAACAACAGGTAAACGGCCAATAAATTCAGGAATTAAACCAAATTTAATTAAATCTTCTGGCTCTGCCTGAGTTAATAACTCACCTTCCGTTGCTTTATCTGATTCACCTTTCACTTCGGCAGCAAAACCGATACCTGAACGGGTATTTAAACGCTGGCCAATTACTTTATCGAGCCCTGCAAATGCCCCACCACAAATAAAGAGGATTTTTGAGGTATCAACCTGCAAGAACTCTTGCTGAGGGTGTTTACGCCCCCCTTGTGGCGGCACTGCTGCAACCGTTCCCTCGATTAGTTTCAGAAGGGCTTGTTGCACACCTTCACCAGAAACGTCACGGGTAATTGATGGGTTATCTGATTTACGTGAAATTTTATCAATTTCATCAATATATACGATACCACGCTGAGCTTTTTCAACATCGTAATCGCACTTTTGTAGTAATTTTTGAATAATATTTTCAACGTCTTCACCGACATAACCAGCTTCAGTTAATGTCGTTGCATCAGCCATTGTAAATGGTACATCCAAATAACGTGCTAAAGTTTCAGCTAAAAGCGTTTTACCACTACCGGTTGGGCCAATTAGCAAAATATTACTTTTGCCTAATTCAACACCATCACTGGTTTTATCACCATTACGCAAGCGCTTGTAATGGTTATATACCGCAACCGCTAAAACTTTCTTCGCTTTTTCTTGACCGATGACATAATCGTCAAGATGCTGTCGGATTTCATGTGGCGTAGGCAGCTCACTACGCTCGCGATGCGGCGTAAGTTCTTTTATTTCTTCACGGATGATATCGAGACATAAATCTACGCATTCATCACAAATATAGACTGACGGACCGGCAATCAGCTTACGCACTTCATGCTGACTTTTTCCGCAGAAAGAGCAGTAAAGCAGTTTTCCTGTTCCCTCTTTGCGTTTATCTGTCATCAGTTGACCTCACTTTTATCCATATTGTTTTGTTTTCATTCAGTTAAGAAAACAAAACAACGATTTTCTTTAAAATAGTTTATGGTATGAACCAATTATACCAAAAGTTAAGCCATTAACGGCTACTATAAATTTGGTCGACTAAACCATACTCTTTTGCTTCAGTTGCAGATAAGAAGCGGTCACGCTCTGTGTCTCGAGTAATTTCTTCGATGGATTTACCAGTATGTAGAGCCATTAACTCGTTCATTCGAGATTTCACTTTAAGAATTTCTTGAGCATGAATTTCGATATCTGACGCTTGGCCTTGATAACCCCCTAATGGTTGGTGGATCATCACGCGTGAATTTGGTAAGCAGAAACGTTTACCTTTGGTGCCCGCCGTCAATAAAAAAGCCCCCATGGAACAAGCTTGTCCCATACAAATAGTACTTACATCAGGCTTGATAAACTGCATCGTATCGTAAATTGACATTCCTGCGGTAATAACGCCACCCGGTGAATTAATATACAAATGAATATCTTTTTCAGGGTTTTCTGCTTCAAGGAATAACATCTGAGCGACGATTAAATTCGCCATATGGTCTTCCACTTGACCAGTCAGGAAGATAATACGTTCTTTTAATAGACGTGAGTAAATATCATACGAGCGCTCACCACGAGAAGTTTGCTCTATGACCATAGGCACAAGGGCCATTTGAGATGCTAATTGTTCCTGACTGCCAAAATGTGACATCGAAATCTCCTATTAAAAACGTTCCGGTGCTTGCGCCTAATTTGCTGTCTGCCTGCTATTTTGAGCAGAGATCATGCCACAAACAACGGTTTTAAAAAATTCCTGTGTCTGCAGGCTCTTTCAATTCTCTTATTTTCTAGTTTAGCTAATATTTAACCAAGCAACTGGCGAAATAAGAAGAAAATGCAGCTAAGTATGCTGCAGTAAACAAGACGCTCTGTAAAAGAGTTTAACACAAGTCTATTGGGTTACACGGAATTATACCATTAGAAAACCATACTTGATTTTCAAAAATGACGAAATAACTCGATTAGTTAATATCACTATTTCTACAATATTAAGCTATTCAAAATAGTTCAAATTGCAATTAAAGCCCCACTTAGACTACTTGAAGTATAGATAATATAATTAGGGTTTAAATGTGTTTTTCAAGGGGATCCTAATTAAATTCGCTAAAGTGATAATTTAAAGGCTTTAATTGACAAAAAACCCGTAGTATTACACCACGGGTTTCATTATTTTGTACAGCAAGAAAGAATTAACCTGCTTGAACTTGGTTCATCAGTTCAGTGAAGTTAGTTTCTTTTTCTGTCACTTTAGCAACAGCCAATACAGTTTCAACAGCTTGTTCTTCTAAAGCTAAGTTACGAACGCTATTCATCAGCTCTTCATTTTTGCTGTAGTATTCGATAACTTCAGCTGGATCTTCATACGCAGAAGCCATTTCCTCGATCAGCGCTTTAACGCGATCTTCGTCAGCTTTCAGTTCGTTTTTGTTGATCACTTCGCCTAACAGCAGACCGATCACTACGCGACGTTTTGCTTGTTCTTCAAACAGTTCACGAGGTAATTCCATCGCTTGTTTTTCGTCGCCACCAAAACGCTGTGCCGCTTGACGACGCAGAACATCAATTTCACCATCAACAACTGCTGCTGGAACTTCGATGTCGTTAGCTTTGATTAAGCCATCAAGAACTTGTGCTTTAACACGGTTACGCACGGCATTTTTCAGCTCACGCTCCATGTTTTTACGTACTTCTGCACGCAGACCATCTAAAGAACCATCAGCGATACCAAAACGCTTGATGAATTCTTCAGTGAATTCAGGCAGTTCACGTTGTTCTACTTTCTTCAGAACAATAGCAAATTTCGCCGCTTTACCTTTCAGGTTTTCAGCATGGTAGTCTTCTGGGAAGTTAACTTCGATATCGAATTCTTCACCCGCTTTATGACCAACAACACCTTCTTCGAAGCCTGGGATCATACGACCTTCGCCCATAACGAGTGCGAAGTCTTCTGCTTTTCCGCCTTCGAATTCTTCACCATCGATAGAACCGATAAAGTTGATAGTGATGCGAGAGTCAGCTTCTGCTGCCGCTTCAACTTCTTTCCACTGCGCTTGTTGCTTACGCAGAGTTTCTAACATGTTTTCCAGATCTTCATCTTTTACAGATACAGCTGGTTTTTCAACTTCAATCGTTTCTAAACCTGTTAATTCGATTTCTGGGTAAACTTCGAATTCAACTGAATAAACAAAATCTTTACCGTCTTCGAGTTGCTCAGGTTTGTAGCTAGGCGCACCCGCTGGATTGATTTTTTGTTCAATAATTGCGTTGATGAAGTTACGTTGCATTACATCGCCCAGAACGTCTTGCATAACAGACGCGCCGTAACGCTGTTTAACGATGTTCATTGGTACTTTCCCTTTACGGAAACCATCAACACGTACTTTTTTAGCAACACTAACTAATTCGCTATTAACTGCTTTTTCAATATCAGTGGCAGGAACGGTGATTGTTACACGACGCCCAAGGCCTTGAGTCGTTTCAACAGAAACTTGCATCTTCTTACCTCAAAATAAATCTTAGTGATCGGTCTACTCCAGAGTTATGCCATTAAATCATAACGGCTGTCTCCCTTCCAGAACCGGGGGGCGTTACTTTCGTAACGGTCAATCCCTGATATCAGAAGCGTCCCGAAACCTTACTGAAAATTAGACGCAGCATTATACCGATGCATGCGCCCTGAGTCGAGAAAAGCTGAGAAAAGAAGCGTTTTTTCCTCATTATTTGTGACTTTTCTGACTAAATTTTTTGTTTTTTCACCTAATTTGAAGAAAAAACATTCACCAAGCTCATCATCGAGCATAGCTGATTAAGTACAGCATAGTCTCAGTGTATTAACTGAAACGAAAAATTACCGATTAACACCGCCGACACCACGACAAGCAGGTGATTTTAACGCAGTGTCAGCAAGCTCATTCCACTCTTGTTGCGTATATGTATGCAAAGCAAGGGCATGGATCCCTCCCGATAATTCGCTGGCTAAAATAGCATAAATTTCGCGGTGGCGGGCAAGCATTCGTTTATTTTCAAATTTATCACTCACTAAAATAACTTTGAAATGGCTTTCAGAGCCCGGTAACACATTGTGTTGGTGGCTTTCATTAATTACCTCCAAATGTGTAGGTTCGAAAGCAGCTTGTAATTTTTTGCTCACGAGAGATTGCATACTTTGAGCTGCATTAGCGACCATAAAATGCTCCTTAATTAAAAATTATGCTCAGAGGCAATTATCTTTTATTGTACGTGTTGATTATTGCTATCTTCTTATTATAGAAATATCCGATAATAACTTGCCAATGTTATGATAGCGGCACATTGATGCGAATTTTTTCAAAAATTGTTGTCTAATAGTTCAGGATAAATAAGCCACTAAGCTTTATATTGAACGACGGCTACCCGCACCATAACGAAACATTTTCAATTAGGAAAGATGAACTGGAAAAAATTATGTTAAGAAAACTGTGTTTTCCACTTTTAGGGTTATTTCTTCTTGCGGGCTGTGCAACCAGCAGCAATACATTATCACTTGAGCCTAAGATAGCTTTACCTGCAAAAAACCCCACACTGAATGCAACTTCAATCAGTGTTAGCAGTGTAGACAATCGTACGAATAAATCCTTAGCGGAAGTCAACCGCAATGGCAGTTTAGTCGTACTGAACCCTTCACGCGATCCTCGTTATCTGATGCAAGAAGCCGTCGAAAAACAAATGGCTGCACGTGGCTTTATGGTGACATCACCAGCAAATGTGAATCTAGTCGTTCAATTGAATAAACTCGATACCAAAGTCAGTGAAGGCAGCTTGCGCCATAATATTACCGTAAACTCCAGTGTGAGTATTATTGCAACAGCCCCAAATGGTTCGACAAAAACACGTTCATTTACCCGCAATTTTAATACACAAGAGTTATTAGCAGCCAATAATGACAAGATAGCAACAGCTATCAATAGCGCACTCACTGATTTAATTGCAGATATGGCAACAGACCAAGAAATCACCGATTTTATCAGACAAAATTCACGCTATTAACTGAGCAATCATTATCATTAAGTATTAAGCTACCTAAGCTCTCACTGATTGAGCTTGGGTAGCATAGCGCAGCCAATACCTCTGCAGCGCAATGTATTGCAGCAATATCACACTGGCTTAGAGGGAAATAATGCCTCGTTTTACTCTACCAAATAACATCACTTTAATCCTTTTAGGCTTTGTTTCTGGTCTACCTTTAGCTTTAACTGCAGGTACATTACAAGCTTGGCTAACTGTTGAAAATGTCGATATTAAAACTATTGGTTTCTTTTCATTAGTCGGACAGGCTTATGTGTTGAAATTTCTTTGGTCCCCAATGATGGACCGCTATACTCCGCCCTTTCTTGGTCGTCGAAGAGGATGGCTATTAACCACGCAAATTCTGTTGATTATCAGCATTGCCGCTATGGGCTTTATGAACCCCTCAGAGCATTTGTGGTACCTTGCTGCGCTGGCGGTTACTGTTGCATTTTGTTCAGCATCACAAGACATTGTTTTTGATGCCTATAAAACTGATTTACTGAGTGCGGAAGAACGCGGAATTGGTGCTGCAACCTCAGTTATGGGTTACCGGATCAGCATGTTAGTTTCAGGCGGCCTTGCTCTTTGGTTAGCGGATAAGTTTTTAACGTGGAAACAACTATATTTAGTCATGGCAGGGCTGATGATTATCGGCGTTATCGCAACATTACTCGCGAAAGAACCCGAAGAAAGCTGCGCTGCACCAACATCACTAAAAAAAGCAATATACGAACCACTCGCTGAATTCTTTAGCCGAAACAATGCTTGGCTAATCTTACTACTGTTAGTTTTTTACAAGCTCGGTGATGCCTTTGTCATGGCGCTTAATACTAACTTTCTATTAAATGCTCTTGGTTTTAGTTTAAGCGAAGTGGGTACCGTCAATAAAACTGTTGGTATGGCTGCAACTATTGTTGGAGCGTTACTTGGTGGTTATCTCATGAAAAATATGAGCTTATTTAAAGCTCTATTTATTTTTGGGCTTCTACAAGGCGGCTCTAATATAGGCTATTGGTTCTTAGCGATAACACCGCCCCATATCTTAACCATGGGGTCGATTATCTTTCTAGAAAATATCTTCTCTGGTATGGGAACCGCCGCTTTTGTCGCCCTATTAATGACACTATGTAATAAGTCGCTATCCGCAACGCAGTTTGCACTTCTTTCTGCTCTTTCCGCCGTTGGTCGTGTTTATATTGGCCCAGTCGCAAGTATTTTTGTCAGTAATTATGGCTGGCCACTGTTCTACCTTATTTCGATCGCAGTTGCAGTCCCTGGTGTTTTGCTTTTATTAGCTTGTCGGACATCCTTAATCTACACACAAACAACAGGGTTGTTTCAACGGCGTCAGCTGTATGCGAAAGGGTATCGCATTGCCGTTTATGCTCTTATTACTGCCGTTAGCTTCCTTGCTATTTGGCTACTTTCATTACTTATATTTTCATTTAGTGATATGAAAGTTTATCTGTTTACGACACACATTGAATTTTGGCTGAGTTTACCCCACTACCAAAACCTTATTTTTAATACTGGTATTAGCATTGGTGCTATCAGCTTAGTTATTGGTGGTAGTTTAGATTTCCTCGCCGTTCGCAAAACAGTACAGCAATAACCCTCCCAATACTCTTTCTCATTCTTTTCATAATTCCCTAAGCAAAGCTTATTTGTTTAGGGAATTTGATCTTTTGTATAAATTAGATCTAAATAGCAAAACAAAGCAATAACATCTAAATATCGTGATTGCGATCACTTCATGTGTGTAAAATATTTCTTAATTACAATTTTAAAGTCTAATATATCACAAGTTACAAATTGGTTAGCTAAAGTGTTAATAACTAACGCACTACTAAATTCCATTAATCAATAAGTGAAAATAATCTATACATGAAAAAAATCATTTACATGACCGCCTTAATTTCTCTAGCAGGTACGGCATATTCTGACAATATTATTGGCTATAAAAATGGCTTTGCTGATGTCAATGTAAACTATTTAGATTGGTCACATCGTACTGAAACCAAAACAGAAAACACGACACGTAAGAAAGATTTTGCCTATATTGAGCTTGAAGGCGGTGCCAATTTTAATTGGGGTGAGTTATATGGCTTTTTTGATCTCGAAAACCCATTCCATAGCCAACACACCGATTCAGGACGAAATAAACGCTATACCATTAAAACAACAGGCCGCTTTTATTTAGGTGATACTGGTTTCAACCTATACGGGCACGTTTATGGCACTTGGTCATTACCTGGAGCCAAGTATGGTGGTAATTTCCACGATGTGAATACGTTATATGGTATTGGTTATAACACTGCATTCGGTGATTTATGGTTTAAACCTTTTATTGCTCTTAATTACACCGACCAGACATTCTATTCAGGTAATAATGGATATGTAGCAGGTTGGGTGGCTGGCTATAATTTCAGCGTATTCGAAGAAAATTTCATGATAACAAACTGGCATGAAATGGAATTCGCGAGGAATAAACGCTATAACGGGGATAAGCGTAATGGCATAAATGGCGCCCTCGCTTTTTGGTGGAATGCAACAAACCATGTTTCTGCAGGGGTACAATACCGCTATGCTGATAATAAATTAGGAGATACTTTCTACCAAGATGCAATCATTTATACATTAAAGTATACCTTTTAGCGCACTATAGAACATTGCATCAGAAGTTAACTATTTTCTTATTTTTATCAGTAAAATAAGAATTTTTCTTTATGATTTAGCCGATAAAGCAACCAAAATAGCTTTATCGGCAATAAAAACTGTAATTTCCCTTAGCAAATTGCTAATCATTTATATCAGTTTCACTATTTTTTCATTTCTTTTGTATATATTTTTCTTTGAAAAATTACCAAGATAATTTAGTATTAATAGAGTTTTATCAATACATACTTATAATCCGTATCAATTTTAACTTTTTGTTTATAAGTTCTTTACATGTGATCATATTAACATAAAGAGCTAACAATTCAGTTTCTTTGCCTTACAATCATTTACACTCGCATAACCTTACCGTAAAATGCCCGCACTGATGAAACGACAATTAGAATCTTTGTCATTTGGGGTCGTGGATGAGACTTATGAACTACAAAAAAAGCATCGGAGCAATCTCACTCGTTGTAGCTGCCTTACTACTAGGTGGTTGCGATATGGTGTTGATGGATCCAAAAGGCGCCGTTGGCGTTAAACAAAAAGAGCTAATTCTTATTGCAATTGGCTTAATGCTACTTGTTGTTATTCCTGTTATTTTCATGACGATTATCTTCGCAAGAAAATACCGTGAATCCAACACGTCAGCAACCTACCGTCCTAATTGGGCTCACTCAAATAAAATTGAGTTAGTCTGCTGGACCGTTCCTATCATCATTATCATTATTCTAGGTGCTATCACTTGGAAGACAACACATGAGCTGGACCCGTATCAGCCATTAGTGAGTGATCAGGAACCTGTCACTATTGAAGTTATTTCTGCTGACTGGAAATGGATATTTATTTATCCAGAGCAAGGCATTGCAACAGTTAATGAAATCGCATTCCCTACAGGTGTGCCAGTTAACTTCAAAATCACGTCAGATTCGGTGATGAACTCATTCTTCATTCCATCTTTAGGTGGCCAAATCTACGCGATGGCAGGTATGCAAACTAAACTTCATTTAATCGCTAATGAACCAGGTACCTACAAAGGCTTCTCAGCAAGCTACAGTGGCCACGGTTTCTCTGACATGAAGTTCAATGCTATTGCAACTCCAGACCGTCAAGGTTTTGATGAGTGGGTTCAAAAGGTAAAAGCTTCTCCTAAAACAATGGATACCATGCAGGCGTTCGACGAAGTCGCTAAGCCAAGCATGAACGTTCCTGTTACCTACTTCTCTAGCGTGAAGCCTAAACTTTATGAAGATATCGTTCTGAAGTTTGGTCATGAGCACCATAAAGGTCACGCTCCTGTAGAAAATCAAAGTCATTCAATGACTGACCATAACGATGCTACAGGCAATTCAATGCAAATGAGCCATAGTGCTCATGCTGCTGGCGCTGAGGAATAAGGGCATGTTCGGAAAATTAACACTAGATGCAATTCCGCTCCATGAGCCGATTATCGTTGTCACCCTGATTGCTATTGTCCTAGGTGGACTTGGCTTAGTAGGTGTGATTTCTTACTTTGGTAAATGGAAGTGGTTGTGGAAAGAATGGTTAACCTCTGTTGACCATAAGAAAATTGGTGTCATGTACATCATTGTCGCAATGGTTATGTTATTCCGTGGCTTCGCGGATGCTATCATGATGCGTGGGCAGCAAGTTCTTGCTTCTGCTGGCCAAGAGGGTTTCTTGAATCCTCATCACTATGACCAAATCTTCACCGCACACGGCGTTATCATGATTTTCTTCATGGCAACTCCATTCGTTGTTGGTCTGATGAACTTAGTTGTGCCTCTGCAAATTGGTGCACGTGATGTTGCGTTCCCATTCCTTAACTCATTGAGCTTCTGGTTCTTTGTTGTTGGTGTTGTGTTAATCAACATCTCTCTAGGGGTAGGTGAATTCGCACAAACTGGTTGGTTGGCTTATCCGCCATTATCCGGCTTGGAGTACAACCCTGGGGTCGGGGTCGATTACTGGCTCTGGAGTCTCCAGATATCCGGTATTGGTACACTATTAACAGGGGTTAACTTCATCGCGACTATTATCCGTATGCGTACGCCGGGTATGTCGATGATGAAAATGCCTGTATTCAGCTGGGCTGCGTTATGTACTAACGTATTGATTGTTGCTGCTTTCCCTATCTTAACTGTTACATTAACGCTTCTGACGTTAGACCGTTATTTAGGTACCCATTTCTTCACTAATGATATGGGCGGCAACATGATGATGTACATCAACCTGATTTGGGCATGGGGTCACCCTGAGGTGTATATCCTTGTTCTGCCAGTGTTCGGTGTATTCTCTGAAGTTGCAGCAACCTTCTCGAAAAAACGTTTATTCGGTTATACCTCATTAGTTTGGGCGACAATCGTTATTACCGTTATGTCCTTCATCGTTTGGTTGCACCACTTCTTTACGATGGGTTCAGGAGCGAACGTTAACGCCTTCTTCGGTATCGCCACAATGATTATCGCAATCCCTACAGGGGTTAAGATCTTCAACTGGTTGTTTACCATGTACCAAGGCCGTATCGAGTTTAAATCACCTATGCTGTGGACTATCGGTTTCATCATCACCTTCTCTGTTGGTGGTATGACTGGTGTTCTGCTTGCTGTTCCAGGTGCAAACTTCGTTCTGCATAACAGTCTATTCCTGATTGCTCACTTCCATAACGTTATCATTGGTGGTGTTGTATTCGGGTGCTTCGCGGGTATGACTTACTGGTTCCCGAAAGCGTATGGCTTCACGCTAAATGAGAAATGGGGTGTTCGTGCCTTCTGGTTCTGGATCATCGGTTTCTTCTTAGCCTTTATGCCACTGTACATTCTTGGCTTTATGGGTATGACCCGTCGTTTAAGTCAGAATATTGACCCGACTTACCACACAATGTTAGTTGTTGCTGCAGGCGGTGCTGCGTTAATCGCAATCGGTATTGCATGCCAAGTTATCCAAATCATTGTGAGTATCCGTGACCGTCATGAAAACCGTGATTTAACCGGTGACCCATGGGGTGGACGTACACTTGAGTGGGCGACATCTTCTCCACCACCTTTCTATAACTTTGCGATTGAACCACACGTTCAAACCCGCGATGCATGGTGGGATCTGAAAGAGAAAGGCCTTGCTCATAAGAAACCAACTTCATATGAAGAAATTCATATGCCGAAAAACACAGGCGCAGGCGTTATTATCGCTGCATTTAGCTTAGTTTTAGGTTTCGCAATGATCTGGCACATCTGGTGGCTCGCAATCATTGGTTTCGGTGGAATGATCGTAACTTGGATTGCAAAAAGCTTCGACGAAGATGTTGATTACTACGTACCTGTGGCTGAAATCGAAGAAATCGAGAATAAGCACTTTGAAGAATTGCGTAAGGCAGGTGTGAACGATGTCAACTAATACAATGACTAACCAAAATATCGCCCATGCTGAGCATGGGCACCACGATGCAGGTGGAACAAAAGTATTCGGTTTCTGGCTCTATATTATGAGCGACTTGATCCTGTTTGCTTGTTTGTTTGCTACCTATGTTGTTTTGGCCGATGGAACTGCTGGCGGTCCTGCTGGTAAAGATATCTTCAGTCTGAAGTTCGTATTAGGCGAAACCTTCTTACTGTTAGTGAGTAGTATCACTTACGGCTTCGCAATGATAGCGATGCACAAAGGTAAGATAGCTGCTGTTAACTTATGGCTATTTGCAACGTTCCTGTTAGGTCTTGGCTTCGTCATCATGGAAATCTATGAGTTCCATGAATTGATTGCAGAAGGCTTTGGTCCTGACCGTAGCGGTTTCTTATCTGGCTTCTTCGCACTCGTTGCGACTCACGGTCTACACGTAACTGCGGGCCTGATCTGGATTATTATCATGATGATCCAAGTCACTCGCCGTGGCCTGACTGATGTAAATAAAACACGTTTAAACTGCCTAAGTTTGTTCTGGCACTTCTTAGACGTTGTTTGGATTTGTGTATTTACCGTTGTTTATCTTCTGGGGGCTATTTAAATGAGTCATGCAAAAGATGCTCACACTGGAGCAAGCCACGGTAGCGTTAAAACATACCTGATTGGCTTTATCCTATCAGTTATCCTGACAGTGATCCCTTTCTGGATGGTGATGGAAGGTACAGCGTCAACTTCAGCAATCCTTTGGACTGTTGTAGGCATGGCGGTTGTGCAAATTCTGGTTCATTTGGTTTGTTTCTTACATATGAATACATCATCAGATGAGCGTTGGAATTTAGTTGCCTTCCTGTTCACCATGCTTATTGTTGGCATTGTGGTCATTGGCTCACTGTGGATTATGTACAACCTGAACATCAATATGATGCTCGACTAAAGAGTTGCCGATATGTTTAAGCAATACCTGCAAGTGACCAAACCAGGAATTATATTCGGAAACTTGATTTCTGTGATCGGTGGTTTTTTATTGGCTTCAAAAGGGTCAATTGATTATCCACTGTTCGTTGCGACTTTGCTGGGTGTATCACTGGTCGTGGCTTCTGGTTGTGTTTTTAACAACTACATCGACCGTGATATCGACCGTATCATGGAAAGAACGAAGAATCGCCCTTTAGTTAAAGGGTTGATTGATCCGAAAGTTAGCCTGATTTACGCTGCTGCATTAGGTATTGCTGGTATGGTACTGCTACTTGTAGCAGCCAATGCTCTGGCAATGCTGCTTGCAGTTATCGGTTTCATTGTTTATGTAGGTATTTATAGCCTATATATGAAACGTAAATCCGTTTATGGCACACTGATTGGCAGTCTTTCAGGCGCGGCACCACCAGTTATCGGTTACTGCGCTGTTACAAATGAATTCGATATGGGTGCACTTATCCTATTATTGATATTCAGTTTGTGGCAAATGCCTCATTCTTATGCCATTGCTATCTTCCGCTTTAAGGATTACAAAGCCGCAAACATTCCTGTGTTACCGGTTATTAAAGGAATTTCCGTCGCGAAAACGCACATCTTCCTGTATATCCTAGCGTTTATGGTCGCAACATTAATGTTAGCTATCAGTGGATACGCGGGCTATAAGTACCTCATCGTAGGTGCAGCAGTCAGCTTATGGTGGCTAGGTATGGCAATTTCGGGCTTCAAAACCGAAAATGACGACCGGGTCTGGGCAAGAAAACTGTTCATTTTCTCAATCGTAGCGATTACTTCATTGAGCGTAATGATGTCAGTTGACCCTATCGTTTCAAGCGATACTGTTATAGCTCTCGTCAGATAACTTATCTGTTTACTGATGATAACGATGTCTAAACGGCGGGCCTTCCCCGCCGTTTTTATTTGTCTCTAACTGCTTTTACAACTCACTTTTACTTATTCTGCCTATCCTTATGAATCTATTTTATGGTTAAATAGCCGCTTGCTATTGATAAGCTAGATATCAAATGCACTATTAAAAATGCTAATAGGTTGAGATTAAAAACATATTGCCACAACATATACGTATTTATTCAACTTGTTGTATTTATTAATGTGTGACCTAACTAGCTGAGAGAAGTCAACACCGCTACAGCACGAAATATGAAGAATAAAAATGAATGATAACAAAATGACATCCGCAGAGCTTAGATCCACTTGGGGATTAGGCTCCGTTTTCTCCTTGCGAATGCTTGGAATGTTTATGGTATTACCTATTTTGACCAGCTATGGGATGCATTTACAAGGTGCTAGCGAGTTCTTAGTGGGTGTTGCTATTGGTATCTATGGCCTTAGCCAAGCCGTTTTTCAAATCCCTTTTGGTTTAATGTCAGATAAGATTGGTAGGAAACCTTTAATTATTATTGGGTTAGTTATTTTTATTATCGGAAGTATCGTTGCAGCATTAAGCGATTCTATTTGGGGAATTATTATTGGTCGGGCTTTACAAGGCGCCGGAGCAATTTCTGCTGCCGTCATGGCATTACTTTCTGACCTAACTCGAGAGCAAAATCGCACTAAAGCCATGGCATTTTTAGGTATTAGTTTCGGTTTAACTTTTGCTATCGCCCTCGTACTTGGCCCAATTATCGCTAATTGGGTTGGTTTAAGTGGCTTATTTTGGGGGATAGCGCTACTTGCAGTTGGTGCTATTGCAGTGACTGTTTTTGTTGTTCCTAATACTAATACTCATGTCTTAAATCGTGAGTCTGCATTTGTGCAAGGTAATTTAAAAACGGTTTTAATGCACCCCCAATTACTCAAATTAAATATAGGGATCCTCAGCTTACACACCCTACTGATGTCCAGTTTTGTTGCTCTGCCTCTTATCATGACTGACTCTGGCTTTTTAGCGAAAGACCATTGGAAAGCCTATTTAGTCACGATGTTAATTGCTTTTGTCACCGTACTTCCGTTCATTATTTATGCGGAAAAATACCGCAAAATGAAACAAGTCTTCTTATTCTGTATTGCCGTTTTAGCATTGGCCGAAATTACCTTATGGTTTTCTGGTAGTCACTTATGGGTGATTTTCTTAGGTATTCAACTGTTTTTTATCGCTTTCAATATCATGGAAGCCATTTTACCGTCACTCATAAGCAAAGAGGCACCTGCGGGCTATAAAGGAACTGCCATGGGCGTTTACTCCACTAGCCAGTTTTTAGGCGTTGCCATCGGGGGTATTGTTGGTGGGTGGTTATACAGTTTTGAAGGAGCTAGTACCGTTTTTATTGGTGGTTTAATTTTGACCATTATCTGGTTTATCATTAGCCTGACAATGCAGCAGCCTCCTTATGTCAGCAGTATTCGTATTGAATTACCCAACCATATTGGAGATACAAGAGCTCTTGAGAAAAAATTACAAGCTCAAGAAGGGGTGATGGAAGCGCTTGTCGTTGACGAGGAATTTAGTGCTTATGTTAAAGTTGATAGAAAAATCATCAATCGAGAGCAACTTGAAGCATTAATAAATCAGTAAAAATCAGCCCGCTATCGCGGGCTGAGGTTGTTGACAAAGCAGGATAAAAGCGTGGTTTTTCCCGCTTTGTGTTATCAGCCGAAAATCAATAAATTGATTTTCCTAGTTTATTTTCAAAACCTATTAGACTTGCCGCCAAACATAATATGTTTGTCAGCAGTCTGAGCCCGCTATCGAGGGCTTTAAATGAATGCTTGAAAAATAACTAATCGCGGAAGTTATTAAATTGAAAAGGTTGGCCTAAGTTCCCGCCACGTACTAATGCCATAACCGATTGTAAATCATCACGGGCTTTGCCCGTCACACGTACTTGGTCACCTTGAACTTGTGCTTGGACTTTCAGTTTACTGTCTTTAATTAATTTAACGATTTTTTTAGCAGTTGCAGCATCAATACCTTGCTTGAACGTAACTTCAACGCTATAGGTTTTTCCACTATGAACAATATCTTCTGGCACATTCAATACAGCACCATCAATACCGCGTTTTGCCATTTTTTCTCTTAAGATATCAACTAACTGGAGTACTTGGAAATCAGACTCGCTAGTGATTTTAACTGATTCATTTTTGTCATTTAGCTCAAAACTAGCTTCAACATTTTTAAAATCCCAACGGCTGGTTAACTCACGCTGCGCATTTTCCACCGCATTACGTACTTCATTCATTTCCACTTCAGATACAATGTCAAATGATGGCATAGCTAGAACCTCACTGATAATTTTTAGACTGTGCGCATGATAACGTTTTTATTCACATCACTTCAAGTTATCAAGGTCTGTGATACTTCGTTAACTACAACTTCGTATCGTAAAAGGTTATAATGATAAGAGATCACTTCCGCCTTACCTTATAAGACGTTAAAGTCCCATTTTCAAAGGGGAAACAATGAAAATAACTCTAATTGGTTGTGGTGCGATAGGTAAACTGTGGCTTGCTTCACTTGCAATACAAGGGCATGACATACAAGGTTGGCTACGTGTTGCACAGTCTGATTTATTCGTCGATGTTAATGAACCTGATGGGCGTAGTTTCCGAGAGCTGATTCCCTGTAATAATATTAACCACTTGCAAACCAGTGAGTTGATCATTGTTTGTTTAAAAGCATGGCAAGTTTCTGACGCTTTATTACCTTTAATTAATACTATCCCAGAAAATACGCCTATTCTATTACTGCATAATGGTATGGGGACGATTGAAGAGCTGGCGCCTTTACGTCATCCTATCTTAGCGGGCGTCACAACCCATGCAGCTTGGCAAGAAAATAACCAAGTATTTCATGTCGCAAATGGCATCACACATATCGGCGCTATCAATTCCCAAGCACAAGCTTACTACCCAATAGCAGATATCTTGCATGAAGCCTTACCTGATGTGGCTTGGCATAATAATATTTTAACCACTTGCTGGCGTAAATTGATTGTGAACTGTGTCATTAACCCCCTTACCGTCGAACATACCTGTAAAAATGGTGAATTAATCCAACATTCCATACAGATATCTCAGATCATTGATGAAATATGTCATGTTATGGCGGCAGAAGGGCTGCATACGGATAAAGCAGAACTGACTGAGTATATTTACGGCATTATCAATAATACCGCTGATAACTATTCCTCTATGTTACAAGATATGCGAAATAATCGCCGTACAGAGATTGATTACATCACTGGCTTTTTAATCAAACAAGCACGAGCTCATGGGATCAGTACACCTGAAAACGATCGCCTTTATCATTTAGTCAAAAATAGAGAACAACAATATGACGACTTCCGCTCTAGTTTGCATCGCTCATGGGAGTGAAGAAATTGAATTTACTATTACTGCTGATTTATTAGTTAGAGCAGGTATCGATGTGACCTTAGCGAGTGTGACTGAAGATGGCTCTTTAACCATTACAGCCTCACGAGGCCTAAAAATTATTGCCGATACTCCGTTGATTAAAGTCGCTGATGAACCTTTTGATGCCATTGTGCTGCCTGGTGGTATGGCGGGAGCAGAAACGTTCCGCGATAGCCCACTGGTGGTTGAAAAAGTTCGCCGTATGCATCTTGATGGTAAAATCGTAGCAGCTATTTGTGCAGCACCAGCGCTTGTACTTGAATATCACCAATTGTTTCCACTAGGTAATATGACCTGTTTTCCATCAATGAAAGATAAAATCGCAGCTCATAAATGGGTCGATCGCCGAGTTTACTTTGATGAACGTGTCAATCTATTAACTAGCCAAGGGCCCGCCACTTCTTTTGACTTTGCATTAAAGTTAATTGAATTATTGGTAGGCCGAAAGACTGCGGCCCAAGTTGCCGCTCAACTCGTTTTACCTAATGGTATTAACGATTATTTAGAAGATTAAATATAAAACTCATTATAAAAAACGAATTAGAAATAAAACTTAACTTATTGAATAATAAAAATTAAATAGTAAAAAATCTGTGTTTAGAGTACTTTTTTGCTATGATTGCCGCGGGTGCTTGGATCATTTTGGTTCAAGCATTAGTGAGAGCCAAAAAGACGAAAGCCCCGAATTTAGATGTTAATCTTAATCCGAGGCAGTCTCAAACACACAACAATTTGATTCTGTCTCCTTTTAGAAAAGGAGTCAAGAGGAATGGCCAAAATTGCCCTTCTGGGGCTAGTTACCGTGTGTCTGACGGTATTGTGTTTTTCGTTATTGATGCAAGAAAGGCTATGCTCTTTTAGCATCAGCAGCGGAAACACGCTGGTTCAAGCTACGTTATCCTGCGATAACTAGTCTTGTGGGGGAAATTTCCCCCACATTTCTCTCTGATTGTGAGTTGGTGATACAAGCACTCTGTTTTTATTCTCTACTTATTTTTATTCAGCTCACTTTGTCATTTCTATTTCAGTTGCATCAGTAATCATATTAATATCAATGATATCGAAACCATTATAACCAACTGAATTTAAATATTTTATTTTCAATAATGAACGATAAAAACATTTGTTTAGAGTGATTTTTTGCTATGATTGCCGCGGGTGCTTGGATCATTTGGTTCAAGCATTAGTGAGAGCCAAAAAGACGAAAGCCCCGAATTTAGATGTTAATCTTAATCCGAGGCAGTCTCCAACTCACACAATTGGATTCTGTCTCCTTTTAGAAAAGGAGTCAAGAGGAATGGCCAAAATTGCCCTTCCGGGGCTAGTTACCGTGTGTCTGACGGTATTGTGTTTTTCGTTATTGATGCAAGAAAGACTGTGCTCTTTCAGTATCAGCAGCGGAAACACGCTGGTTCAAGCTACGTTATCCTGCGATAACTAGTCTTGTGGGGGAAATTTCCCCCACATTTCTCTCTGATCGTGAGTTGGTGATACAAGCACCCTGTTTTAAGTTATGGGCGATAAACCTTTATATTTTCATAACCTTGTTCTTTTAGGTATAGCGCTTGCAAGCGGCTCATTACCCCACGGTCACAATATAATAAATAGGTTTTATCTTTTGGTAAGTCACCAAATTGCGTGCTCAACTTATAGAATGGAATGTGCTTAATTTCCATTCCATCTACATTCAGTGGTTTGTCTTCGAATTCATCAATTGAACGAATATCTAAAATCACTTCATTTTCAATTGAAAGCTCACTCACCATTTCAATTTCAGGAACTTTTTCAAGACTTTCTTGTGCAATTTGTCGAATATCTATATTTTGAGCTTGCTCAACAACAGACTCTAAAATACTAAAATCAAAATTGGCCTCTTCCGCTTCAATCCGCGCTTTCACCGCTTTAACTGTTGGGCTTTTTGAGATTACACCACAATATTCAGGCATGGTTTTTGCGAAATCTTCAGTACCAATTTGGCGAGCTAACTTAATAATATGTTCTTTATCATGGGAAATTAGCGGCCTTAATACGAGAGTATCAGAAGCATTATCAATTAAACGCAAGTTTGTTAAAGTCTGGCTTGATACCTGCCCTAACGCTTCACCTGTGACAATCGCCTGCACGCCATAACGCTCAGCAACTTTAGATGCCGCTCTTACCATCATACGTTTGAGCACAACGCCCATTTGGCCATCATCCACTTTTTCTAAAATTTCAGCCACAACTGGCTCAAAATTTACAGCAATAAAACGGACTTTATGGGAACTACCAAAACGGTTCCACAAATAATGTGCGATTTGCTTCACACCAATTTCATGTGCAGCTCCGCCTAAATTAAAGAAGCAATAGTGAACACGACAGCCACGGCGCATCAACATATAGCTCGAGACACCTGAATCAAAACCACCGGAAATGAGTGACAACACATCCTCTTGGGTCCCTATAGGGAAACCACCAATGCCTTCAATTCGTGCTTTAACTAAGATAAGTTTATCATCTTCGATTTCTAAGTGAATCGTGGTGTCAGGGTCTTTAAGCTTAACTTTTGCAGATGCAATGTGCTGGTTTAACCCACCACCGATATAGCGTTCAGCATCGATGGATGAAAACTCATGTTTACCACGACGTTTCACCCGCACACAGAATGTTTTATTTTCTAATGACTCGCCATAGGCTTCGTGTGTCATTTCGTAAATATGATGCAGACTAGTAAACGGTTTTTCTTCCACTTCGAGAATATGGTGAATACCTGGGATACGCCCTAGCATGTCACAAATTTCATCGTGTTTTGTTTCCCCCTTCACACGCACTTCAATGTTATCCCAATTACGGACAACCGAAATCTCTTCGCCAAGTGGTTTAAGCACGTTACGGATATTACTGGTCAAAATTTTAATGAAACGTAGCCTAACAGTTTGGCTTTTAATGGTAATTTCTGGGAATAACTTAATGATAAACTTCATAATAGCTGCATGTTCATGGTGGTTGGGGGCAAACGAATGTGCCTTAACAGAGACACATGACACGTTACCAATTGTCAATAAAGAGGCGTATTATAACACTATCTTGCGGGTTGAATCTAAAAACCCCAATAATAAATTGTAACCGTAGCAAGACTGCGTTAGTCTGCTGAATATTTAAAATCCCTCGAATTAACTGATTTCACATTAGTGGCTAAAGACTATGGCTAAAGAAAAAACTCAGCAAGTTCCGACTGTTAGTTTTGAAAACTCACTTCAAGAGCTAGAACAGATCGTCGCTCGCCTAGAATCCGGTGAACTTCCCTTAGAAGATGCCCTTAATGAGTTTGAACGTGGTGTTCAAATTGCTAAACAAGGTCAAAAAGTATTACAGCAAGCAGAGCAACGTGTACAAATTTTGCTAAGCGATGACGAAAATAAACCTCTAGCCGATTTTTCACCTGATACAGAATAAATTATGTCTGAACAACATTTAGATAGCTTTACGCAGCAACAAAAGCAAGCTTACGACAGAGTCAATCAATACCTATTAGATGCCTTAAATGCGCTGCCGTTTGCAAACCTCCCTCTAGCGCAAGCTATGCGCTATGGCACATTATTAGGTGGAAAACGCTTACGTCCATTTTTAACTTATGCCATCGGCTCGATGTTTGGTGTTAGCCAAGAAAACCTTGATGCCCCTGCTGCTGCAGTCGAATGTATTCATGCTTATTCATTAATCCATGATGATTTACCTGCAATGGATGATGATGATTTACGTCGTGGCCAACCGACTTGCCATATTAAATACGGTGAAGGCAATGCGGTGCTTGCTGGAGATGCATTGCAAACATTGGCTTTCCAATTGCTGTCATCTGCACCAATGCCAGATGTAACAGACAAAGACCGCATAGCGATGATTGCAGAGTTATCATACGCAAGTGGCTTAGCAGGTATGTGTGGCGGACAAGCACTTGATTTAGATGCAGAAGGGAAGCAAGTTGACCTTGAATCTCTCGAGCGCATTCATCAACATAAAACAGGGGCATTGATTCGTGCTGCAATCCGTCTTGGTGCTTTTGCGGCAGGTGAAAAAGGTCAACAATTGTTACCTGTTTTAGATAAATATGCACAATCCATCGGTCTTGCCTTTCAAGTACAGGACGATATTCTAGATGTTATCGGTGATAGTGAAGTCACGGGTAAACGCCAAGGAACTGATGCCGAACATGAAAAAAGTACCTATCCATCGCTATTAGGGCTTGAAGCGGCGCAGAAAAAAGCACGTGAGCTATATCATGATGCAATAGATGCTTTAGAGACACTCCAGTCCCATGGATATAATATAGAAATGTTAAGCGCTTTAGCTAATTTCATTATTGAACGTAAAAGCTGACAATATGCTTTGCCTTTTGGCTACAAGAAGATCGATAATTACGGCAATTTATTACCCTAATGTATCTTCGAATCATTCCTATAACACAACAAAATAGATGGATGACTTCTTAATCACTCGAGTTATAGGCACGATAAACGAAGGCAACCCAACAGCACATAGAGGCTTTATGCCGCTAAATACTGAAAATAGTCATTTTGTTATGGCTAAGTAAGTTGGGTTTTTTATTAATTATAAGTGAGCAACTAATGAGTATTGATATCGCTAAATATCCAACGCTAGCCTTGGCAGAGACACCAGATGAGCTTCGTCTGTTGCCTAAAGAGAGTTTGCCCAAGCTTTGTGATGAACTCAGACAATTTTTACTGAGTAGCGTCGGTCGCTCTAGCGGTCACTTTGCTTCTGGTCTTGGCGCTGTTGAGCTCACCGTCGCACTACATTATGTCTATAAAACACCGTTTGATAACCTTGTGTGGGATGTCGGTCACCAAGCCTACCCACATAAAATATTAACGGGGCGCCGTGACCGTATTGATACCATTCGTCAAAAAAATGGTTTACATCCCTTTCCATGGCGTGAAGAAAGTGAATATGACATTTTAAGCGTTGGCCATTCCTCAACATCCATTAGTGCCGGTTTAGGCATGGCCATTGCCGCAGAAAAAGAAAAACAAAACCGTAAAACGGTTTGTGTGATTGGTGATGGCGCCATTACCGCAGGAATGGCATTTGAGGCGATGAATCATGCTGGCGATGCTGCACCTGACATGTTGGTTATCTTAAATGATAACGAAATGTCTATTTCAGAAAATGTTGGCGCACTAAACAACCACTTAGCTCACTTGCTTTCTGGAAAACTCTACACAACATTGCGTGAAGGTGGAAAAAAAGTTTTTTCTAACATGCCACCTATTAAAGAGTTACTGAAAAAGACAGAAGAACACATTAAAGGCATGGTCGTACCGGGGACCATGTTTGAAGAATTAGGTTTTAATTATATTGGCCCTGTTGACGGCCATGATGTTGTTGCCTTAGTTCAAACGTTAAAAAATATGCGTGATTTAAAAGGCCCGCAATTTTTACATATCATGACCAAAAAAGGCCGGGGTTATGAGCCAGCAGAAAAAGACCCTATTAGCTGGCATGCTGTTCCTAAATTTGACCCAAGTACCTTCACTTTACCTAAAAGCAAAGAGACGGGGCCAACATTCTCTAAAATCTTTGGGGATTGGCTGTGTGAAGAGGCCAAAGACGATAGCAAGCTGATGGCTATCACCCCTGCGATGCGTGAAGGGTCTGGTATGGTTCGGTTTTCTAAAGAATTCCCAGAGCAATACTTCGATGTCGCAATCGCGGAGCAACATGCTGTCACCTTTGCGGCAGGCCTCGCCATTGGTGGCTATAAGCCTATCGTTGCTATCTATTCCACTTTCTTGCAACGCGGTTATGACCAAGTCATTCATGATGTGGCTATCCAAAAGGTACCTGTCATGTTTGCAATTGACCGGGCAGGCATTGTTGGTGCTGATGGACAAACTCACCAAGGTTCATTTGATATTTCATTCCTGCGCTGTATACCAACCATGGTTATTATGGCTCCAAGTGATGAAAATGAGTGCCGCCAAATGCTGCATACTGGCTACCATTACCAAGATGGCCCATGTGCGGTTCGTTACCCTCGAGGTACAGGAACAGGCGCTGAATTACAGCCGTTATCGCCACTGCCTATTGGTAAAGGTATTGTTCGTCGCCAAGGCGAAAAAGTCGCTATCTTATGTTTTGGCACATTATTAAGCCACGCATTAGTTGCTGCTGAACAACTCAATGCAACTGTTGTAGATATGCGTTTTGTGAAGCCTTTAGACGAAGCTCTGGTCCTTGAAATGGCCAATACCCATAATGTACTTGTCACTCTCGAAGAAAATGCCATCATGGGTGGTGCTGGTAGCGGTGTGAATGAGTTCCTAATGCATGAGAAAAAAATCATTCCAACCTTAAACCTTGGTTTACCTGACTATTTTATTTCTCAGGGTACCCAAGAGGAACTTATTGCTGAACTGGGCTTAGATTCCACAGGTATTGTTAATTCTATTAATAACTACTTAGCCAAATAGTTTTTATCTTCAGGGCATTGCATTAACAATACAATGCCCTATTCAATCACAAAGCCAATCACTCTTATTCCTTTTCTTAATACGCTAAAAAAGTGTTTAGTTCCCTATTATTACTGACTCACTAATGTTCATTTAAAAAAATCACCTATGTCACATTTTTATTATATTTCAAGATCATTAAAATAAAATATAAAACCAAATATAATCAGTTTATCTACAACGATATTCAGCTATTTACCTGAAATAAGAATACAAACAAAGCTTTTATCTTGAATGTAAATTTTCACAATAAAGGCATGCAAATTATTTTAAAATCTATTAATATGAACTTTGTCACTGTATGACAGCGTAATTTAGTCTCTGAATTATATTCGTCACATATCATTATAAAATATTATTTTTTATATGTAAGAAATGATAATTTATTTTTATAACGAATATATTATTTTAACAATTTTAACCAGAAATTAATAAGTAATTATTTTGTTTTCTTAATTAACAAACCAGGAAACAAATAAACGCTATTCCAACTACAATTTTCATATGGTTTATTTTTATTTAGTCGATTTTAATAAATAGATTTGGGAGCGCTTATGTGTGGACAATATATTAATGAACCCTTGTATTTATCTATTGCAAACTGGGTAATGAAACAAGGCCGCTGGACTACAGCTAGAGAGATATCTAACAACTTTGATATCCCGCATCCTAATGCAGTCAATATTGTTTCTTATATTTTATCTGATGTTGCTGAAATTCAGTGTGAAGTAAAAATGATCCCAAATAAATTATCGGGACGAGGCTGCCAATGCCAGCGGCTTATTAAAGTTAAGAAAATTGATAACCAGCTTTATGCACGTTTAAGAAATCATCAAGCTGAAAAAGTCACTATCGATTCTCCTATAAAAGCAGCCTCTATGCCACCAAGTGAATTAAATCGAGAGCAAAAATGGCAATGGATGCTATCAAAAGCACAACGTCGTTAAACCTATTTCTTAGCTTCACATCAATAAAAAACGCAGACTTCACTATCTGCGTTTTTTATTTTACGGCCTTTTTGTGAATCATTGCCCCTTAGGTTTTACATCCGTTGTACCAAATAATTGGGGTCGATTAGCTTCAAGCTCTATTAGTGGCTGGGTTTCCTGTAAGTGTTGCTGATACCGGCACGCTAAGTCTTGATATTCCTTAGTATTTAACTGCTTCCAATGCAGTTCTTCATCAGTCACTAAGCGTAAAAAACGGGCTGGACTTCCGACTAACATCTGACGGTATTCTCCTTGAAACCCAGCTTTAACAAAACTCATCGCAGCAACAATGCTTTGCTCGCCAATGACAGCACCGTCCATGATCACACTATTCATACCGACTAAAGCATCACGACCAATAATACATCCGTGCAAAATAGCACCGTGACCTATGTGTCCGCACTCATGGACAATCGTTTCAACATCACTATAGCCATGCATAATGCAACAGTCCTGAATATTCGCACCTTTTTCTATGATCAAACGACCATAGTCCCCACGCAAAGAGGCGTTAGGCCCGACAAACACTCCTTCACCGATAATCACATCACCAATCACTACCGCTGATGGATGTACATATGCGGTGGGATGAACAACTGGGATCACCCCTTCAAAAGCGTAAAAACTCAAGATTCACCTCACTGCTAGCGTACTAGCGCCCTTTCCAACTCGGTGAACGTTTTTCGGAAAACGCCAGCGGGCCTTCTGTTGCATCTTCTGAGTGTAAAACCGCAGGGTAGTTTTTCAGCACGCCGCTACGCATAAGTTTATACCCCTCTTCAACTGTAAGTTCACCTGTAGCGCGGAAAATTTCTTTCAGTGCAGCGACAGCAAGTGGCGCACTTTGGGTGATTTGTTCTGCAAGTTCACGGGCTTTATCCATCAGGCTCTCAATAGGAACCACATCGTTAGCAATTCCCCAACGTAATGCTTCCTGCGCATCCATTCGTCTGCCGGTCATCACCATTTCATTCACGATTGGCGCAGGTAAAATTTTAGGTAAACGTAAAACACCACCGCTATCCGGAACAATCCCGAGTTGGGCTTCAGGTAATGCGAAACTGGCATTTTCAGAACAAATAATCATATCTGCCGCTAAAGCCAGTTCAAAACCACCGCCAAACGCATATCCATTCACCGCAGCAATAACAGGTTTGTTTAAATTAAAAATTTCAGTCAAACCGGCAAAGCCTCCTGGACCAAAATCAGCATCAGGTGCTTCACCTTCCGCCGCAGATTTTAAATCCCAACCCGCAGAGAAAAATCTCTCTCCTGCCCCGGTAATAATGGCGACACGCAGAGAAGGGTCATCGCGAAAATTAAGGAAAACTTCTCCCATTTTGAAACTAGTTTTTGCATCTATTGCATTTGCTTTAGGTCTATCGAGTATGATTTCTAAAATAGCGCCATTTCGAGTGATTTTTAATGATTCGCTCATAATATAATCCTTTCTTCGTCGTGCAGTGACGCTTCAGGTTGCACATGTGCAACCCGAAAACGTATGCAAAATTAATCAAGTTTGTCGATTATTGCAGATATTTTTTCAATACTTTTCCAGAACAGTTACGCGGTAAATCTTTACGTACCTCAACACACGTTGGCACCTTAAATTTCGCCATTTGTTTTTCACAAAAAGCAAAAAATTCTTCCTGAGTTAAGGTTTCCCCTTCTTCAAGCACAATAAAGGCTTTAATCGCTTCATCTCGGATATCATCCACAATACCAATCACCGCAACATCGACAATGGCAGGATGTGAGGCGATAATATTTTCGATTTCACTGCAAGAGACATTTTCTCCACCGCGTTTGATCATATTGCTGCTTCTATCGACAAAATAGAAAAAGCCGTCTTTGTCTTGGTAAGCAAAGTCACCCGTATGCATCCATCCCGCTTCGTCAAAGGTTTTTGCTGTCGCTTCAGGGCTGTTGTAATACTCTTTAAAGAGGGTTTTACCACGTTCACCTTTTACACAAAGCTCACCAATAACCCCTGTTCCGACAGGTTGGTTATTTCTATCCCGAATTTGAGCTTGATAACAAAAACCAGGGCGGCCAATGGATGGCCAACGACGCATATCGCCAGGCCTATCACCAATCAAACCAACTATCGTCTCCGTCATTCCATACGAAGTTAAAAACCGCTTCACCCCAAAACGGGCCATAAACTGGTCGCGTTCTTCTTCACTTAAATTGAGGTAAAACATGGCTTCTCGTAAACAATGATCTTTTTCGTTATCCGCCAGCGGCTGGCTTAATAATGTGCGGATCATCATTGGGATAAGTTCGACGACAGTCGCTTTGTATTTCACCACTTGTTGCCAAAAACGGCGTGCGCTGTATTTCTCTAATAAAACAAACGTAGCACCAGCAGAAAATGCAGCCATAGAAGCTGTACATTGGCAGTCAATATGAAAAGCAGGCATGACTGTTAAATAAATATCATCAGAGCGTAAGCTGTTTTGCCAAGAAGAGTAATAACCGGCAAAGCGGAGGTTATAGTGGGTAATAATTACCCCTTTAGGCTTCGAGGTCGTTCCAGAGGTAAATAAAATTTCGGCCGTATCCTCGACATGCAATTCAACCACCTGAGTCAACTGAGTATGTTGTTGTGACTGCTCAAGCCAAAAGTCAGAAATATGCTCTACGGGTTCAATTTGCGTTTCTGTAATCAAAAAAATATGTTCTAAGCTGGTCGCTTCATCAGCGAATACTTGTTGATAAATATCTAAGAAAGAGGAGCAAGTTACCACCATTTTGGGTTGGCAGTTCTGCATGATCCAGGCACTTTCACTGTATTTATAACGCGCATTAATTGGGACCATAATCGCCCCAATTTTAGCCAAGCCAAACCAGCAAAAGAAAAATTCAGGGCAATTATCTAAATGTAAAGCCACTTTATCGCCTTTTTGAATGCCATAAGCTAAAAAGAGATTGGCGGTGCGATTAATTTGCTGGTTCATTTCTAAGTAACTGAACTCGCTAACCTTTCCATCGCAGGATTCAAAGATAAGCGCCTGACTGTTACCGTGGGTGACTGCTAAGTCATCCCACATTTGACGCAAATTTTGTTTACCGATTACATCCATTAATTGTTACCCATCATTTCCCTGATGAATACTCAGCTCAATAGTCATCATTGCCCTGAGTACCCATTCAATTAATCAACTATTTTGGCTAGCCCTTTATTGACTAACCCCCGAATATCAGTTTCGCTGTATCCAATATTTTTTAAGATATCTGTCGTGTCCATACCGTGTGATGGCATGCCTCGCCAGATTTGTCCGGGGTTATTTTTGAATTTAGGCATGACATTAGGACCACGGCAGGTTTTTCCTTCCATTGTTTGCCAACTGGTAATAGATTCGCGTGCAATGTATTGAGGATTGGTTTCTAGCTCAGGAATCGTAAGGACTTTGGCGCTAGCAATATTCAATTCCGCGAGTCTTGCTAGCACTTCATCAATCGAACGTGAACCTAGCCATTCATCGAGTTTTTCTTCCACTAAAGGCCCATAAGGGCATTCCACACGGTGAATTAGCTGTGTGCCTTCCGGTATTTCTGGTGTACCTAACAGATGCGCTAACCCAATATCTTTGAAAATTTCCTGAATTTGCGTGATGCCGACAATTTCCATCACGATATAACCATCTTTACAGCTATAGAGACCACAACCTGCGTAATAGGGGTCTTTTCCTTTTGTCATACGTGGACAGATTTCGCCGCCATTAAAGTAGTCCATCATGAAGTATTGCCCCATACGCAACATCACTTCATACATGGCAACGTCAATGCTTTCACCTTTTCCGGTTTCACGTGCTTTATACAGTGCCGCCAGTGCCGCCGTTGTGGCAGTCATGCCAGAAAAATAATCTGCGGTATACGGGAAAGCAGGCATTGGCTGGTCTTTATCACCGTTTTGAATCAGATAGCCACTGAAATCTTGAGCAATAGTGTTATAAGCTGCGAGGTTGGTATATTGCGGGTCACCGTACTGCCCGAAACCGGATAAGTGTGCAATGACCAGTTTAGGGTTATGTTCCCAAAGTACTTCATCCGTGATACCACGGCGAGCAAATGCGGGGCCTTTACTCGCTTCAATGAATATATCCGTGGTTTCCATCAGTTTTAAAAATGCGTCACGCCCTTCATCCTTGAAAATATTCAATGATAATGCACGTAAATTACGTCGTGACAGCTGAGGGTAGTTGGGTTGAACGCGAATAGTGTCTGCCCAAGCGACATTTTCTATCCAGATCACTTCAGCACCCCATTCTGCAAACATTTGCCCCGCGAATGGGCCAGCAATTTCAATTCCTGAAAATACCACTCTAACCCCAGCTAGAGGGCCAAATTCTGGCATAGGTAGATGCTCTGCCATGTTGTTATCTCCTGTGAAGCAGGGTTGGCCCTCTCGTGAAAGCCATCCCATTACGTTCAGTTATTAGCGGTATTGTTTTAGTACGCTACGGCCTAATGTCAGTATTTGCATTTCATCTGAACCGCCTGATACGCGATCCACACGCAGATCACGCCAGAAACGGGCGATCCGGTGCTCACCTGCAATTCCTACACCACCGAGTACTTGCATCGCAGAGTCCACGACTTCAAATGCCGCATTTGCACAGAAGTATTTACACATTGCTGCATCTCCAGAGGTGATCAATCCGTTGTCACTCTTCCATGCAGTTTCATATAACATGTTGCGCATTGAATTGAGCTTGATCGCCATATGTGCAAATTTTTCTTGAATTAACTGAAAACGGCCAATGGCTTCACCAAATTGAACACGCTGGTTAGCATAACGAGCCGCATCTTCGAACGCGCACATCGCAGTACCATAGTTAGTTAAGGCCACTAAGAAACGTTCATGGTCGAACTCTTCTTTTACACGGTTAAAACCATTACCTTCGCGGCCAAACATGTCCTTTTCATCAAGTTCGACATTATCAAAAGTGATTTCACAACAGCTATCCATGCGTAAACCCAGTTTTTCAAGTTTGTTCACCTTGATACCTGGTTTGCTCATATCTAAGAACCATTCGGTGAAAACAGGTTTGTCTGGTGAATCCGCATCACGGCTCATCACCACAATGTATGGGGTGTAAGCACTACTGGTGATAAAACATTTACTACCGTTCAAATACACTTTGCCATTACGGCGTTGGTAAGTGGTTTGTAGGCTACCTACGTCAGAGCCAGCCCCCGGTTCAGTGATCGCCGAGTTCCACATTTGTTTACCCGTACCGCGGAACGCCATGATTTTATCAATCTGCTCTTGAGTTCCTTCTCTTAGCACTGTATTAAAACCGCCCGGTAGTTGGTACAGCACATAGGTTGGTGCTCCCAGGCGACCCAGCTCCATCCATACCGCAGCAACGGTGATAAACCCTGCATCTAAGCCGCCATGTTCTTCTGGGATCAGCAGGTTATCGATTTCCATATCCGCTAACGCTTTTACAAAGCGTTCAGGATACTTACTGTCGCGGTCACATTCAGCGAAATAGCTTTCCCAGTTTTCACTGGCCATCAGTTCACGGATCCCTGCGACAAACAGCTCCTGCTCATCATTCAATCTAAAATCCATATCAATAACCTCTTAAATGTTGTTTCTGAGTAAATTAGTCATTTTTCCAATGCACTTTGGCATCTTTAATAAAGGAGAGCGTTACCATGATGTTGACGAAAAAAAGTGGGCATCCTCCGGCAATTATCGCTGTTTGAATGGGTTTTAATCCGCCTAACGCCAGCAAAACAATGCCGATAACACCGACTAAGACAGACCAACCGATGCGCACTAACAATGGCGGCTCATCACCATCTTTCACTGCGCGACAAGTCGACATAGCGAGGGTGTAGGAACAGGCATTAATGAGTGTCACAGTGGCGATAAAGCAGAGGATGAAGAAGCCCCAAATTGTTACAGTGCTCAAAGGTAAGGCAGCCCATGTTTCAATGATGGCGCGCGCAACGCCGAATTCTTCAATTAGTTTGGGAACATTAATAATATTTTGGTCAACAAGTTGGAGTGTGTTACTCCCTAAAATAGTCCAAATTAACGTTGTTCCCGCCGTCAAGCCTGCCACCATCCCGATACACAACTCACGGACGGTACGGCCTTTAGAAATACGCGCGAGGAAGATACACATTTGAATGGCATAGATAACCCACCATGCCCAGTAAAACACTGTCCAGCCTTGTGGGAAGCCACTTTTACCTACCGCATCGGTATAAAACAGCATGCGAGGCATATACATCATTAGGACACCGATAGAATCGGTGAAATAGTTCACAATGAAGCTAGCGCCACCAACAATAAATACCCATCCCAACATCAAGAAACTCAGGTAGCTACGGACGTCACTCGCAATTTTCACCCCTTTTTGCAGGCCGAAAGCCACACAAATTGCATTTAGGATGATCCAACAGAAAATGATGATGGCATCAAGTTGTAAGGTATGAGGAATACCAAATAAATATTGAATACATTCAGTAACTAACGGTGTTGCTAATCCTAGACTAGTTCCCATTGCTAATATCAACGCAACGAGATAGAAGTTATCAACAAGCGTACCAAACCACCCGTTTACCCGTTTTTCCCCTACCAGAGGAACTAGCGTACTACTTGGACGAATAACATCCATTTTGCGAACAAAGAAGAAATAACCGAATGCGACAGATAAGAAGCTATAGGTCGCCCATGGGAGTGGTCCCCAGTGAAATAGGCTGTATGCAAGCCCAATATTTTTGGCCTCATTTGAATAAGGTTCAAAGCCAAAAGGCGGTGCAGAAACGTAATAATAGATTTCAATCGACCCCCAAAACAGCACGGCGGCCGAAGTACAAGATGCGAACATCATAAAAATCCAGCTTGCTCGGCTAAACTCAGGCTTCTCTTCTCCTAGGCGTTTCTTAGCATATGGTCCTAAAATCAACCAAAACCAGCCACCAAACATCACGACCATATACCACTCAAATGCCCAGCCCCACACATTGGTGACATAGCTGAAAACTTGGTTGATAACTTCATTTGAAGCATCAAGGTCACGGACAGTTAACCAACACAATAGTCCAACAATGATCAACGGTGGAAAAAAAACCTTCGGTTCTATCCCACCTTTTTTATTTTCTTTGCTCATAGTTCGATCCCAATTTATTATTTAATACATAAGTTTTAAAATAGATATTATTCTCAACACCTAATACATAACCTCATACTTACATTTATTTAAAACTTATATTTATTATTAAATCCCGAGAAACCTAATTAAGTATTAATTCAAATTCTATCTAAATCATGTCTAGTCCCCATTAACAATTCTGTTATTAAGGTCACAATATTATTCGTGATAAATAATTGTTATTGTTTTTTCTATTTAAAATAACTCTAAATACCAATAAATACATAGAGATAAAATATTGTGTAACGTTAATGTTATTAAATACCTTCAGTATTGGTGATTCAGGTAGCAATATTGAACATTTCATTGATAACTAGGTGATTTTTATAATATTGGTGAGTAGGGTATCAGTATGAGTAATTAAACTCCCTTTAATTTAAGGTTTTCAATATTGGTGACTTAGGTTTTATTTTTAAATATCCAGATCATGATAATTATATAATCCGAAACCGAAACGGATCATATTTATTAATATTATTTTAGGAGATGTAATGAATATTATTACATGCTATAAATCTGTTCCTGATGAACAAGATATTATTGTAAATAGCTCAGATGGTTCTTTAGATTTTTCACGTGCCGATACCAAAATCAGTCAATATGATTTAAATGCAATTGAAACTGCCAACCAAATAAAAGCGCAGCAAGCAGACAGCAAAGTAATTGCGTTAAGTATTGGTGGTAAAGCACTAACTAATATGAAAGCGCGTAAAGATGTGCTATCACGTGGCCCAGATGAGCTGGTTGTTGTTATTGATGACCAACTTGAGCATGCACTGCCCCATCAAACTGCGATTACCCTTGGTGCCGCGGCACAGAAAGTGGGCTTTGATTTAATTATTTGCGGTGATGGTTCCGCAGATCTCAATGCACAACAAGTGAGTATTTTATTAGGTGAAACCCTGCAAGTTCCTGCCATTAATGGTGTGAAAAACATTGTTTCTATCACAGCCGATACGGTGATTGTAGAGCGTGAACTGGAAGACGAAATTGAAACGTTATCCCTTCCATTACCAGCCATTATCGCTGTTACCTCCGATATTAACGTTCCCGTTATTCCATCCATGAAAGCCATCTTAGGTGCTGCTAAAAAACCCGTCCAAGCTTGGACGATGGCAGATATTGGCTTAGATAACGTTGCCGCATTATCGTCTCAATCTATCGCCGCACCAAAACAGAAAGTTCGCCAGCGAATCATTATTGAAGGTGATGGAGATGATCAAATTGCGCAATTTGCAGAACATTTAAGAAAAATCATTTAATCGGAGGAGTTATGAGCAAATTATCAACCGTTTGGGTATTTAGTGACATGACTTCCCGTTTGCCTGAACTTATCGGCGGTGCTCTCACCCTTGGTGAGCAAGTCAATGTTTTCGCCCTAGATGAAGCGCAAAGCTCACAAGCTTTTCAACTTGGTGCGACCCAAGTTTTTCAATTAGCAGGTAAACCCGACGACCGTATTATTGAAGATTATGCAGACACTATCGTTTCAACCATCAAACAGCATGGTGATAAAGGTTTATTACTGTTACCGAATACCCGTAGAGGTAAATTACTAGCAGCACGATTAGGGGCTAGACTACAAGCAGTCGTCTCTAACGATGCAACAGCAGTTACAATCGAATCTGGAAAACCTGCAATTAAACATATGGTTTACGGTGGTCTCGCCTTCGGTCAAGAGACTCTAGATAGCGCATTTTCAATTGCAACACTTACCTCTGGTACATTTGAAGCAGCCCCAAGTGATGCATCACGTAACGGCACGGCTCAAGCTACACAATGGGTCGAACCAAAACAATCTATTGTACGTACCTCGATTCAGAAAAAAGCAGGTAGCTCAGTTGAATTAGATAAAGCACGCTTAGTTGTCAGTGTAGGACGGGGTATTGGTAGCCAAGAAAATATTGCTATTGCCAAAACGCTTGCCGACACCATAGGAGCAGAAATCGCCTGTTCCCGCCCAGTCGCAGAAAATGAAAAATGGATGGAACATGAGCGCTATGTGGGTATTTCCAACTTAATGCTCAAACCAGAGCTTTACCTCGCTGTCGGCATTTCAGGGCAAATTCAACATATGGTCGGTGCGAATGGCGCACAAACTATCGTCGCTATCAACAAAGATAAAAATGCCCCTATTTTCCAATTTGCTGACTACGGGATAGTAGGCGATCTGTTCAAAATCTTACCTGCTTTAACGCAACAACTGGCGAAATAAACTCAATAACAGTGAGGCATTTTCCTCACTGTTTTAGTGACCTTTGGAGAAACTATGTCCGATGATATTTTTGATGCAATCATTGTAGGTGCAGGCCTAGCCGGCTCTGTGGCTGCATTGGTGCTTGCCCGTGAAGGTGCGCAAGTTCTCCTAATCGAAAGAGGAAACTACGCGGGCGGTAAAAACGTAACAGGTGGGCGAATGTATGCCCATAGCTTAGAACGAATTATTCCTGGCTTTACCCAAGAAGCGCCTATTGAGCGCATGATCACACGCGAAAAATTGTCATTTATGACCGAAACCGGTGCTGTCACTGTTGACTTCCAAAATGGTGCAGCACAAAGCCCAGATGAAACCTCTTGGTCTGTACTTAGGGGAAAACTGGACCCGTGGTTGGTTGAACAAGCCGAAAATGCAGGCGCGCAGTGTATTACAGGGATTCGAGTTGATAAGTTAGTTGAACGCGATGGCAAGGTCGTCGGTGTGGAAGCTGATGGTGATGTACTTGAAGCTAAAGTAGTCATTTTAGCAGATGGCGTCAATTCACTACTGGCAGAACAACTTGGTATGACAAAACGCGTCAATGCAGAACATGTTGCCGTTGGGGTTAAAGAATTAATTGAACTACCAAAAGATGTGTTGTGCAACCGCTTTAATTTAAATGAGAACGAGGGCGTTGCTTGGCTATTTGCAGGCTCACCGACCGATGGCTTGATGGGCGGAGGCTTCCTTTATACCAATGAAGATACTATTTCTTTAGGTTTAGTCTGTGGCTTACACCACATCAAAGACGCTAAGAAATCTGTTCCGCAAATGCTTGAAGACTTTAAACAGCACCCCGCCGTTGCACCGTTGATTGAAGGCGGAAAAATGGTCGAATATGCCGCTCACGTTGTTCCTGAAGCAGGTTTAAAAATGCAGTCAGAATTAGTACGTGATGGGGTATTAATTGCTGGTGATGCGGCTGGTATGTGTATGAATTTAGGTTTTACTATTCGTGGTATGGACTTAGCTGTTGCCTCCGGTGAAGCGGCAGCAAAAGCCGTACTTAGCGCAATGAAAACCGACGATTTCAGCAAACAAAATTTAAATCAATACCTCACACTGCTCAACGAAGGCCCACTGCGGGACATGAAAATGTACCAAAAAATGCCTGAGTTTTTGGATAACCCTCGCATGTTTTCTGCTTACCCAGAAATGGCAGTTGGTATTGCCAAAAAACTCTTCACTATCTCAAATGAAGCGCCTGTGCCTTTACGTAAGACCATGTTACAACACGCGAAGAAAGTGGGCTTCATGAATTTGCTCAAAGATGGAATTAAAGGAGTCAGAGCAATATGAGTAATCCAGTCAACGTTGATGTCAAACTCGGCATTAATAAATTTAATGTCGATGAAGAAAACCCGCATATTGTGATAAAAGAGCATCCAGATATGAATGTGCTCGAAACATTAACTAAAGCTTGCCCAGCGGGATTATATAAAAAACAAGAGGACGGCTCAGTACGTTTCGATTATGCCGGTTGTCTTGAATGTGGAACCTGCCGCATTCTTGGCTTAGGTAGTGCATTAGAAAAATGGGAATACCCACGCGGCACTTTCGGTATTGAATTTCGTTACGGCTGATTTATTTAGCATAACTCTCGGAGCTAATAACTTCGAGAGTTTTCAAGCGTTTATTTACGCTGACACTGGGATGCATAATGAAACCAAAAAGTTTTGATGATATCCAATTTTCCTCCGTTCATCGGCGGATTATGCTTTGGGGCAGTGGAGGGCCTTTTCTGGATGGTTATGTATTAGTCCTGATCGGCGTTGCCTTAGAACAACTCACACCCGTATTAAGCTTAAGTAGTGAATGGATTGGCTTATTAGGCGCTGCAACATTAGCGGGTCTATTCATCGGTACTTCTCTATTCGGCTATATTTGCGACCAAGTCGGTCGTCGTAAAATGTTTTTAATTGATATTGTTGCCATTGGTGCTATTTCAGTGGCGACCATGTTTGTCTCAACACCGATGGAGCTGCTTATCATGCGGTTCTTAATCGGGATAGTAATAGGTGCGGACTACCCAATTGCAACGTCAATGATCACTGAGTTTTCCAATACCAAACAGCGCGCATTTGCTGTCGGGTTTATTGCGGCAATGTGGTATGTGGGTGCAACCTGTGCCAATCTCGTCGGTTATATGTTGTATGACGTGGAAGATGGCTGGCGCTGGATGCTTGGTAGCTCAGTGATCCCTTGTATTATCATTTTGATTGGTCGTTTTGATTTACCTGAATCACCTCTTTGGCTGATCCGCAAAGGGCGCGTTAAAGAATGCGAAAAAATGATGGAAAAGCTGTTTGGTCAGCCTGTGGTATTCGAAGCCGAAGAACAACAAAAAACACATTTCATCCAATTATTCACTAAGCGCCATTTTTCTTTTGTTCTATTCACTGCCATTATTTGGACCTGCCAAGTGATCCCGATGTTTGCAATTTACACCTTTGGCCCACAAATTGTTGGTCAGCTCGGGTGGGATCAAGGAAAAAATGCTGCACTGGGTAACGTGGTTATCAGCTTATTCTTTATGTTAGGCTGCTTACCCGCGATGTATTGGTTAAATAAAATGGGCCGGCGGCCACTATTGATTGGTAGCTTTGCGATTATGACCCTTGCTCTTGCCATACTTGGTTTATTCTCAAACCTCGGTATTTGCCTTGTAATTATTATGTTTGGTATTTACGCATTCTTTTCAGGCGGCCCGGGTATTTTACAATGGCTTTACCCTAACGAACTGTTTCCAACAGATATTCGCGCATCCGCCGTTGGGGTGATTATGTCAATCAGCCGTATTGGAACCATTTTTTCAACGTGGGCATTACCGCTGTTTATCACTAAATATGGGGTCAGTTCGGTGGTGTTAATGGGGGCAGGTGTTTCTTTGCTCGGGCTAATTGTTTCTATCCTATTTGCACCAGAAACCAAAGGTTTAACCTTAGCACAAACCTCAGTGATGGGTATTCGGCGCAAAAAGAAGTAAAAGAAGTAAAAGAAGTCACCACGATAAGCAATCACATCAAATATACACGTATTTATACGCTAAATAGTTCAGATTGTAGGTAGGCGGCAAGCGAATAGGACCCTAGGAGCATAAACAAGTATGTGACTAGAGCGGATAAGTGAAGCCAACACCCCTACAATTTGAAATATGACGCGTATTTAGTTTGAAATACGATAAATACCAATACGCTAAATAGTTTGGGTTGTGGCTAGGCGGCAATCGAGGTTATCCCGATGAGCATACACAAGTATGTGATTCGGGTAACCGAACGCAGCCAACAACGCCACAGCGCAAAATATGACGCGTATTTAGTTGGTTGAGAATGGCATAATGTCATACCAAACCAACAACCAAATAGTGACATAAGAAAAAATCGCCGCAATGATATCGTCAATCATAATACCAAAACCGCCGCTGACTTTTCGGTCAAAAAACCGTATTGGCCATGGCTTCCACATGTCGTAAATACGGAAAATAAAGAAGGCGGTAATGACCCACTCATAATCAACAACTGGGATCGCCATTAGCGTAATCCACATCCCAATAAATTCATCCCAAACAATACTGCCATGGTCATGAATTTTCATGTCGTCGGAAGTGCGTTGGCAAATTAGGCAACCAATCCAAAAACCCACGATAATGAGTACCCACACACTCCAAATTGGCATGTTTGCCATTAATAACCAGAAAGGTATCGCAGCAAGAGAGCCCATTGTGCCAGGCACAATAGGCGAAAGGCCACTCCCAAATCCTGTGGCCAATAAGTGCCAAGGGTTACGCATATTCAGCCGTTTTTTTGCTTCTGCTTTTTCTTGGCGACTTGCCATTCTATGCACCTTCCGAAACAAAATGATCGAAACCTTTTAGGTTTACATCAACTTCTTGGTTATTGCAAAAGTAGCTAATTCCTTCAGACTGCGGCTTAATTTGCCCGATACACGTAAAGCCTGACCCCGTATGCGCTAATGCCATCTCTAACGCTCCACGATTAATTTCAGGAACAGTAAAACAGAGTTCGTAATCTTCACCACCACTCAAAGACCATAAACGCCCTTGCTCAATACTACAACTTTGTTTCAACGCTTCTGATTGAGGCAATGCATCTAAATTAATCCGTGCACCACAACCACTCGCTTTCAAGATATGGTTAAGATCGGAAACTAAACCATCCGAAATATCAATTGCAGAAGAAGCCAGGTTTCTCAACGCTTGGCCTTGTAAAATCCGTGGCTGCGGACGTAAATGGCGCGCAATTAGCCATTCTTGATGCTCTACATTTTCAACATTCAGTTTGTCTTGCAAAATAGCTAAGCCTGCCGCGCTATCACCGAGAGTACCAGTGACATAAATCCAATCGCCATTACGCGCTCCTGCGCGAGACATCGCCTTACCATTTGGTACTAAACCATGAACCGTATACGTTAAACTCATTGGCCCACGAGTTGTGTCACCACCAATCAATTGCATTCCATAATAATTAAGCTGTTCAAACAAGCTATCACTGAAAGATTGCAACCAATCGCAATCAACACAAGGCAATGTAATGGCTAAGGAAACCCATGCAGGGTCTGCGCCCATCGCTGCAAGGTCACTTAAATTAGATGCTAATGATTTATAAGCAAGATCAGCCGGTGAAATGGTAGGTAGGAAATGGATACCAGAAACGAGAGTGTCAGTACTTACTGCAAGTTGCTGTTTTTCTGGAATGGTCATCAACGCACAATCATCGCCAATACCGATATTAACATCACGTCGGTTAGTGGTTTGACGGTTAAAATAACGCGCGATGAGGTCAAATTCGCCATATGACATGGTAGATTTTCCGTTTTCGCTATATCTATTTTCGTTTGAGACGAAGCAAATAATTTACACCCTAATAATTCAATAATAGGTAAATAGCACACAATTGCTAACCTAAACAGCGTATCTAATTGGCTACAATTATTCTTCGCTCACCTGTCATTGAAATATCGCGAGCATATAAACACAAAGGTAGACTGGAACCCAGCCTACCTATTTATTACCGTAGTGCTACAGGAGGGAACCCTGATATTATTATTTTTTACGACGAACTGCAGGTGCCGCTTTGTCTAATACACCGTTAACAAATTTATGGCTATCTTCTGCGCCAAAAACTTTCGCTAATTCAATACCTTCGTTGATTGCAACTTTATAAGGTACGTCTTCACGGAAACTTAATTCAAACATAGAGACACGTAAAATCGCTTTTTCTACCTGCCCTAACTCTTCTAGCTGACGAGATAAATAAGGCGCCATCAGTTGATCAAGTTTTGTCGCGTTGGTCGCAACACCTGATAACAGTTCACGAAAATAGTTTACGTCAACGTCTGACATGTCCTGTTCAGCAATAAACTCATATTCCACTTCAGCAATTGGATTGCCAGATAATTGCCATGAATAAATGGCCTGTACAGCACACTCACGAGCGCGGCGACGAGCAGCAGGTTTCACAAGATTCCCCTTAAATTTAAAAACTGTACACAAAAAACACTTGTTGCATTGCGTTATCTACACCATTGTGGCGAAAAAACGGCAACAAAGAGCTAATTGTGTATTATTTGCCTTTGATGGCCTTAATTACATTAATCATTTCAAGTGCTGTCAGTGCAGCTTCAGCACCTTTATTACCTGCTTTAGTACCCGCACGTTCAATGGCTTGTTCGATATTTTCAGTGGTTAACACACCAAAAGTCACTGGCACTTCACTGTTCATCGCGACATGAGATAGGCCGGAACTACATTCACCTGCAACATATTCAAAGTGAGCTGTACCACCACGAATAACGGTACCTAATGCAATTACTGCATCATATTTATTAGTTTCAACTAATGCTTTTGTGGTCAACGGTAGCTCATAAGCGCCTGGAACCCACACAATTGTGATGTTGTCATTTGAAACCTGACCAATGCGCTCTAACGCATCAACAGCACCTTCCAGCAGACTATCATTAATAAAGTTGTTAAAACGAGCGATAGCGATAGCAACACGCGCTTGTGGAGCAGCAACAACACCTTTAATTACGTTCATAGCCTTCCTCTAATATTAATTATAACCCGCGGGGCGCGGATTTTATCACATTCTTTCGTGTATCGTACGTATGATTTTCAAAAAAACCACTTACCATACGGGACGAAGCCTGACGCGTAGGTCTGGCCCGACTTGCTTCACTTCTGTAAATTCAAATTTTGGCGCATCAATAAGGGCATTAAGCGGTGGGAAGTCCACCAGACCTCGAGCGCTATTTCCTAATAATTTAGGCGCAATATAGACAATCAGCTCATCCACTAAACCTAACTTAAGCAATGAGCCTGCAAGTTTTGCCCCTGCTTCAACCCAAATGCTATTCACATTACGTTTAGCCAATTGCATCATCAAAATAACTAGATCGGTGCCGTTTTCATCAGCAGGAACAGCGAGTTGCTCAACTTGCCCTTGCCATACTGCATTTTCATCTGGGTTTGAACGCACTAACCAGCATTCACCATCTAATTGAGTGACTTTATGACCAGAAGTTACACGATTGTGGTTATCCAACACAATACGAATGGGCTGGCGCACTTGGTTTTCTGGATAAACTTGTTGGATGTCTGATGGGAGCTCGTTCCAACGTACCGTTAAAGAAGGGTCATCAGCAACAACCGTGCTGCTCGTACTTAAGATAGCGCTAGCCTCGGCTCGAAGAGCTTGTACATCTTTGCGAGCTGCCGAGCTGGTAATCCATTTACTTTCCCCTGATTCAAGGGCGGTTTTGCCATCGAGTGAAGCGGCAAGTTTCAACTGGATATAAGGAAACCCGGTACGCATACGTTTTAAAAAGCCGCGGTTTGCCGCTTCAGCATCATCTAGTAAAACATTACTGTGCGTTTCAATCCCTGCTTGCGACAACATATACAGGCCACGGCCCGCAACTTGAGGGTTTGGGTCTTGCATGGCAGCAACAACGCGGCTTACACCCGCTTTGATCAGCGCCTCTGCACAAGGTGGGGTACGACCGTGATGACTGCAAGGCTCAAGGGTGACATAAGCCGTTGCCCCTTGCGCTTTATCTCCTGCCATCCTTAGTGCATGGACTTCTGCGTGGGGTTCCCCCGCTTTTTGATGATACCCTTCACCGACAATAGTACCATCACGCACAATCACACACCCGACATTTGGATTAGGTGATGTGGTAAAACGCCCTTTTCGTGCCAACTCAAAAGCACGAGCCATATACATGTTGTCTTGTTCAATCATTGGCGTTAATCCTGTAATTTAGCGATTTCTTCGCCAAATTCACGCACATCTTCAAAGCTGCGGTAAACAGAAGCAAAACGGATATAGGCAACTTTATCGAGCTTTTTCAGCTCATCCATAACCAAACTGCCAATTAATTTCGACGGGACTTCACGTTCCCCGGTAGCCCTAAGCTGGGATTTAATAGAAATAATAGCTTGTTCAATATCATCAGAACTTACAGGCCGTTTTTCTAATGCCTTTTGCATACCACGATTAAGCTTTTCTTCATCAAAAGGCTCACGAATATCGTCGCTTTTAATGACTCTAGGCATGACAAGTTCAGCCACTTCAAAGGTTGTGAAGCGTTCATGGCACAGTAAGCATTGGCGGCGTCTACGGACTTGGGACCCTTCACCGACCAGACGCGAGTCAATAACTTTCGTATCTACAGCTGAGCAGAATGGGCAGTGCATAGCGTTTCCTGAATCTATTTAGGGGGAGATAGTTTACCCTACTATGCGAGAAAAAACACCCTAGAAGATGCCTCCTAGGGTGTTCTCGTTGCTCTTCATATTTCGCGTTGTAGGGGTGTTGGCATCGTTTATTAACCCTAGTCACATACTTTTGTATGCTCCTAGGGATTAATTACACTTGCCGCCTACCTACAACACGAACTATTTTGAGCACTAATAATTGGCTTAACTCTTCATAATTCCCGTCGTAGGGGTATTGGCATCGTTTATTAACCCTAGTCACATACTTTATGTATGATCCTAGGGATTAATTACACTTGCCGCCTACCTACAACACGAACTATTTTGAGCACTAATTGGCTTAGTTACTCATCGTTTTTAAAACTAAGGCAGTAACGACTCTTGGTCTGCACCTTCTTTTTCGACTTTCGCTTGCATCAAGTGTTCACGCTTCATACCCATCTTCAGTGCTAGTGCAGAAGCCACGTAAATAGATGAGATAGTACCGATAGTTACACCGATTAACATAACCAATGAGAAGCCTTCCAACATTGCGCCACCGAACAGGTATAGCATCAGAACCACTAATAATGTGGTTGCTGATGTCATAATGGTACGGCTCAATGTTTGCGTCAAAGAGACGTTCATGATTTCGTACGGTGTCCCACGACGAATTTTACGGAAGTTTTCACGGATACGGTCTGATACAACGATACTGTCGTTCAGCGAGTAACCGATAACCGACATCAATGACGCCACGATAGTCATATCTATCTCAATATGGAACAAAGACAGAATACCTAAAGTAATCACCACGTCATGCGCAAGAGATAGCACGGCACCCGCAGCCAAGCGCCATTCAAAACGGAACCCAACATAGATTAGGATACAAATCAACGCAGTTAACAGAGCCAAAGCCCCTGTTTGCGCCAATTCAGCCCCAACACTTGGCCCCACGAATTCAATGCGTTTTACGGTTGCTTTATCATCCACACTTTGATTGATAATCGTGATAATTTCTTTGCCGACTTCTTGACCCGCGGTGCCTTCAATAGGCGGGATACGGATCATGATGTCGCGGCTGCTACCAAAGTTTTGGATTAGTGGATCTTTATGGTTCGAGTTAGACAAGCTATCACGAATTTTATCCAAATCAGCTGGCTGACTTAAGTTGATTTCAATTACCGTACCACCTGTGAAATCTAAGCCCCAGTTAAAACCCTTGATGCCGATAATCACAAAAGAAGCAATCAGTAATACGATAGAAATGCTAAAGGCAACGTTGTCCCAGCGCATAAAGTCATAAACTTTACGACCATAGTTCAATTGTTCAACAGTATAATCCTGTGCCACAACGTGCTCCTTAAATTGACAGCTTGTTAATACGTTTACCGCCGTAAAGCAGGTTCACGATAGCACGTGTACCGACGATAGCTGTAAACATAGAGGTTGCGACACCAATCGCTGTCGTAATCGCAAAGCCTTTAATAGACCCAGTACCCACTGCATATAGAATAATCGCAGTGATAAGTGTCGTTAAGTTTGCGTCTGTAATACTTGAGAAGGCGCCTTTATACCCTTCATGAATCGCTTGCTGAACAGATTGACCGTTCTTGAGCTCTTCTTTAATCCGTTCGTTAATAAGAACGTTAGCATCGACTGCAACTGCAAGGGTTAATACAATCCCCGCAATACCTGGCATGGTCAGTGTTGCCCCCGGTAATAAGGACATCACACCAACAATTAACACCAAGTTTGCTAACAGCGCACTACTCGCAATCAGACCAAATTTACGATAATAAATAATCATAAACAGGATAGAAGCTAACAGGCCTGCGATACATGCTTTCAGCCCTTGCTCGATATTTTGCATACCCAGTGTTGGACCAATGGTACGTTCTTCAACAATTTGGATTGGCGCAATCAACGCACCAGCACGTAACAGTAATGAAAGCTGGCGAGCTTCAGTACCGTTAGTAATACCCGTAATACGGAATTTGCTACCAAAACGCGCAGAAATACGTGCCGCATTGATGACCTTTTCATCTTTCACCAAAATTGAACGGCCAGTTGCATCTTTTTTGCCACTGTCTTTGTATTCAACAAACAGCGTTGCCATCAGCTTGTCTTGGTTATCACGTGTAAAGTCAGACATGATAGAACCACCAGCACTATCAAGACTGATACTCACTTGTGGTTGGCCATTTTCATCCGCTTCAGAGGTTGAGTCCGTAATATGGTCACCCGTTAAGATCACACGCTTATATAAAACGTAAGGCATGCCTTCACGGTCATATTTAACTTCTGAATCACCTGGTACACGGCCACTTTCTGCTGCGGAAGAATCGACTGAAGTATTCACCAAACGGAATTCTAATGTCGCAGTCGCACCTAAAATTTCTTTTGCGCGAGCAGTATCTTGGATACCGGGTAATTCAACCACAATTCGGTCAGCACCTTGGCGTTGAACGAGTGGCTCCGCAACACCTAATTGGTTTACACGGTTGCGAATAATAGTAATGTTCTGAGAAACTGCATAGTTACGTGCTTCACGTAAACGCTCGTCGGTCATAACAGCAATCATGGTGTTATCGCTGCCATCACTAAAGACTAAGTCTGGGTATTTACGAGACAATGCTTTTTCAGCTTGGCTACGATCGTCCGCGTTACGGAAACGAACTTCCACGCTGTAATCATTGCCTTTACGAATAGAAGAGTACGCAATGCCTTCTTGACGCAGGTCATTACGCAAACCATCCATGTTTTGTTCCTGCAATTTACCTAATGCAGTGTCCATATCAACTTCCATCAGGAAGTGAACCCCACCACGCAGATCAAGACCAAGCTTCATCGGTTCACCACCGATCGCTTCGAGCCACTTAGGCGTTGCAGGTGCAAGGTTTAATGCAACAACATACTGGTCACCCAGTGCATTCATGATCACTTCACGCGCACGTAACTGAACATCAGAGTTGTTGAATCGGGCTAAAATTGCCCCATTTTCTAGAGAGATAGATTTACTCTCAATTTTATCGTCTTTTAACGATTTTTGGACTTGGATCAGCGTTTGTTCATTGGCGGCGGTTCCCCGCACGCCAGTGATCTGAACAGCCGGATCCTCACCATATAGGTTTGGAAGTGCATAAAGCAAACCGATGAGGATCGCAAAGATCAACATCAGATACTTCCACAAAGGATAACGGTTTAGCACGGCAGTTCCCTTCGGGAGAATCAGAATTAAATTGCTTTCATTGTGCCTTTAGGTAAAACAGCAGCAACGAAATCACGTTTGATGGTTACTTCTGTGTTCTCACTCAACTCAAGAACCACATAACCGGTTTCAGACACTTTAGTTACACGCCCGATTAAACCGCCAGTTGTTAAAACTTCATCACCTTTAGTGATAGATTCCATCAATTTACGGTGTTCTTTCGCACGTTTTTGCTGTGGACGCAAAATCATGAAATAGAAGATCAGCGCGAAAACAACAAGCATGATAACCATGGTGTATGGACTACCTTGCGCTGGTGCACCTGCTGACGCCGCTGCTTCAGAAATAAAAAAACTCATTCAACTTTCCTCATTGTTTTATTGAAAGCAATTTTACATACAAAAAAGCTAAGTTTGATATGCTACACAGATTAGTGGCATTTCGCACTTAAATTCACTCGATATTTAATGAAGGTTCGGGTTTACCAATCTTTTGGTAAAAATCTTTAGCAAACTCTTCAAAATTCCCATTTTCTATGGCTTGGCGAATACCGGCCATCAAACGCTGGTAATAACGTAAATTATGGATGGTATTGAGCCTTGCACCAAGGATTTCATTACATCTATCAAGGTGATGCAGATAAGCACGGCTATAATGACGACAAGTATAGCAGTCACAATCAGCATCCAGTGTTGATGTGTCTGATTTATACTTAGCATTACGAATTTTTACCACGCCATTTGTCACAAATAAATGCCCATTTCGTGCATTTCGTGTTGGCATCACACAATCGAACATATCGATACCACGGCGAACCCCTTCAACTAAATCTTCAGGTTTGCCAACTCCCATTAAATAACGAGGTTTGTCAGCTGGAATTTGCGGGCAGACATGTTCTAAAATTCGGTGCATATCTTCTTTCGGTTCGCCTACGGCTAAGCCGCCTACAGCGTACCCATCAAAGCCGATTTCCACCAGTCCCTTAACTGAAATATCACGTAAATCTTCGTAAACACTACCTTGAATAATACCGAACAAAGCATTTTTATTGTTTAGTTCGTCAAAGCGTTGGCGGCTACGTGCAGCCCAACGCAACGACATTTCCATTGATGTCTTTGCATAGTCCCAATCTGCTGGATACGGCGTACACTCGTCAAAAATCATGACAATGTCTGAGCCGAGGTCATACTGAATTTCCATCGACTTTTCAGGACTTAGGAAAACTTTTTCACCGTTGATAGGGTTGCGAAAATGCACACCTTCTTCTTTAATTTTGCGCATCGCACCAAGACTAAAGACCTGAAAGCCACCTGAATCGGTTAAAATTGGCCCTTGCCATTGCATAAAGTCATGGAGATCACCATGTAACTTCATGATTTCTTGACCCGGGCGTAACCACAGGTGGAAAGTATTCCCTAATAAGATTTGAGCGCCAGTTTCTTTCACTTCTTCAGGGGTCATCCCCTTAACTGTACCGTAGGTTCCTACTGGCATAAATGCAGGGGTTTCCACCACGCCGCGCTCAAAGACTAAGCGACCACGGCGTGCATTGCCGTCAGTCGTTTGTAATTCATATTTCACATTTGCCTCCTAGCAGCAGAAAAACAGTCTGTTGCTATCGATAATATTAATTTGCTAAGCAAGCAGCCGATGCCACCGCTTATAAAACTGATTACTCACCAATTTTCTCAAATCGAGCGTTTGTATTGGGGGTAATAAACATAGCATCACCATAACTAAAGAAACGGTATTTTTGTTTAACGGCTTCTTCGTATGCATTCATGGTGTTTTTATATCCAGCAAACGCAGAAACCAACATAATTAATGTAGATTCAGGTAAGTGGAAGTTGGTGATTAGTGCATCTATCACCTGATATTCATACCCAGGGTAAATAAAGATTTGGGTATCATCAAAAAATGGAGCAATTAAAGTGTCTTGGCTTGCTTTTGCGGCACTTTCTAGTGACCGAACAGACGTCGTTCCAACAGCGATAACGCGATTACCTCGAGCTTTACAGGCTAAAACGGCATCCACGACCTCTTGTGGCACTTCTGCATATTCAGAATGCATAATGTGATCTTCGATAGTATCAACACGTACTGGTTGAAAGGTACCGGCTCCCACATGTAATGTCACAAACGCCATTTCTACGCCTTTTTGGCGCAATGCTTCAAGTAACGGCTCATCAAAGTGTAAACCTGCCGTTGGTGCTGCGACAGCCCCTGGTTTTTCACTATACACGGTTTGATAAAGTTCTTTATCTGACTCTTCATCAGGGCGATCAATATAAGGCGGCAGAGGCATATGACCAATTTGGTTTAGAATGCTTAATACATCACGTTCATCATCAAAGCGCAGTTCAAACAATGCACCATGACGCGCGACCATGGTCGCCTTCACGCTTTCATCTTCACCTAACAGTAATTCAGCCCCTTCTTTTGGCGCTTTTGATGCCCTAACATGGGCTAATACGCGGTGTTCATCCAGCATACGCTCAATCAGAACTTCAATTTTACCACCGCTAACTTTGCGCCCAAATAACCGTGCAGGGATCACGCGAGTGTTATTGAACACTAGCAAGTCACCGTGCTCCAATTTTTCTAGAATATCGGTAAAAACACCATGCGTGAGCTGCCCTGAACCGCCATCGAGGCTTAATAAACGGCAAGCACTACGTTCAGCCTGCGGATAGTGGGCAATCAGTTCTTCAGGTAATTCAAAAGTAAAATCAGAAACACGCATTGTATTGACATCAATCTAAAAAAACAGGCGACTAGTCTAGTGCCGCGCTGACTTTGGCGCAAGAAATAAGCGTAAAATAGTACAGAAAAACACCATTATTTAACAAATATTTTGTTAGCAAAAAATTCTGTACGCTATTTGTCCATTCAAAGAATGAATTATTTCAATTTCAATAAACTTTCATGACAAATTTATTTCGACTTTTTTATTTTTTTCTCTCAGTACTGATACCCCATGAATTTCGAATTAGAGGAATGCTTTATTCCTCTGCCAAGTAATGTCCTGTGAGTTTCGAATTCAACATAATTACTGCTATAGTTTGAGCAATCAAAAAGCTAGCTAAGCTGCGCTGCATGTCCTATGGATTTCGAATCACAGGTAGGCAGCAAGTGAAGATATCCCGATGAGCATACATGAGTATGTGATTCGGGTGGCTTTACGGAGCTAACACCCCTGTGGTTTGAAAGACGACGGACATTTTAAAGTGAATTATTTAGCGCACCTCCACCTCGCCCACCTCGCTGACAGCTCCTTACTCGGCAACATCATGGCTGACTACGTCCGCGGAAACCCTACGGGCCTTTATTCATCTGAAGTTGTCTCTGGTATCTTTATGCATCGAGCCGTCGACCGCATTACGGATACCCACCCTTTAGTCAAAGAAGCTAAGTTGTTGTTTCGTGATGAATATCGCCGTGTTGCGCCCATAACCTTGGATTTAGTCTGGGATCATTTTTTGTCGCTGCACTGGTCGACTATTGAGCCATCAATATCGCTAGCGGGCTTTGTACGTGACTGCCGAACAATAATTGAGCCACAACTTTGTCATACTCCTGAAAAATTTCAGGAGTTAAATGAATTCCTTTGGCCTCAGCAGTGGCTGATACGCTATGCGGATAAAAATTATATTGGTAAATCACTGAATGGTATGGCGAGAAGGCGCCCCAAGCTTGGAGCGCTAAGTGGTTCATTTAACGACTTTTTATTACAGTATGATGCGTTAGAAAATATTTTCTTTCAATTTTATCCAGAAATGATGGCTAATGCGCTGCAACATTTTTTTGTACAAAATGTCACAATTAACACAAAGGAATAAATTAAAGCTTGCACTTTAATGGAATAAAACTATCTTATTGATATTAATTTAATAAACTAGTATGATTGATAGTCAAAACCTATCACAATAATCGGTTTAAATGTCTTTATTATCAAAAGATATTTTTCTATTCTTTTGGCAGTCTATGTCCACACTATTTATCAGTGATTAAATAGACAGGACAAAAAACTTTAATTCAAACTCATAGGAGTAAATTATGGTTCTGGTAACACGTCAAGCCCCTGACTTTACTGCTGCAGCTGTTTTAGGTAATGGTGAAATCGTTGATAACTTCAACCTGAAAACCCACCTGAACGGCCGTCCAGCTGTGATCTTTTTCTGGCCAATGGACTTTACTTTCGTTTGTCCTTCAGAGCTGATCGCATTCGACCACCGCTACGAAGAATTCAAAAAACGTGGCGTAGAAGTTGTAGGTGTTTCTTTTGACTCTGAGTTTGTTCATAACGCATGGCGTAAAACACCAGTAGATAACGGCGGTATTGGTGAAGTTAAATACCCAATGGTTGCTGATATCAAACGCGAAATCATCAAAGCTTACGGTATTGAACACCCAGATGCAGGCGTTGCACTGCGTGGTTCTTTCCTCGTTGACAAAAACGGCGTTGTCCGTCACCAAGTCGTTAATGACCTGCCATTAGGCCGTAACATTGACGAAATGCTGCGTATGGTTGACGCGCTGCAATTCCACGAAGAGCACGGTGATGTTTGCCCAGCTCAGTGGGAAAAAGGCCAAGAAGGTATGAATGCTTCTCCAAAAGGCGTTGCTGACTACCTGACTAAAAACTCTGCAAAACTGTAATTCGTTACGCGAGTTTTAGAAAAGCGGGCATCAAGCCCGCTTTTTACTTTTTGTGAACCTAGTCTATCTTTTCTCTTCCTACTAGCAATTATTCCACTCAGTTAACAATTCTTAACTCAAATACTCAATGTTTTGTATTATTGTGTGCTATACATTAAAAGCACAAATAATTAACAAATTATTCATATTGAATATTTGTGCGATAGAACACCTCACCTAACCTTAACTGGGAGATACGAATGATAAAAACATCATTACGCCCTGCGGTTCTACTTCTTTCCTTACTTGTTTCCAGTCAACTATATGCCGCCTCCGAACCTGCGGTTGAAGCGAAAAAAGGCATGGTCGTTTCTTCCCAACATTTAGCATCACAAATTGGGGCTGATATTCTAAAATCAGGCGGTAATGCCATTGATGCAGCTGTTGCGGTAGGGTATGCACAAGCCGTGGTTAACCCTTGCTGCGGTAATATTGGCGGCGGCGGCTTTATGACTATTCACCTAGCCGATGGGAAAGACTTATTCATTAACTTTCGAGAAACTGCCCCTGCTGCCGCTAGCGCAGATATGTATTTAGATAAAGACGGTAAATTGATTAAAGATGCCAGCCTCTATGGCTATCTTGCGTCAGGTGTACCCGGTACCGTTAAAGGCCTAGACTATGCTTTAGAAAAATACGGGACAATGAGCCGCCAACAGGTGATGGCTCCTGCCATAAAATTAGCCAGAGAAGGCTTTACTCTAACCCGTGCAGATACCGATGTTCTCGACACCACGACAGAACGTTTTAAACAAGACCCTGAAGTGGCTCGTATCTTCTTAAAGCCTGATGGTAGTGCCTTCCAACCGGGAGACTTACTAGTCCAAACAGATTTAGCCAATACCTTAGAAAAAATTGCCCAGAATGGCCCATCCGCTTTTTATGAAGGTGAAATCCCCAAAATTGTTGAAGAAGCATCGAAAAAAAATGGTGGTATCTTAACAGCAAAAGATTTTGCGGATTTTACAATTACAGATACAGCGCCTGTCAGTTGTACCTATAGAGGGTATCAATTTATCTCTGCTCCACCACCTAGTTCAGGCGGGGTAACTATCTGCCAAACGCTTAATATCTTAGAAGGGTATGACCTCAAGGAAATGGGCTTTAACTCTGCGGACTATATTCATACTCTTACAGAAGCAATGCGCCATGCCTACATGGATAGAAACACCTTCCTTGGTGACCCTGAATTTGTCGATAATCCAACCGAAAAATTACTCAGTAAAGCTTATGCAGAAGAGTTACGCAAAGAAATCAAACCCAACCAAGCAACGCCATCAACCCAAGTTCAACCGGGAATAGGGCCACACGAAAAACCAGAGACAACACATTACTCTGTAGTAGATGAAAAAGGAAATGCGGTTTCAACGACTTATACGATTAATGGCCGATTCGGTTCTGTTGTTATCCCTCCGGGGACAGGGTTCTTCTTAAACGATGAAATGGATGATTTCACCACAAAAGTCGGCGAGAAGAATTTATATGGCTTAGTACAAGGGGAACGCAACGCTATTGCACCGGGTAAACGCCCATTATCATCCATGAGCCCGACTATCGTGACGAAAAATGGCAAGGTATTTTTAGTTCTCGGTTCACCGGGAGGCTCACGGATTATTTCAATTACGCTGCAAACCGCTTTAAATATTATCGACCATGGTATGCCGCCACAAGAAGCCGTTAATGCACCGCGTATTCACCACCAGTGGCTCCCTGATGAGGTTTATTATGAGCAAAGAGGCGTTTCTAAAGACACCTTAGCGCTCCTCGATAAAATGGGTTACCAGATGGTTGAGCAAACGCCATGGGGAGCTGCCGAGTTGATTATGGTCGCGATCCCTGAAGGCGCTGGTGTTAGTGCCAAATCTTCGGGTAATGATTCCGCTGTTTCAGGAAAAGTACGCGAAGGCTTTATTTATGGCTCTAACGATGTACGCCGTCCAGCAGGTAGTGCAGTTGGGGTTGATTAATCGCTGTCGAAGGATCCAACCCCTTCACTGATGGGGTTGGATTAAATATGAATGGCCCTCAACTCATTAATCAGGCTTGGTTTCTTTTCTAAAAGATACAACAATTTGAGGGCCATTCCTGATGGAAACCGACGTTGTTGTTCCCAGCTACGGACCAAATCAACACTAGAACCTATCGCTTCTGCAAACTCTTGTTGTTTCATACCAGAGTGTTTACGAATAGCTTTAACATCTGGTAGTTCGAAGCGATGAATATTTTCACTAGCAGGAACTAATTCACCTTTCTCGATAGCAACCATCTCTTCTAAGCTACTCACTAAATCGTCAAAAAGCTTTTTTCCCATACCATTATCCTTATTACATAACTCATTCAATTCTATATTTTAAATAATTCGAGCGGCAGTTAGGTGATAAAGGAAGATAGACGGAAAGCATAGATAAACTATGTGACTCGGCTATCTGAGCGTAATCAACACCGCTGCAACTTGAAAGATTACGAGTATATTTAACCATTAAGCAAGCTTTTGAATGATTGCTCGTAAAATCGCTTTTTCTTGTTCATTCAAATCTTCCTTTGCGTTCTTAGTATAAATCGTAAGCAAATACAACCTACCGCTCATGGTTCTGTTATAATAGATAACCCTAACACCACCACGTTTTCCTTTATTTAAGGCTCTCCAACGTATTTTTCTACATCCTCCAGAGCGGCTTATTACGTCACCATACTCATAGTTTTCTAATAAGAAGGCCTGAAATAATTGAAATTCATTATCTTCCATAATTAGTTTACGTTGCTAACTAAAAATTCTAGTTTCAACAAACTCTAAATAATTCATTTGCACCTCCTTGCGCATTTCCTATCCAATCTACTAGTACTCCGTACTAACTTCAACAAAAAAATATCATTAGCCCCATTCAAAACGAGTTATGTAACCGCTCTGGTTACACAAAAAAAGGCCGCTAACATTAGCGGCCCTTCGATTCAATAATTGAAATTACTATACTTGTTTATGCTGCGCAGCGGGTGCCACAAACTTATCGCATAAAATTGCCACGACCATCACAACAACAGTTGGTAATACCCAGACTAAATCTTGCTTATACAGTGGCATTGCAGTCATCCATTCAGGAATATAACCTTTCAGATGATCTGACGCTTTTACGGCGCCAATTAAACCGACCACAAAGCTGACTAACATTGTCGGCGCAATCACTATCGTTGGGTTTTTCCACCACTTCAAAGTAAAGCTTAATAAAATTAATACAATACAAGGTGGATAAATTGAAACTAGCACGGGTAATGAGAAGGCGATTAACTTACTCAAACCTAAGTTTGAGATCACCATGGAGAACACACCTAGGATCAATACCAGTTTACGGTAAGAAATCGGTACATACCGGCTGAAGAACTCTGCACAAGCACAAGTTAAGCCGACGGCAGTTACCATACAAGCAACAAATATTAATACCGCGAGGAAGAAGCTACCGTAATTACCAAAAGTATATTGGACGTAGGTATGTAAAATGTCAGCGCCATCAGCAGGGTTTGGAATTAACGAACCACTATTCTCACCAAGCTTAAACAATGACAAATAGACCAGCGTCAATAATACCCCTGCAATTAACCCTGCCCACATAGTATAACGAGTTAATAATGAAGAGTTTTCGATACCCCTTGAACGCGCCGCATTAACAATAACGATACCAAATACCATCGCACCGAGGGTATCCATTGTCAGATAACCATTGATAAAGCCGTTCGAGAAAGCCATCTCACGATATTCTATTGTTGACGGAATCGGATCACCCGCAGGCCACATGACAGCCGCAATACCCAAAATAGCCAAAGCTAGCATTTTTACAGGCGCTAAAATGTGCCCAACGCTATCGAGCAGTTTTCCTGGGTATAATGAAATACCAATAACTAGAACGAAGTAAACCACGCTGTAGATCAGTAATAGCATATCGGACTCACCACCGAATAATGGTGCGATACCGACTTTATAAGATACAGTTGCCGTTCTTGGCGTTGCGAATAGAGGCCCTACCGACAAATAAGCAACAACCGCCAATAGTAGCCCTGCAGTTTTGCCAACAGGCGTACTGAGTGCTTCAATACCCCCACCCACTTTAGCCAGCGCAATAACCGTTAAAACAGGTAAACCCACACCAGTAACCAAAAACCCTAGTGCGGCAGTCCAAACTTGTTCCCCTGCCTGCAAACCAACCATAGGGGGAAAGATAATGTTTCCTGCCCCGACGAATAACGCAAAAGTCATAAAGCCTAATGCGATGATATCTCTTGATGATAAACGATGAGCCATATTATGTTATTTTTAAGTGACAAAATAGAAAATTATGGGTTTACACTTAGCAACCCTTTGAAATATATATAGCGAGATAGAATTCTGATAAACATACTGTTAACAATATAAAAAAGTATATTTGCTTGTATCACACGAAATGAAAAGTCAAAAAACAGAAAAATTCGCCAATAACTGACAACAAGTAGAACTTTTATAGGGCAAAAAGGCAATAGCAAACCTAAAAACAAGAATAAATAACTAAACTAATTTTCAGAACTAGTGATTACTTTCAGTAAAATCCCAATACTCGTTATATGCTTTGTTCGAAAAATGAACAACTCATCTTTTTCTAGTGATTATAATTGATTATTTAACAGAATATATAATTAACGTGACGACAATTATAAGCATTAAATATATGAATATTGAATTGAATACCTATATGGACTGGTGAATAGAAATAATCCACTTTATTAATATTTTGATCATATTAATAAAGTGGAATTATTTACCCATTTTTAAGTTTTTTATCATCAACAATTAGTACTGTTGGTAACGTAAATGAAAACTCACTCCCTTTACCTAACTGGCTCGTCACCACCAACTGACTACTATGATGTTGTAATGCATGTTTAACAATAGCTAACCCAAGGCCAGTACCTCCACCGCCTTGGCGGGAACGTGCTTTATCTACTCGATAAAAACGTTCGGTTAAACGAGGGATATGCTCTGCGGGTATCCCTTGCCCGTTATCTCTCACACTAAAACGCGCCCCTTGCCCGCTTCTCTGCCAATCAACCCAAATTTTGGTGCCTTCAGGCGTATGGCTGATCGCGTTATAGACTAAGTTCGCCACTGCACTACGTAATTGCTCTTCATTACCATGAACACGCAATTTTTCATCAACATGAAATTCAAATTGATGACGCCCTTGGCTTAAACTAAGCGCTTCTTGCTCAATCATTTTGAGAATGACAGGGATATTCACTTGCTCATCAAGGTTAATTTGAGGGGCAATTTCGATGCGTGATAGCTGCAAAAGCTGCTTAACTAAGTTATCCATGCGGTGCGTTTGCTCTTGCATAACATGCAGTGCTTTTTTATTGACCGCAGTCACGTTTTCTTGGTCATCCATAACCTCTAGGTAACCTTGAATGACAGTGAGGGGAGTCCGTAATTCATGGCTCACATTCGCAAAAAAGTCCCTACGCGCCTTTTCCAAACGACGTTTTTCTGTCACATCTCGCGCAACCATCAATAACTGCCCTTCGGTATATGGCAAGATACGAAACTCAACGATTTCACCACTATTGAGCTCGATAGTCAGCGCTTGGTCATAACGTTTGATGGTGAAGTAACGGCTAAAATCAGGATAACGTAATAAATTAAAAATATGTTGACCATTATCTTCAGGCCAACGAAAGCCAAGTAAAGCCTGCGCATGGCGATTACACCAGAAGATATTCCCTTCGGTTGTCATCATTACCACTGCATCAGGTAGTGATTCTGCACCACTACGAAACCGTTTAATTAACTGGCCTAATTCACGGCGGCGTTTTCGATTACGTTGCTGCATCTGGTAGATACCATAAAAAATGGGTTCCCACCCACCTCGCCCTTCAGGGGGCAACATACTTTTATCTAGCCATAACCAGTAAGAAAGCTTGAGCAGGTTATACCCATGCCATATCAGTGCAGCAAGTAGCGATATCACTAATAGCCACGCTAGGTGGCCAATAAAAACCGATAAAATAAGGGCGGGTAAGATAAATAAAAACAGCCCCCAAATCAGCTGCTTAATCGATAAACGTTCAAGCACGCATGCCTCTCCCTTTGTGGGTTTTAATAACGGATAGAAAAACGATAACCTGTACCACGTACAGTTTGTACCATTTTATCATGACCTTCCGTCTCTAGTGCCTTTCTTAACCGCCGAATATGCACGTCAACGGTTCTATCCTCAACATACACATTGGCTCCCCAGACATAATTTAGTAGCTGTTCTCTACTATATACGCGTTCAGGGTGAGTCATGAAAAAATGTAGTAATTTATATTCAGTTGGCCCCATATCAATAGGGATGTCATTGCTGGTCACACGATGAGAGGTAGGGTCTAATGTTAACCCATTCATTTCAATAATATCTTCCGTCGCCATTGGTGAAATACGACGTAAAATTGCCTTTACCCGAGCAATTAATTCCTTCGGTGAAAATGGCTTGATAAGATAGTCATCCGCGCCAACTTCCAAACCTTTTACGCGGTCTTCTTCTTCTCCTCGTGCAGTTAACATCATGACAGGAACGTCACGTGTTGCGCTATCACGCTTCATATGTTTAATTACTTGGATACCGGAGCCCCCTGGGATCATCCAATCCAGTAGGACGAGGTCGGGTAGCGGGTCAACGAGTTGTGCAATCGCACTGTCATAATCATCAGCTTCAATAGGCTGAAAACCATTCTGTTCTAATACAAAACAAACCATTTCTCGGATGGGCGCTTCATCTTCAACAACTAGAATGCGTCTTGCCATGATTGTTCCTGTAAAATTAAGAAGACATTTAAAATGTGAAAGCATTATGCGTCACTTTTATGACAGAATTATGAATATCAATGGGTAAAACGCATATTAATCTTTATTTTAACGGTTAAATGTCATTTAAGTGAAATATTTCCGCAACATGGTAATAAAGTCACAAACACCCCTCACCCATTATATGGATCAGGTATACTCTCATTATCGAACGTTCATGCTCATTATTGATGATAGGAATTGATAACTCATGCGCATTATTCATACCTCAGACTGGCACCTTGGTCAGTATTTTTTTACCAAAAGCCGTGCGCCTGAGCACCAACATTTCTTAAATTGGCTAGTTGAGCAAGTAGAACTACACCATGTTGATGCCGTCATCGTTGCAGGTGATATATTTGATACAGGTTCACCACCGAGCTATGCACGTGAGCTGTACAACAAATTTATTGTCGACTTACAAAAAACAGGTTGCCAACTGGTTATTTTAAGCGGTAATCACGACTCTGTTTCTGTACTCAATGAGTCAAGCGCTCTACTTCGTTACTTGAATACACAAGTCATTACATCTGGAAGTGAGCCGCATGTTATTACATTAGTGAATAAACAAGCGCAACCTATCGGCTTAGTTTGTGCCATTCCTTTTTTACGTCCTCGGGATATTCAACTGAGTATCGCAGGGCAAGATATTGAAGAGAAACAACGCTCACTACAAAGCGCTATTCATGATCATTACCAAGCCAGCTACCAACTCGCACTAGAACAACGAGCCGCTTTAGGGTTGGATATTCCAATTATTGCAACTGGCCATTTAACCGTTGTCGGCGCAGCCTTAACTGACTCTGTGAGAGACATTTATATTGGTACGTTAGATGCGTTTCCTTCTGGGGCCTTTCCCCCTGCTGACTATATTGCCCTTGGCCATATTCATCGCCCCCAAGTGATTGGAGGACAAGAAAATATTCGCTACTGCGGTTCACCTATTGCATTAAGTTTTGACGAAACAGCGCAACAAAAAAGTGTCTGCCTTATTGAATTCACTGGAAGTAAATTAACTCAAATTACCCCCTTGGAAATCCCCATTATTCAGCCATTACAAAGCATTAAAGGTTCCTTAAGCCAAATAGAACAGCAATTAGAGATATGGAAAGATTACCAAGGTGATAAACCAGTTTGGCTTGACATTGAAGTCGCTTCACAAGATTACCTCGCTGATATCCAACAACGTATTGAAGCGTTGACACAAGACCTCCCTGTCGAAATCGTGATACTACGCCGTGCACGCAAGCAAATACAGGGACAAAACCAAACCTTGGCCAATGAAACATTGAGTGAACTCACCGTAGAAGACGTTTTTTTACGTCGCCTTGCCCAAGAGTCATTAGAAGATCCTGAGCGTGAACAGCGCCTAGTGCAGTTATTTCAACAATCTTATGACGCATTACAAATGAGCAAGGAAAGTTAATATGAAGATTTTAAGTTTACGTTTAAAAAATATTAACTCCCTTAGAGGTGAATGGAAAATTGATTTCACTGAAGAGCCATTTGCTAGCAATGGGCTATTTGCCATTACAGGTGCCACAGGTGCAGGGAAAACCACTTTATTGGATGCAATTTGCCTCGCGCTTTATCACCGAACACCGCGTTTAAAAACCATTTCTAACGCACAAAATGAACTGATGACTCGCCACACTGGGGAATGCCTTGCGGAGGTGGAGTTTGAGGTCAAAGGCAAAGCTTATCGTGCCTTTTGGAGCCAAAGACGAGCAGGAGGAAAACCTGACGGCAATTTACAACAGCCTAAGGCGGAACTTGCAACGGTTACTGATGGTAAAATATTGACCGTAAAAATCACAGAGATAAAGGAATTAGTAGCACAAATAACTGGGCTTGATTATGAGCGTTTTACTAAATCAATTTTACTCTCTCAAGGTGATTTTGCTGCGTTTTTAAATGCTTCAGAGAAAGAACGCGCTGATTTACTTGAAGAAATTACAGGCACTGAAATTTATAGCCAAATTTCAATTTATGTTTTTAATCAACACAAGCAAGCTAAAATTGACTTAGATTTGCTAAAAGCGAAAGCACAAAGCATTAATTTACTCACTGAAGCAGAGCATCAAGAGTTATTGGCACAACAAAACCATTTACTTGAACAAGAGACTCAAACCAAGCAACAGCGGGCTCGCCACCAACAAGGGGTTAATTGGTGGCAACAATATCACCAACTCACCCAGCGCATGCAATCACTTGATGATGAGCTTAAAAAAAACGAGCTTGAGTTCCAAGCTGCTCAGCCTCAGTTGAAACGGTTGGCGGACAGCGCTCCGGCAGAATCCCTTCGTCCGTTGTGGCAGGAAGTTGAACGCCAGCAACTACAACTCACTGAATACACGAATAAACAACAACGTTTGCAACTTAGCTTGCAAACTCAGCAAGCTGAACGTGCCCCACTGCAAGAGAAGTTGTTGAAATCACAATCCGAGTATCAACAACACCTTGATTTTGCTAAACAACAACATCAATTGATTGATGAAACTGTCAGGCCTCTGGATAACCAAATTGCACAATTGAAACAGCAACAGTCTGAAATTACGCAGCAAATTGAACAACAACACACAACTCTTCAGCAAAAACAACACTTAGTTAATGAGACACAGAGTCAGATCCAAAATGCTCACATTGAGTTAAAGAAACACAACCTATTCCTAGAAGCGCACCCAAAAGACGCTGAACTGAGTTCCCAAATAGGTAGTTGGCAACAACAAGGTCATTTTATTTTCGAATTAGCCGACAAACTGGCAAGTTTACACAATAAACAACAAATACTTTCAAATGGCGTCGCACAGTTACAACGGCAACAACAGCTGCAAACTGAAAAATTAGCCCAAAAACGTCTCGAGTTAGAGCGCAGCACCGTCGCATTCAAAAAACAAGAAGAAACCTACAAACAAAATCAAGAAAAACATGATGTTAACACCATCAATCAACACATTGAACAGCTACAAGCTCGATTACAGCATGCCAAGTTATTACCCCTAATATTATCTCAATGCCTTAATACTCAAACACAAAAACAGAAAGAAATTCAAAAAGATGTTGAATTAGCACAAAGTATCACTGCAACGCAAAAAGAGTTGAGCATTGCCCTGACACGTATTAATGAGTTAGCCCCACGCGTCAAACTAACCAATGATAAATTACAATTAGAACAAAAAATTGTCAGCCTAGAGCATGAGCGCCAGCAACTCATAGCAGGTAACCCCTGCCCATTATGTGGTGCAACAGAGCACCCTGCAGTTAACGATTATCAATCAATCCATCTCAGTGAAACGCAGCAACAACTCATTGAACTAACAGATAAACTCGACCAATTAAAACAGCAACAAGCTCAGTTAGAATCACAACTTCACACACAAAAACAACGTCAGAACGAAAACTTACAGCAACAACAGCAAACCAATGAACAATTCGATGCTTTTAACCAACAGTGGCAAAAGACATGTGAGCAAGCACTCACTCCTGAGTTAGCCCAAAATGAGCAAGCCGTCACCCTCTTAGTTAATCAATTAACGGATCAATTAGCTACGCAACAGAGAATAGTGGCGGATATGGCGGCTCTAGAACGTGAATATCAGCAAGCCAAACATCATTTACATGAACAACAAGCTAGCTTTACACAGCTGCAATCAGAACTGTTATTAGTCGAAGAGCGTTTAAAAAACCAAACGCAACAACTTGATGAGCTCCAAAAAGAACATAATCAGCTCCAACAGCGTAAACAGATACAAATAGAGCAATGGCAATCCACCCTAAATCCATTTAACTTAAGCGCGCCAGATAAAGATAAGTTTGATGAATGGTTTCGCGAAGTTACTCAGCGAAGTGAGCGCTTTAATAACCAAAAAATGGCGGCGCAAACACTTAGCCAACAAATTGAAGTCAATACTGCCACATTAAAAGTTGAGTCAGCACAACTCCGTATTCTCACTCAACAAATTGAACAAGAAAGAAATCGTCTTAAACAAATTGAGTTAGATTTAGAGCAAAAAATAGCGCAACGGAAAACACTGCTTTCTGGTTTAGCTATCAGCCAATTCATTCAGAAATTGAATGATAAACAAACCATGCTTTTCCAAACTCAGGAACAATTAAGTAAACAACTCAATGAGATTGATAAAGCTATCGCCTCAATGAATGGAAGCTATCAAGAGCTCATTGACGCCAGTGAAAAAACAAAACTGGCACAAAAACAAGCTAATATTCTGTTCACTCAATCACTTACAGATAGCCCATTTAGCCATCAACAAGCCTTTCTTGATGCGTTAATAAGCCACGAAGAAAAGCAACAATTAGAAGAGCTAAAACAGCGCATAAACCAAGCTCGTATTCAGTGTGAAACACGTTATAAAGAGGGGCTACAGGCGATTGAAGCACTGAATCAACAACGCATTGCTGATTTTTCGACGCTTACTGAAACACAATTACAAACAGTAGTCACTCAACTTGATGAAGAAATTAAGCAAATAAACCAAAAGCAAGGCCAGATAATTAACCAACTCAGTGCAGATAAGCAACTGCGCCATCAGCAACAAGATTTACTGCAAGAAATAGAGAAAAGCCAATTAAGTTATGACGATTGGAGCTATCTCAGTTTACTTATCGGCTCCGCTGAAGGGGATAAATTCCGACGTTATGCACAAGGCCTAACTTTGGATTGTTTAGTTTCTTTAGCCAATCAACAACTTGAAAAACTTCATGGTCGTTATTTATTACAGCGTAGCCACCAAGCAAACCTTGAGTTACAAGTTATTGATGGCTGGCAAGCAGATAGCATTAGAGACATTAAAACGCTTTCTGGCGGGGAAAGCTTTTTAGTTAGTTTAGCATTGGCCCTAGCGCTATCCGATATGGTGAGTCACCGTACACAATTGGAATCGCTCTTTTTAGACGAAGGTTTTGGTACTTTAGATGCAGAAACGTTAGATATTGCCCTAGATGCATTAGAAAGTTTGAATGCATCCGGCAAAACTATTGGCGTGATTAGCCATGTGGAAGCAATGAAAGAGCGCATCCCCGTACAAATTGCAGTGAAAAAAGGCAATGGACTTGGTTTTAGCGAACTTCCCGCACAATACCGCATCAGTTAACGCAATTTTGTGATTATTCAGGGTGGGAAAGCCCACCCTGATGATTAAATCGCCTCTAATGCTAGTTCCAATGCATATTTAAGGTCATTCACATTTTCAATACCAATTGATAAGCGCACTAAATTATCACTAATACCAATATGTTCCCGGACCTTTTGAGCAACACCTGAATGGGTTGTGGACGCCGGATGGCTGGCGAGCGACTCAGTCCCTCCTAAGCTAACTGCTAATTTAAAGATAGCTAAGTTGTCTAGAAAACGAAATGCATCCGCTTCATTACTCCCCACATTGATAGAGAAGGTTGAGCCTGCACCAGTGCATTGTTTTTGATAAACTTGATGTTCCACACTCCCTTCCGGAAAAAAAGCAGGAAAATGCACTTTGCTGACTTTAGGGTGCTGATGGAGATATTCAGCTAATATTTTTGCACTCTCATTTGCCCTTTCCATACGTAACTGTAATGTTTCTAATGACCGCCCTAACATCCAGCTAGAATGGGGGTCAAGCTGTGTACCGATGGCATTACGTTGCGCCTTCACTTTCTTGACTAACTCCTGACTTCCAACCACAGCCCCCGCAACTAGGTCTGAATGCCCTCCCACATATTTAGTTAGTGAGTACACACTTAAATCTGCGCCTAATGACAACGGCTTTTGAAATACAGGCCCTAGCAACGTATTATCGCAAATGACTAATGGAATTTGCCCATTTTGGTTCGTCGATATCTGCTTTGCCACTTGGCTAATTAATTCAATATCAACAAGTGTATTCAATGGATTAGACGGCGTTTCAATATAGATAGCCGCGACTTTTTTACCTTTTTCGATACGTTTAGCAACGTCTAAAATAGATTCTTGCTCATAACCATTTTGAAAAGGAACCGAAGTTATTCCAAAACGGGCTAACGTGTTTAAAAATAAGGTTTCAGTTCCACCATAAAGTGGCTGAGAATGGAGTAACACATCACCCGGTTGCAATACTGCCATTAAGCACGTTGTAATTGCCGACATACCAGAAGAAAATAGCGCTGCGCTTTCTGCCCCCTCATACAGGGCGAGTCTGTCTTCGACAATCTCACTATTTGGGTGGTTAAAACGTGAATACACCAATCCTTGTTTATGGTTTTCGCTCGTTTGTGTGCGCCCACTAACTAAGTTAAAAAAATCTTTCCCTTCCTGAGCGGTTTTAAATACAAATGTGGATGTCAGAAAAACAGGTGGCTTAATTGACCCTTCTGAAAGCTTAGGGTCATAGCCATAACTCATCATTAAGGTTTCTGGAGATAATTCTTTACCTTGTAAGTCCTTTTTATAGCTCTGTTCTGACATTTTTAGCTCCAATATGGTTTATCATCATATCTCTAACGACTCGACTGCTCAGATAATATTATTATTACTTATTATTTGCTCATATTCCTTAGGATAAAAGCGACGTGTGACCGTTAAATGGGAGCGCAAGCGCCCTTTAATGACATTTTTTCCGAGGTTGGTAAATAATGGATTCAATGGATCGCTATCAGGCCCTAACGCTTGTTGCGCTAAATAATGGGGTAAATTTAATAATGGGACTTCTTCTGCAAAAATATTTGGCGTAATAAAATAAGCAATAGAATAACGAGAATGACTATTTTTACGCCTAACAACTTGATGAACATTCGCACGTAAATAGCCATTAGTGGCTAATTCAAATACTTCTCCAATATTTACCACAAATGCATTTTCCAAAGGTTCAACATCTATCCAGCCTACATCTGTTTCAACTTGTAGGCCTCCACTATTGTCCTGCCATAATAAGGTTAAGATCCCCGCATCTTTATGTGCGCCAACGCCTTGCTCTCCTTCATTATTATTTTCTCTTGCCGGGTAATGAATAAGTTTTAATAAATGTTGTGCCGGCTCGGCAATAATTTTATCAAAACTATTTTCAGGTAATTCTAGTGCAACTAAAAACGCTTTAATTAATTTTACTGCAATGGTTCGCATTTCACTTTGCCACGCAAGTGCCTGAGATTTAAGTTCAGGTAAAGATTGCGGCCATTGGTTTGGCCCGTGTAAATTAAACCAGATAGGGTCATCTTGATTAAGTTGCAATGCAGGTAATTCTTCACCAATATCAATCTGTTCACGGTAATCTGGCTGGCTACGAGTGCTCTCTTCCGTGGATGCTGTATACCCACGAAAATGCTTTGAGTGCTCCATCGAAATGCTTTCTTTTTCGCTTTGAGGTAAGGCAAAAAATTGTTTAGTTGTGGCTAATAGTTCCTCACGTGTACCAACAGGAATATTGTGCCCAACGAGATAAAAAAAACCAATTTCTCTAGCAATAAACCGTAATTTTTTGTAGAAATTCTCTCGTGTTTCAGGGTTTTCGAGTTCTTGTAAATCAATAATGGGTAATTGTGTTATAGACATATTAATCGACCTTCTAAAATATTTATTTAAATAATGAATAAAATTCAAGATATATTTATCACTCGATTAAATACCACATCTGATATTACTAAAAATAATTTTAAACTATATCGATATAACTTTTTGTAACAGTTCACATCTTATATAACTGAAAATAAGAAATACGAAAAAAATATTATTTATAAAGCGTTATTTTTATTTGGTTAGATACCGAGAACAAAACCAATTAGAGATCATCAAATGAAAAAACTACCTGCAGTGTTATTGTCCTTGTCGTTATCAGCCTTAGTGGCTTGCTCCCAAGAAGAAGACACCAATGAAATTACAGCACCACAAAAAGCAACTTCACAAAAAATTATTATTGGCAGCCACGGTAGTGATGCGGATATATGGAAATTTATTGCCCAATCACCGGAAGCTAAACAAGCCAACCTCGATATTGATGTCAAAATTATTGACGATGGAATAACACTCAACGTCGCTACCATTGACGGAGATGTTGATGTTAATGCATTTCAATCTTGGGGGTTTTTAAAAGATTTTAATAAAAATCATAATAACCAATTAACGGCGATCTCAACCACCTACTTTGAGCCAATGGGCATATATTCGGTAAAACATAAAAAATTAGCTGATTTACCTAAGCAATCTATCGTTGCCATTCCCAATGATGCCGCCAACCATATACGTGCACTTAAATTACTTGAAAAGTCGGGGTTAATTGCATTAAAACCTAATTTTAACCAAGCCACAGGGTCTACTAATGATATTGTCTCGAACCCTAAGGACTTAGTTTTTAGGCAAATAAAATATGCTCATGGCCCAAGAGCATTGCCTGATGTTGATATTGCAGTCATAGGTAATACCGCTGCACAAGAAGGCGGGTTAAACGTTTTAACTGACTCGTTATTTAGGGAAGAGAATGATGAGACTATTATTAATAATATCAATTTATTAGTTGTTAAAACAGATAACAAGGATAACCCTAAATTTGCCAAATTAGCAGAACTGTACCACACTGAAGCGGTAAGAAAGTACATCATTGATAATTTTGGTGGAACTAAAATCGAAATAACCAAAAATGTTAGTGAACTCAATTAAGTAAAACTAGTTATCATTCTTGCCTAGCAGGATTACGCCTCTTGCTAGGCTCTTTAATGCCCCATCTATTCTCTCTTTTTCTATGCTCAATTATTTTATATGTATATTATTCATTTGTGCCTATTAATGTCATCTCTCATCATAAAATCACACCAGAAACATATTTAATATATTGATTTTAAACAAATTAAAAGCAAAACTTAACTTAGTGCAAAAATTTGAACCTTATCGTTAAATTTTTTTTCTATGATTTTTCATTCGCCAAGTTATAGTAATAACCATTGAAACACACTACGGCTTCTAAGATTTATTCAATAAAATGCCGTGCGCTAATGAAAAGCTAGGAGACTAAAATGTCTAACGCATTTATCGAAATGATTAAAAATCGTCGTACTATTTATAACCTCGGCGATGCTTTACCAGTATCAGAAGAACACGTCACGAAACTAATTAAAGAAGCAGTTAAACATTCACCATCATCATTTAACTCGCAAACGTCTCGTGTGGTAATTTTATTTGGTGCTGAACACAAAAAATTGTGGAATATGACTAAAGAAGCACTGCGTAAAATTGTTCCTGAGCAAGCCTTCGCTTCAACAGAACAAAAAATTGATAGCTTTGCTGCAGGGGCTGGTTCTATTCTGTTTTTTGAAGACGAAAACATCGTAAAAGGTTTACAAGAACAATTCCCTTTATATGCGGATAATTTCCCAATTTGGTCTGAACAAGCCAGTGGTATCGCACAATTTGCAGTCTGGACAGCATTATCACAAGAAAATATCGGTGCATCTTTGCAACATTACAATCCACTGATTGATAATGACGTTCAAACAACATGGAATGTACCAGCTAACTGGATATTACGCGCTCAAATGGTATTTGGTTCGATTAATGCACCCGCTGGTGATAAAGACTTTATGGACGACGATGTTCGTTTCAAAGTTTTCAAATAAACTAGAATACTAAGAATTTAAATAATCCTCTCGTAATATATTTACGAGAGGATTTTATTTATTTGATATAATCAAGGTGAATAATTCAATGTCATCACCAATGATGATCATAGTTTTAACTTATAACTTATTCTAAATTAATCCGCACCCTCAATAAAACATATTTATTCAAAATAGTTTATCGAAATAAAAAGAAATATTTACAATTATACTATTATTATTACACTCGTGTTACCGTCTGACTATTAATTGAACATGCGAAATTTGACAACTACATAAGTTGATATTTATCAATTCATTAGCCAATCACCCTACTAAACTCTAAGTATATTTTCATTTTTAGTTTTGCATTATAGATATTTGAACTACACTAAAAGTGAGAGCACAAAAACACGTTCCATCGTGTAAGTGTTATTAAGGGGGGGTGGACTATGAAAGGTTTATCTTTACTAACATCTGTTGTTGCTATAATCATTTCAAGTTGTTCTTTCACCTATGCAAGTAATAATTCATCAGGAGGTACAATTACATTTACAGGTTATATCTATGAGCCACAATGTTCAGTTAAGGTTGAACATAAAGAGCGAGTGAATATTACGTGTTACCGAAAAGGTAAAGATGTTTCAATAACTGGTTCTTTAAAAAATGGCCAAAAGGTAGAATCTGAATATGTGAAAGTTGAGTATGATAAACACACTAAGTTACCTATGTTAAATGTCTTTTATGAGTAGCTCCATAATGGTTACCTTAATCATAACTGCTCGGAATATTTAATGTAAAAATTGTCTTAATATTCCGAGCACTATTTTCCCCTCTAAAAAGTACCTCTTAAACACATTATTTAGCCACTAAAAAGCCCACCCGTAGGTAGGCTTGAATGATATCAATGTGTTCAGATTACTTCTCGGTTAAATCTATTTGATAAATAGCGAAACCAATATCATCAGTACCGACTTGTTTCATCGGATACTGCGCATTCTCTTTGATGAATTTTGCTGCTTTTTCACTTGGTGCAGTTTCAAAGCGAATATCCAGTTTTTTGTCTGTTTTAATTGGAGTGAATGACCAATTATTAGCCGCTTTAGTCGCAATTTGTCCTTTATCTTTAGACTCTTTAGCAATATAAGCCGCTAAAATAGAACGGTTTTCATCCGGTGATGCAAATTCAACATTATTATCACCTGTTCCAGCAAATTTACCGCCGTAGCCACGGTAGTTATTCGTTGCCACTAAGAAAGTTGCTTTTGGATCAATCGGTTTACCTTGGTAGGTTACGTTTTTGATTCGGTTAGCATCTTTGTTGACTGTTTGGCAATCAACATCGTATTTCGCTGGCTGAGTCAGGTCGATTTGGTAATTTACACCACTAATTGTATCGAAATTATAAGTTCTGAAACCATTCCAATTCAATAAGCTTTGTGGTGCTGTTGATTGTGGGTTGATTTGATTGAACATCCCGGCTGAACATTCTAACCACTCGACGACATCCGCACCTGTGGCTTTAACTACAACTAATGTATTTGGATATAAATATAAGTCAGCAGCATTACGGAAAGTTAAATCACCTTTTTCGACTTCAATAAATTCAGTCGGTGAATTTTTACGTCCACCCGCTTTAAATGGCGCTGCGGCTGCAAGAACTGGTAAATCTGCGAGGTCAGGATCACCTTGAATAAAGTTTTTGGTGTAATCGATTTGAGCATCATTCACGATTTGTACAGTTGGGTCGCTTTGAACCAATGCTAAGTAGCTGTACATATTTTCGGATGCTTTACCGATATGTTTTCCGACAAACTTACGAGTATCTTGGTGTTCTTGTTCAATAATTTTTGCTAGGTCGCCATCGCGCTCAACCAAGGCTTTCTTATTTGGTTTGTCATAGACAGGACGTGCATGAGCGGTTGCATCAACCACTTTCCACGCGCCATCATCATTATTGACCACTAAATCAACCACACCTAAATGATCACCCCACTGTCCTGGCATAACCGCAGGTACACCATTAACTGTTCCCTTTGCAATATCAACACCTTTGATATCGCTGAAATCTTTGCTAGGGAACACGCCGTGTGAGTGGCCAAACATGATAGCGTCGATACCTGGGACTTCACTGAGGTAATAAACTGAGTTTTCAGCCATTGCTTTATATGGCTCTTGAGAAAAACCAGAGTGAGGAATAGCAACAACTAAATCCGCACCTTCTTTTTTCATTTGTGGTACAAATTTTTTCGCAGTTTCAGTAATGTCATTAACTAAAACTTTGCCTTCTAAATTTGGTTTATCCCAAATAAGAATTTGTGGGGGAACAAAACCAATGTAACCAATCTTGATAGTGTGCGTTTTACCGTCTCTATCTTTAACCGGTGTATCTACAATAATGTATGGGTTAAAGTAGTTTTTACCCGTTTTCGCATCAATAATATTAGCGTTAATGTATGGGAATTTTGCGCCATCAATAGCTTTATGTAAGAATTCTAATCCAAAGTTAAACTCATGGTTACCGAAGTTACCTACGGTGTAACCCATAGTATTTAAAAGTTTATGTGCAGGGTGAGATTCACCGTCTTTTAAACCTTCACCTACTATATAGTCTGCTAATGGGCTACCTTGGATTAAATCTCCGTTGTCCACTAATACTGAGTTTGTCGCTTCTTGTTTAGCGGCTTTAATTAATGTCGCGGTACGAACGTAACCAAATTGCTCTGTCGGCTTGTCTCTATAATAGTCAAAATCAATGAGGTTGCTGTGAACATCCGATGTTTCCATTACGCGTAAATCAACTGTTGCTGCGTTCGCATTAAATGCGACTAACATAGCAAGTGTTGAAAGTTTTAATACTTTATTCATGTAATCCCCTTAGTTGCCATTATTGAGAGAAAATTGCCTCTCAAATCTGAGTACCTACCCTGTAAAATTGAACAAATAAACAACAAAGTTAGCGTTAAAATTTTACACTATGTGCATGACGTCAATTTTTAATGATAATACACTGCAAACAGTAACCATTTTTTGTGACTAAATCACGATTTTCATCTTTTTATTGGGCTTGATTTTTATATAGCTCACAAAAATGAATTAATGATGACAAATTCACCTTAATTAACTCAACTTATTCCATTGAGGAGTTGTGAATATTTTTCGTAGGAAAAAAAGAACTGTGATTTATATCACTGAGTATTAAAGAAACTTATTTAACTTAAATTTCTGTGCTTTATTTAGCCAAGAAAGCACCTTTATTTTTACTTATCCTTTTTATTCTATAAATATATCCATCAAATTATTTTCAATTAATCTAAATTTAATTTAAGAAATAAAAGATGATTATTTAATCATTAGTTTTATACATATTTTTCATTTGATTAGAAATTAAGTATTTTTCCTAAAGAACTTTCATTTGATTAGAAATTAAGTATTTTTCCTAAATAATTCAAGTTGTGGCAAGGCGGCAAAAGAGGGTATCTCGGGGAGCATACATAAGTATGTGACCCGAGTAACCGAATGAAGCCAACACCGCGACCATCTCACAGGCTCTATTTTCTAACTAATTTACGTTGTCGCTAGGCGGCAAAAGAGGGTATCTCGTGGAGCATACATAAGTATGTGACTAGAGTGACTGAATGAAGCCAACACCGCAACCATCTCACAGGCTCTATTTTCTAACTAATTTACGTTGTCGCTAGGCGGCAAAAGAGGGTATCTCGGGGAGCATACATAAGTATGTGACTAGAGTGACTGAATGAAGCCAACACCGCAACCATCTCACAGGCTCTATTTTCTAA
>NZ_JAXADV010000004.1:261522-264525 GCF_033901115.1 Providencia sp. CIM-Carb-044
CCATCTCACAGGCTCTATTTTCTAACTAATTTACGTTGTCGCTAGGCGGCAAAAGAGGGTATCTCGGGGAGCATACACAAGTATGTGACCCGAGTAACCGAATGAAGCCAACACCGCGACAGCGTAAATTAGGACGAAAACAACCAAGCAGCTCCGCGAACCCCACTCGAATCGCCATGCACCGCCTTACGAATCGGTGTATCACACTCCCTACCAAACACCCACTGACGAATACGCTTTGGTAGCTCTTCATAGAGGCAATCAACATTACTCATTCCGCCCCCTAGCACTATCACATCTGGGTCTAACATATTAATGGCTTGTCCAAGGGCTTTTGCAAGGCGATTAAGGTAATTTTCCAGTGCAATGGTGGCATGTTTATCACCTGTTTGAGCTAATGCAACAATTTCCATCCCCGTTTTTTGGCTTCCTGACATTTTTGCGTAATCCGCCATAAACCCTGTACCTGAAACAAACAATTCGGTGCAACCCGTCAGCCCGCAATAACAGCTTTCTGATACTAGAAACTGCCTATCTTGCTCATCTTGCCATGGTAAAGGGTTATGCCCCCATTCCCCTGCAACGCCATTTCCCCCCGAATGCACTTGCCCATTTATCGCAATTCCTGCACCACAACCGGTTCCGATAATAACAGCAAACACGACTTTCTCGCCTGCTCCTGCGCCATCAACCGCTTCTGAGACAGCTAGGCAATTAGCGTCATTCGCCATTTTTATTTCACGATTTAATAAATAACTCAAATCAGCATCGAACGGTTTACCATTAAGCCATGTGGAATTGGCATTTTTAACTTTACCAGTCACAGGAGACAATGTTCCAGGGATCCCCACACCAACACTACCTGACAACCCAGTCGCCGTTTCTGCATCTGCCACTAAACTTGCTATCGCTTTAAGTGTCGCATCATAATCACCACGAGGTGTTGGAATACGTTTACGAAACAAAGTATTGCCACTGTCATCTAATGCAATAACTTCAATTTTGGTTCCACCAAGGTCAATACCTATTCTCATTATGATGTTCTCTACTATTTAAAGTTTTTATGTCAGGGCTTCTATAGCTATCATGGCTTGCTTTGAGGGGGATTATCAATAGCTAACTAATGAAATGATAGCAGCCCTCAACGATAGCGCATTTTTTTTCGCTTAATAACAGACAATTCGCTATCATAGCTCCCTGCTCTAACTGGCTATTTATCAACAAAGGTAGGTTTTTCATGTGGTTCAAGAATATATTGGTCTATCGCCTGAATCGGGATTTGGCACTCTCCGCAGATGATTTAGAGAAACAGCTTGCCGCCCTCGCCTATCACCCTTGTGGTAGCCAAGATATGATGCAAACTGGCTGGGTTTCCCCTATGAATGGTGGTGATGCATTGACACATGCAGCGGGTAACCAAATTCTTATCTGTGCTAAAAAAGAAGAAAAAATGCTGCCATCTCCTGTAATTAAGCAAGAATTGCAGGATAAAATCGAAAAATTGGAAGCTGACCAAGGCCGTAAGCTGAAGAAAACAGAAAAAGATTCACTAAAAGATGAAGTTGTTCACTCACTCCTTCCTCGTGCATTCAGTAAATTCAGTAAAACCTACATTTGGATTGATACAGTAAATCAATTAATTATTGTTGATGCCGCAAGCGCAAAACGCGCTGAAGACAATTTAGCCTTACTCCGCAAAAGCTTAGGTTCCTTACCTGTCGTCCCTCTGACTTTTAAAGATCCAATAGAGCTAACACTCACTGAATGGATCCGTTCGGGCTCATTACCACAAGGTTTTGCCGTCATGGATGAAGCGGAGCTAAAAGCTATCTTAGAAGAAGGTGGTATTATCCGTTGTAAGAAGCAAGAACTCATTTCTGATGAAATCGCCACCCACATTGAAGCCGGTAAACTCGTTACCAAACTGGCCTTGGATTGGGAAGAGCGTATCCAGTTCATGTTATCTGATGATGGTTCCCTGAAGCGCCTCAAATTTAGCGATACATTAAAAGACCAAAATGACGACATCGCTAAAGAAGACTACGCGCAAAAATTTGATGCTGATTACGTATTAATGACAGGTGAACTTAGTGCATTAATCGCTCGCTTGATTGATGTATTAGGTGGCGAAGCCGAGCACTAATTTGTTTCTATCCCCTCTATCGCCCTCACAATGGCAACTCACACTTAAGTAAGTTGCCATCACTTTTTAGATCCCGCTTACATAGCCACAATTAAGTCATTGACTGGTAGTGAAATCTCTGGTTGATTGATTTATATCCATATCGCAAATTTCTAATATTTAATTATGTTCAACAACAATAATAAAAATAGCCCATCACTGATGATTATGGTCAATATTCTGTCGAAGGAAATGTTATGAAAGAGCTCATCGAACCTGAATTAGATGAAAATTCACTGGTTACCCTACAAAAAGTCACCGCCGATAATTTTTCTGAAATTTGCTTACTAAGTCATACGCTTAGTGAAGCACAACGTAATATGGTGGCTGACAATGCCTATTCCATGGTGGAAGCCCAGTTTTCTGATTGCGCATGGTATCGAGGCATTTACGCCGATGATGTCCCTGTCGGTTTCATCATGCTGCATTCTGGGTTAGATGATGATGAATTAGAATATAACGGTATTATGCTTTGGCGTTTTATGATTGCTGAACCCTACCAAAAGCTGGGATTCGGCCGTGAAGCCCTAGTTCAAGTCATCCATTATTTAAAAAGAAAAGGATACCCACGCCTTTATAATAGCTGTGGTGAAGGGGAAGAAAGCCCATTTGAGTTCTACAAAAAACTTGGTTTTGTACCAACAGGCGCTTATATGGATGATGAATGCGAGCTGGTCCTAGATATTACTAATTGGCAAGAACAAGAAGAGTAAGCCTATAAGTGCAGTCAACAACGCTACAGCACGAAGTATGACCAATACGCTAAATAGTTTGTGCTGTCGCAAGGCGGCAAATGCGTTAGAACCTAGGAGCATACACAA
>NZ_JAXADV010000004.1:264625-328699 GCF_033901115.1 Providencia sp. CIM-Carb-044
GCAAATGCGTTAGAACCTAGGAGCATACACAAGTATGTGACTAGGGCTAACGCATGAAGCCAACACCGCGACAGTGCAAAATATGACGCGTATTCGTTATTTTTGGATAAGATAACGAATAGTCGGCCCATCTTGCTGAATATCCAACACCGTATAACCGTAGTTTTTCGCATCTAGAGGAATATTATTAATCGACTGCGGGCAATCACTTACCACTTCTAATATTTCGCCTTTTTTCAACGATGGCATTGCTTCTAGTGTTGCTACTGCTGGATATGGGCAAGGTTCTCCGACCATATCTAAACGATAATCAGGGATAATGTCTTTATTACTCATATTACCTCCACGGATACATTAGATGCTTTTTGAGAACGTTTACGGAAAAAATGTTTTTCCCAGACCAACATCAACACAAATGCTACCGCTAATAATCCATAAGTGACTAGCAATCCACCTTCTGGTCCAAAGGTTTCAAGTAAATTAACTTTGTCAAAATCAGTCGCCAACCAAGGACCTAAATCATCCCAGTAATAAGCCAGCACCGTAGCACCAATGATATTACCAAAACCTACCCACCAATAATGGACTTGGCCCTCGACCGCGCGGTACATCCAGCCCGTTTCACAACCACCAGCAAGCACAATACCGAAGCCAAACAGTAATCCACCAATCACTGCATTCGGCCCAGCCCATAAAATTTTTGGCGTTGCGCCTAACTGTACATAGCTGAAGATACCAATTGCACTGACTGCCATACCAATAATGATAGCTTTAGCCATATGTGTGCGTCCGGTGATCCACAGGTCACGAAATGCAGAGGTAAAACAAATTTGCGCTCTTTCAATCAGTAGCCCGAAGCCAATACCACATAAGATAGCAAAACCCATCACAGGGGAGTCTAATAAAGTATAAAAACCCCAAGCTAGTGCTAATGTGAAAATCACCATTCCTAGTTTAAAGCGTCTTTTCGCCACATTATGATTTTGTGTTAACGGCGATGCGGTGCTGACTTTTTTCAGTTTCACAGGAATGCGAAACATTGGCATTAGTGTGAATTTCGCACCAAAGTATGACCCTGCCGCAGTAGCAACAGCAAAGTACCACGCGTGTAATGAGAATTGAGGGATCCCAGTAAAGAATGCGGCTAAATTACACCCCATTGCCAAACGAGCACCAAATCCAGCGATAATACCACCCAAAATAGCTTGAAAAATACGGATACGGTGCTGAGGCATTCGTAATTTAATATTATTTGCCCATAACGCAGCGGCAAAACACCCAGCAAACATACCAATAATCATCACACCATCAATGCGATCCAATGGTGTACCTTCAAAACCAATAACTTTGAAATAGCCCCATGTCTCTGGTTCAGCGCCAAATAATTGCATGATGTGCCCGCCCCAACGCGTAAACTCACCCGTAACTGCCCAAAACGTGCCAGTCAAGCCAAAATAATAGGTTGATAAGATACCTGCGGCAATAACTGCAGGTAATGGTTTCCAAAAACCGATGAGATAGCGAGATTTAAAATCAGACCAAGTCATTGTTACTTCCAATTCATTCACGCCAGACCTTGGCAGAGAAACTCGCCGTTGTATAATTATCGTTATAAGTATTTATATCGATCCCCACAGCGAAGTGGCAACATCATACTCCGATAAATTTTTTCGTGAAGTTATTTCATCATAAAACGAGAGGCAAATTGATCTCGAGCACAGCCAGATTTAAAGAGATAGTTAGGAATAAAAAAAAAGCGCTATCTCAATGATAACGCTGGAAGTGTAGTCTTATTTTATCTATAGAAGAGTATAATATGAAATTGCCGTATTACGGCGACGCTTGCTATGCGTAGTCTGTAGTCAGCCCATTTGACTCCAGTAATAACACTTATATCACGGTCTAAATACATTTACTTAGCTGAGCTAACTGTTAAGTAATTATATCTATTTTTAATGTTAAGACCTAAATATTCACTAACTTTGTATGATTCCCAAATTAGTGTTGGCCTTATTAATTCCCTAGCATAAGTAAATTATAAAAATAGATAACTCAGTATAATAAAGTATTTAAAAGTGTTTCTAAATGTTATTGATTGCATTATAGCGCAACACTTTTGTTGCGCAAGTGTTTTTTCATTTTCATGACAAGATACAGAATAAAACATAAAATCAATTCAAATCAAAAAGATACAGAAAAAACATAAGAATGAGGCAAAATATTTAACCTATAGTTAAGATATTACAAACAATTTACATTTTTTATAAAAAAGAATTCATTTCAAATTTAAAAATAAATTTAATATTAATTAAATATATAAATTAGCTTTAAAAATATATTCCCTGGAATAATAAAACTTTTTGGACATTAATAAAATTAACATATTTTTCATTATAATTTATTAGTAGTATTTACGTAATTAAGATTTATCAACCTAAAAATTAAAAATAAAAACAACCAGACCTATGATAAACAATCATTTTTTGACCAATCTCTCTTTTATTAAATAACCGCCCTATTAATAAGGGAATATACAAAAATAGATTAAAAATAATACTTATATAAATCCTTATTGGTAACATGGTTTATTTTTAATAAAGTTTTACATCATTATTGCATTGTCATTGATAAAATAACCAGAATTAATAGGTTATTTAACTCGTATTTATAAATTAAAAAACTAAGAAAATGAATCAATATGACTAATGAGTAGGTAGAAAAAAAGGTAATATCAATAGAAATTACTATGATAAGAAAGGAAAAACACACAATAATTCATTATAAAAATTAATGAAAATATTTATTACTTATCGGGAATACAAGCGAAAACATCCAAAATAGAGTAAAAAAATGGGCACAATGGTCAAGCTACCTTATCAAATTGCGAATAAAAAGCGTCAAATAAGAATAAAATTCTTTAAAAAAAAATTAATTAGATAAATAAATGCGCTTGGATTTTCACAAATAGTACCTAAGGGAGGTTAGTAAGACACGAACTTATCTTAATGGTATGGTTAGATCATAAAAAAACGCGTTTTACCCTTAATGATAAAACGCGTTTATATGGCTTAATCAGCTTATTTTGAGGATGATGTCGCTTCCATTCCCACTAAACCAATCTTCAAGTACCCTGATTGACGCAATGCATTCATTACATCCATCATAGTTTCATAATCAACACTCTTGTCCGCTTGGAAAAAGATTGTTGTTTCCTTATTGGAACTCGTTGCTTGGTCAAGTGTAGAAGCAAGCTGTTCCTTTGTCACAGCTTGGTCACCAATAAAAAGCTGGCTATCCGATTTAACCGTTAGAAAAACAGGTTTTTCAGGACGCGGCTGCGGCTTCGCTGTCGAGGCGGGTAAGTCGACTTTAATATCAACTGTTGCCAATGGTGCCGCAACCATAAAGATAATCAATAAAACCAACATAACATCAATAAAAGGTGTTACGTTAATTTCATGCATTTCACCGCTATCGTCTTGTTCGTCACCTAAACGCATTGCCATAATAATTACCTTGCTTTGCTATTTGCCAGATCAAGATCACGCCCCAGTAACAATGCGGACTGAGCAGCGACATCCCCTACTTGACCACGATAGTTGTTGATCATACGGGCAAAAATATTATAAATCACAACCGCAGGGATAGCGGCAATAAGACCAATTGCTGTCGCTAATAATGCTTCTGCAATACCAGGGGCAACAACAGCGAGGTTAGTCGTTTGCGAGTGGGCAATCCCGATAAAGCTGTTCATGATCCCCCAGACAGTCCCAAATAGACCGACAAATGGAGAAATCGCACCAATAGTCGCCAAATAGCCATTACCACGCCCCATATAACGGCTAATCGCAGCAACAGCTCTTTCTAAACGGAATGATGTGCGCTCTTTTGTGCCTGATAAATCAGAGCTATTGGCGGATAAAGCCCGCTCAGTAACAGCTTCATTTAATAACATACGTGTAATGCTATTTGCTTTGAAGCCTTCTGCGATACTGACCGCCTCATCAAGTGACTTCACCTCAGCAATCGCTTTTGCTTCTGCTTTTAAGCGGCGACGAGCGACTAATATTTCCAAACCTTTTGAGAAAAATAGAGCCCATGTAATGACAGAAGCAATCACCAAACCAATCATAACGGTTTTAACCACGTTATCTGCATTTTGGTACATTCCCCAAACAGATAAGTCTTGATCAAAACCCCCTGTTGGTGCTTCTGTTGCAATTTCAATGTTTTCATTAACAACTGTTGTGTTCACGGCTTCGCCTTGCGCAGGCTCAGCAGGTACTGATGCAACTTCAGCACTTGGTGTCGTTGTTGTTGGTGCGGCTGAATTTACTGCCGGTTGTGTTGATGGTGTGTTTTGAGACGCAGCTGGTGTTGTTGCAGGTGTGGTTTCAGCGACTGCCGTACCCATCAAGCCGAACGCCAATAGAATAGAAGCTGTTAGTTTACGCATCAGTTGGCCTTTACTCTCTTTTTAGTGTTGTATAATAAAATTCATATCGATGATTGTGCCATTCATCGACTAACCTTTAAAAGCGAAATTTGACTCGCGCTGTCCGTCTCTTTTCAAAAAGACGGTGCTGATGATATCAAACACAGCGCGAATTGATAGTAATTATCATTAGTATTCGCGATTTTTTTGTGTTTTTTTGCGTTTAGACAAACATGCCCTTTTCTATTATGCGGTTATTTTCCTTAATAATTCACAGCTCAATTAAGTGTTCGTATTTAACTTTACAAAATAAAACTTACCTACGATTTGAAAGTTGAAGAATACTCAAGTTACATTTCTATCAGGATCATTTAACGTCTTAGTATAAATCACCTTTGAATTTAGCAAGTTCACACTCTGTGTAGGGAAAAATCATGGCAGAAATAAAACCTGAAACACAATTAGTCCATATTGGTCGGAACCCTAAGTACACGCAAAAAGGGGTAAATCCCGTAATTCAGAGAGCATCATCTATTATTTTTGATACGCTCGAAGAGAAACGTCATGCAACTCGCCATCGTGCAAATAGCGTATTATTTTATGGGCGTCGTGGTACGCAAACTCATTTCGCTTTTCAAGAGGCCATGACAGAATTAGAATCAGGTGCTGGATGCGTCCTTTACCCATCAGGCGCAGCAGCTATCACAAATGCCATTTTGTCGTTTATTTCTGCTGGTGAACATATCCTTGTTACAGGCTCAGCTTATGACCCAACTCAAAATTTTTGCGACAATATTCTCACTAAGTTAAATATCCAAACCACGTATTTTGATCCACTCATCGGAACGGGTATCGCTGATTTAATTCAGCCTAATACGCGTATTGTATTCTTAGAATCCCCCGGTTCTATCACCATGGAAGTTCATGATTTACCGACAATCGTAAAGACAATACGTGCGAAATCCCCTGAAATTGTGATTATGATTGATAACACTTGGGCTGCTGGTGTTTTACTTAAACCTTTATTATTTGATGTTGACGTATCAATCCAATCAGCAACTAAATATATCAATGGCCATTCCGACGGTATGCTCGGCCTTGCTGTGGCAAACCAACGCTGTATTGAAACATTGCGCGAAAATTCATATCTCTTAGGCCAAACGGCTGATCCAGACACCGTTTATATGGCTAATCGAGGACTGCATACATTACCGACTCGCTTAAAACAGCATCAAATTAATAGCTTACAAGTCGCTAACTGGTTACAACAACGTCCTGAAGTTGAACAGGTATTTCACCCTGCACTTGAGAATTCACCGGGCCATGAATTCTTTATCCGTGATTTTACAGGTGCTAATGGCCTTTTCTCTTTCCAACTAAAATCACGCTTAACCACTGAGCAATTTACCGCTTTTCTTGATAATTTTAATCATTTTAAAATGGGTTATTCATGGGGTGGTTTTGAGTCGCTAATTTTGGGATACCAAAAAGAAGATTTACTCAATATGCGGCAGTATGATTTTTCACCAAAAGAAGGAACCTTCTTCCGAGTGCATATAGGCCTAGAGCACACCGATGATTTAATTCACGACTTACAATTAGCTTTCGAAAGAATTTAAATTAAAAATCAATATATTAATTGCAGGAGCTGCGTTAAATGTTTCCTGCAATTTTTTCACTAAATGATTAATTCTTCAAACAAATCAAACTTGAGCCCTTTTTTTCCTGTAATATAGATGATAAAGAAATTCGCTTTTACGCAGATACAGGAATAATTATGGAAGTCCTACGCGAAATCGTACTGGCACTTTGGCACCACGATTTCCTTAAACTCTCCAACCCTGAAGTGCTTTGGGTTATTTATACCGTACTTTTTGTTGTCATTGTTTTAGAAAATGGCGTCCTTCCCGCCGCTTTCTTACCCGGTGATACCTTGTTGATCCTTTCTGGTGCATTAATTGCCAAAGGGGTTTTGCACTTTATACCCACGATATTATTGCTAACAACCGCAGCCAGTTTAGGTTGCTGGCTGGGCTTTCTGCAAGGCCGATGGTTAAGTGAAACTAAGGTTGTGAAGCGCTGGTTAGCACAAATCCCTGAGGAATATCACACCAAAGCAAACAATATGTTTAATAAGCAAGGTTTATACGCGCTACTTATAGGGCGCTTTCTTGCATTTGTCAGAACGATATTACCTTTGCTTGCTGGGTTATCTGAATTAAGCCACCGCCGTTTCCAGTTTTTTAACTGGTTAAGTGGTTTGTTATGGGTTGGCTTGATTGTCACCTTAGGGTATGCCCTAAACCAAATTCCTTTTGTGAAAGAACACGAGCAAATTGTGATTAGTGCGTTGATGATTATCCCAGTTATCCTACTGATTAGTGGCCTAATTGGCTCAATTGTAATGTACTGGAAACACCGCAAAGCACTCTCGAGTAGCAAAGAGAAATCATAATATGACTGAACAATGGCCGCTAGTCAGCAGCCATTCAGACTGCTGACAAACATATTATGTTTGGCGGCAAGTCGAATAGGTTTTGAAAATAAACTAGAAAAATCAATTTATTGATTTTCGGCTGATAACACAAAGCGGGAAAAACCACGCTTTTATCCCGCTTTGTCAACAACCTCAATGGCCGCTAGTCAGCGGCCATTTGGTTTATTCAGTCATCAAACTGCTAATAGCAGAAAATAAATACTGACCAATTTCTGCTGTCATCCATGTCCCTTGAGAAATTTTGGGATCTTCACGATAAATAGCCCGAATTCTCTCTTGTAGCTCAGGATCTCCCCCCGTAAACTGGTTGAACATCGTTAACCATGTTTGTGCTAATTGTTGTACTTCAGGTGAATCTGGGGATTTTTGGGCTTTTAATGCATTATAGAGACCCGCAATTAACTCAGGCCACACCTGCCCTGAAGCAAAATAATGTTGCTGAACAAAAGCAAATTGCTCCGCGGTTAAATGGGGTTTAAACAGTGATAATTGGTATTCACTAAAACCCTCTGCAACAAATTGGATCATTGCGACAGAAATGCCTGATGAATAAGCTAACGTGTTATCCGATAAATGAATTTGATTCAGTCGTGCAAAGAAATCAGGGTTTCCTCCGGTATCTCTTTCTAACGCTGTCATCCATTCATGTGCAATTTGTTGCACCTCTGTAGATTGAGGTGTTGCACCTTGTTCCATCAGCTTGCTTACCGTTGCTACTCGCTGTTGCCACTCTTGGTTTTTCAGCGTATGCGCCGTATATAATGGCAATTGTTCCAATTCTTGAGGGGTAAAATATTTATCAAACATCGACATCATCTCCAATACAGAAAACCAATCAGCCTGAGTTAAAGTATTTCCCGTTTGCATTTGCCTGTGTAATTGCTCTAATCGATTACGTAATGTCGCCATTTGCTCCATTTGTTCCGTTAATAATGCAATTCGCTCTTGCAGCAAACTCGTCATATCTCCACTCTGGCCATCCAGTAATTCACCGATGTTTTTCAGTTTGACTCCAACTTGCCGTAACAATTGAATTTGCGTTAAACGCTCTATGCATTGCATGTTGTAAAGCCGATAACCTGCATCGGTTCTTGCAGTTGGTACCAATAAGCCAATTTCTTCATAATGATGAAGTGTACGGATGGTTAATCCTGTTTTTTCCGCGATCTCACCAACTTGAAATAGCATATGTTCCTCCTGTAATTGCGACTAAGGTTAGTGCCTCACGTTACGTGAGAGTCAATCACCACTTTGCACTTTTTATTAAAATTCCATCTTATCCATTATATCAGCAGACAATTTCCCTCTCGTCAGGAGATGGCTTTATAGAATAGCAATAAAAAAGCCCCAGTAGATTGAATACTGAGGCTTATATAGATAACGTTAAATTATTACTTAATTAATGCATGCATTTCTTGTACAGAGATTACCGTATCGGTTGGGTCTGCACTGAGCGACATCGTAGTGGCAAACCCACCATTCAACGTCGTGTCATAGTGGACTTTATAACGCAATGCACTGCGACGAATTAATTTTGAGTCTTCAATGGCTTGACGCCCTGCGGTGGTATTCACAATGTAATCATATTCACCATTCTTAATTCTATCTTGAATGTGTGGACGACCTTCATGAACTTTATTGACGAGGCGTGGGTTAATACCAGCCTCTCCTAACACAATCGCAGTGCCGTGAGTAGCATCCAGCTCAAAGCCGTGTTTTAACAGCTTAGCAGCTAAATCAACCACGCGAGTTTTATCTCCCTCACGAACAGATAACAGTGCACGGCCTGATTTTTTCATCGTCGAGCTACTGCCTAACATCGCTTTAGCAAAGGCTTCAGCAAATGTCCGGCCGACGCCCATTACTTCGCCTGTTGAACGCATTTCAGGCCCAAGAATTGGGTCAACACCAGGGAATTTATTGAATGGCAATACCACCTCTTTCACAGAGTAATATGGTGGAATAACCTCTTCCGTCACCCCTTGCTGTGCCAAGGTTTGCCCTACCATCACACGCGCTGCAACTTTCGCTAATGGCACACCCGTTGCTTTAGAGACAAAAGGCACAGTCCTTGCCGCACGTGGATTGACTTCAATTAAGTAAACTTCATTATTTTTGACTGCAAACTGCACGTTCATCAAGCCACGCACACGTAACTCAAAGGCAAGGTTACGAACTTGTTCACGCATTACATCTTGGATTTCTTGGCTAAGCGTATAAGCAGGTAGAGAACATGCGGAGTCACCAGAGTGCACACCTGCTTGCTCAATGTGTTCCATGATACCGCCGATCAGTACCATCTCACCGTCACAAATCGCATCTACGTCAACTTCAACCGCATCGTCTAGGAAACGGTCAAGTAGCACTGGCGCATCGTTAGAGACACTTACCGCGGTTTGGAAATAGCGACGTAAATCGATTTCGTCATATACAATTTCCATTGCTCGGCCACCTAGTACATAGGATGGACGAACAACCAGTGGGTAGCCAATAACAGCTGCTTTTTCAACGGCTTGCTCAATCGCTGTGACAGTTGCGTTCTGTGGTTGCTTCAAGTTCAAGCGATTAACGGCCTGCTGGAAACGTTCACGATCTTCTGCGCGGTCGATGGCATCTGGGCTCGTACCAATAACAGGAACACCGGCAGCTTCCAACGCTCTCGCTAATTTCAATGGTGTTTGACCACCATATTGCACAATCACGCCTTTTGGCTGCTCGATACGCACAATTTCCAGCACATCTTCAAGGGTGACAGGTTCGAAATAGAGACGATCTGACGTGTCATAGTCAGTTGAAACGGTTTCAGGATTACAGTTGACCATAATGGTTTCATAGCCGTCTTCACGTAACGCTAAAGATGCATGCACGCAGCAATAGTCAAATTCAATCCCTTGCCCAATCCGGTTTGGCCCACCGCCTAATACCATCACCTTCGGTTTAGCATTATTTGGGTTTGACTCGCACTCATCTTCATAAGTGGAATACATATAAGCCGTATCTGTTGCAAATTCTGCCGCACAGGTATCAACACGTTTATATACAGGATGTAAATCATAGCCTTGACGTAATTTACGCAGTTCTGCTTCAGAAACCCCGACTAGACAAGCTAAACGGGCATCTGCAAAACCTTTTCGTTTGAGTACACGTAAGAAGTCTTTGGTCAGGCCATTGATACCTAATTCAGCCACTTCTTCTTCTAAACGTACCAGTTCTTCGATTTGCACTAAGAACCAGCGGTCAATATTGGTTAAATTGAAAACACCATCAACAGAAAGCCCCGCACGGAATGCATCCGCAATAAACCAAATACGCTCTCCACCAGCATCTTTTAATTCACGACGGATACGAGTCAGAGCTTCAGGGTCCTCTTGAGCCACTTTCGGGTCAAAGCCTGTTGCGCCCACTTCTAACCCACGTAACGCTTTTTGCATTGATTCTTGGAATGTGCGACCGATAGCCATCACTTCGCCAACCGATTTCATTTGCGTTGTGAGTCGGTCATTCGTGCCCGCAAATTTTTCAAAGTTAAAGCGCGGAATTTTTGTCACAACGTAGTCAATGGAAGGTTCAAATGATGCAGGGGTACGGCCACCAGTGATATCATTCATTAACTCATCAAGGGTATAGCCCACGGCTAATTTTGCAGCAATCTTTGCAATTGGGAAGCCTGTTGCTTTAGAGGCAAGCGCTGATGAACGCGAAACCCGCGGGTTCATTTCAATAACAATTAAGCGCCCATCTTTAGGGTTTACCGCAAATTGAACGTTAGAGCCACCTGTTTCAACGCCGATTTCACGCAATACTGCCATCGATGCGTCACGCATGATTTGGTATTCTTTATCAGTCAGTGTTTGAGCTGGTGCTACGGTGATAGAGTCACCTGTGTGGATCCCCATGGCATCGAAGTTTTCAATGGAACAAACGATAATACAGTTGTCTTTTTTATCGCGGACAACTTCCATTTCGTATTCTTTCCAACCAATCAGCGATTCATCTATCAATAATTCGTTAGTCGGGGATAAATCTAAACCGCGAGTACAAATTTCTTCAAACTCTTCGCGATTATAGGCGATACCGCCACCGGTACCTCCCATCGTAAATGATGGGCGAATAATACAGGGAAAGCCTACCGCATCGGCAACAGCAAATGCTTCTTCCATATTATGTGCGATACCTGAGCGTGCAGTGCCCAAGCCGATTTTTTTCATTGCTTTATCAAAGCGTTGACGATCTTCTGCTTTATCTATTGCATCAGCAGTCGCCCCAATCATGGTGACACCGAACTCGGCTAAAACGCCTTTACGCTCTAATTCAAGCGCACAGTTCAATGCGGTTTGGCCTCCCATGGTCGGTAATACTGCATCTGGGCGCTCTTTTTCAATAATTTTACGCACAACTTCCCAGTGAATCGGCTCGATGTAAGTTGCATCCGCCATTTCTGGGTCTGTCATAATAGTCGCTGGGTTCGAGTTAACTAAGATTACGCGGTAACCTTCTTCACGCAGTGCTTTACACGCTTGGGCACCTGAATAGTCAAATTCACATGCTTGGCCAATTACAATTGGGCCGGCACCTAAAATCAGAATGCTTTTTATATCAGTACGTTTTGCCATTTTTTTGCTCCCGATTATTGTGCGTTTTGACGAGGTGTGTTTTGACGGTATTCATTAATTAATTCAATGAAATGGTCGAACAAATTTGCCGCATCATGTGGCCCTGAGCTTGCTTCTGGATGGCCTTGAAAACTAAATGCTGGTTTATCCGTACGGTGAATACCTTGCAATGTTCCATCAAACAGTGACTTGTGAGTCACGCGCAGTGTGTCGGGAAGTGTCGATTCATCAACCGCAAAACCATGGTTTTGCGCCGTGATCATCACCACATCTTTGTCTAAATCTTTAACTGGATGGTTAGCACCATGATGGCCAAACTTCATTTTCATGGTATTAGCACCGCTGGCCAAAGCGAGTAATTGGTGCCCTAAACAAATACCAAATACTGGGATTTCTGTGGTTAAGAATGTTTCAATTGCCTTGATTGCATAATCACAAGGAGCCGGGTCACCAGGGCCATTCGATAAGAAAATACCATCGGGGTTCATCGCCAATACGGTTTCTGCTGGTGTAGTTGCTGGCACCACCGTTAAACGGCAACCACGGTCAACTAACATACGTAAGATATTACGCTTTGCACCGAAGTCATAAGCAACAACATGTAGAGGGAGTTCTTCCGCAGTTTTCGCGCCTTGCTGGCCATTTTCCAGCGTCCATGAACCTTGGGACCAGTTATAAATCTCTTTAGTGCAGACTTCTTTTGCCAAGTCCAACCCATTCAAACCTGAAAAACTACGCGCTTTTTCCAATGCGAGTGCAACATCAGGGTTATCACCCGCAATGATACAACCGTTTTGAGCGCCTTTTTCTCTCAGTAAACGTGTCAATTTACGTGTATCGATATCCGCAATCGCCACGACATTATGGCGTTTTAGATATTCGGATAACCCTTCTTGCCCGCGGAAGTTACTGTAAACCAATGGTAAGTCACGAATGATTAAGCCTTGTGCATGAACATTTGGGGATTCTTCGTCATCAGCATTAGTGCCGACATTACCAATATGGGGATAAGTGAGAGTAACAATTTGGCGGGAATAGGAAGGGTCTGTAATTATTTCTTGATATCCGGTCATCGACGTGTTGAAAACGACTTCTCCAACTGCAGCGCCTTCTGCACCGATAGCACGCCCGTGGAATTGGGTTCCGTCTTCCAGAACCAATATAGCTGACTTAATCAAAACACCCTCCGGAGAATAATAAATCACGTTTTTTGCATATTAATTCAGATTTTGCGATCTAAATCAATGCCAAAATGAGTTTTTAAGCAAATTTTTGGCAAATTGCGCGCATTCTAATGATGAGATAGGGTCTTGTCTAGAAAAAAATGCATTTTTTTCACTTTTATCTTACTTTTTTACTTAACTACCTCACTTTTAGTTGGATGAGTAGTATAAATAGCAGTAAATATGAATAAGTAAACGGTTGCAAAGCAAGATAACTAGTTTATTGATAATAACCCAGCTAAAAGAAGGAAGAAAGGATAATTAACGAGCAAAATTGAAGATAAAAACCATGAAAACACCAATTAATATCGATTTGAATAAAAATAATTCAAATCGATATTATAATAATAAATATAGATTACAAGGCCATAATTTAAAAGACAAAATAAAAAATAAAAAACTACAAATCATCCAAACTAAGCACATCTTTCATATCATATAACCCATTATTTTTAGCACAAACCCACCCTGAAGCTTTTATTGCGCCATTTGCAAAGGTCATACGGCTAGAGGCTTTATGGCTAATTTCAACTCGCTCCCCAATATCTGCAAACATTGCGGTATGTTCACCCACAATATCCCCAGCACGGATAGTTGCAAAGCCAATAGTTCCAGGTTCTCGTTCCCCGGTGTAACCTTCACGGGTATATACCGCACACTCTTTTAAGTCTTTCCCAAGTGCACTAGCAATAGACTCTCCCATAGCCAAAGCCGTACCTGATGGCGCATCCACTTTATGGCGGTGATGTGCTTCAACAATTTCAATATCAGTGTAATTTCCCATCACTTTTGCTGCTTTTTCCAGTAATTTCAGCACCACATTGACACCAACACTGAAATTTGCCGCAAAGACAATAGGAATAGATTTCGCCGCTTCGGCAATGGCTTGCTTACCTTGCTCATCAAACCCTGTCGTTCCAATTACCATGGCTTTTTGGTTTGCTTTACAAAATGCAAGATAGTGTAAAGTCCCTTCAGGGCGCGTGAAATCAATGACAACATCAAAATCATTAACAACCTGATTAAGTGAATCAACAATGGCAATACCTAGCTTACCGATACCTGCGAGCTCCCCTGCATCAGTCCCGATAAGTGATGAGCCCTCGCGCTCAATCGCGGCACCTAATTGAATTCCATCTTGTTGTTGCGCGGCTTGAATTAGCTGGCGCCCCATACGCCCACCGGCACCAACTATTGCGACTCGTACCATTGAATTTGCCATGGCTTATCCTTTTTTTAATTAATGCAAATCGATAAATTTGAACTGTTGTTTAGGATAAAAAAACTATTTTTACCCATAGTTTAGAAATGATTGTGATACAGATTAACTATCCTGACCATATTCCGCTAGCAAAAATGTATCGTTATTAACAAAAGCGTAGAGAGAGAAAGGATTATCAGTAAAAGTTTTAATTCAGAGGATATTCGAAAGGAACTATTTGAATGGAAAGGTTAAAACAGCCGCGAAATCGGGATCATAAAGCGGCTGTTCCTATAATTGAAATCAAATGATTAATTAATCTCTTTAACCTCAACTCTTAATTCTTTAGGGACCTCAAAGACGATATTTTCTTCACGCCCTTGCAATTCAACAACAGAGTCAGCCCCTAATTCTTTAAGTCTATCAATAACTTGCCTAACTAGAATATCTGGAGCAGATGCCCCTGCGGTTAAGCCGATAATATTTTTATCCGCTAACCATTCCGTTTTAATATCTTCCGCACCATCAATTAAATAGGCAGGTTTTTGCATACGCGAAGCTAACTCTGCAAGACGATTTGAGTTTGATGAGTTTTTAGAACCGACGACTAAAACAACGTCAGCGCGTTCTGCAAGCTCTCTCGCTGCTTCTTGGCGGTTAGTCGTTGCATAACAAATATCGTCTTTACGGGGTCCAACGATACTTGGAAAGCGAGATGTCAGCGCATCAATGACATCAGAAGTATCATCAACAGAAAGCGTTGTTTGTGTCATGAAAGAGAGATTATTTTCATCTTTCACTTTCAGTTTCCAAACATCTTCTGGGCTTTCAACAAGATACATCCCACCTTCAGGGTTGCTATATTGCCCCATCGTACCTTCGACTTCTGGGTGCCCAGCGTGGCCAATTAAAATAGCCTCTTTGCCTTTACGGCTAGCTCGTGCAACTTCCATATGAACTTTCGTAACCAAAGGACAAGTCGCATCAAATAACATGGTGAGATCGCGAGAGCGAGCTTCTTGACGAATAGCTTGGGAAACGCCATGCGCAGAAAAAATCAAAATAGACCCATCTGGTACTTCTGAGATTTCCTCAATAAAGATAGCACCACGTTGACGTAAATCATCAACAACATAACGGTTATGAACCACTTCGTGACGAACGTAAATCGGAGCACCATATATTTCTAACGCCCTTTCTACGATGCTAATTGCGCGGTCTACGCCTGCACAAAACCCACGAGGGTTAGCCATTAATATTTGCATTGTGATTCTCCAATTGCGGGTCTACTTCAAGCACTTCGATATCAAAACTAATCTGCTGCTCTGCGAGAGGGTGATTAAAATCAATAGTAATCGACTCACCTTCAATTGATTTTACTACACCTGGCATTTCACTGCCATTCATCGCCGTAAATAGCATTATCGTACCAATTTCAGGAATGCCTGTTTCTATAAAATCACGCAATGAAAAATATTGAACTAAGTCAGGGTTATGTTTCCCGAAAACAGTATCTCCGGGCAGTGAAAAACTTTTCTTTTCACCTTCATTAAGGCCAATCAGTTGGGCTTCAAGTTCTGGCGATAAGGAGTCATTCCCTAAAACAAATAACGCAGGCTTTCCTTGTGCGTGCGAGGAGTCAGCCGTAGAGCCATCTTCCAATTTCAATGTGAAATGCAGTAAAACAGAGCTCTGTGCCTGTATTTGAGTAGACATAAACCAAACCTATTTATCATAAAATTCAGCCCAGAAAATCTGGGCTGTGAGTTATTACATTCTAACCTAGTACGCTGCCATCTTATTTGGCTTTTTCTTGCTTTGATTTATCAGGTAAAAAACCTTCAAAAATGACAAGTGCCGCACCAATACATATCGCCATATCCGCTAGGTTAAATGTCGGCCAATGCCAATTACCAACGTAAAAATCAAGGTAATCGATAACGAAGCCATGGACTAAACGGTCACTTAAATTACCGATAGCACCGCCAATAATCAATGCATAAGCAATATTTGATAGGCGTTTTTGTGCACTTTGGCGATACATCATAACCATCAAGATTACAGATATCCCAATTGCAATACCTGCAAAGAACCAACGTTGCCAACCACCTTCATCAGCCAAGAAACTAAATGCCGCTCCGAAATTTTGTGCGTACATTATGTTGAAAAATGGCATTATCGGGTGTGGCTCGTACAGATTTAGATCACTAAGCACTAATTGCTTAATGCCTAAATCCGCAACGATGATCACAATGGTCAACCATAACCAACGCAAACCGGTAGAACAAATTGGCGTCTTCATTAAGCAAACTTACGCGTTTCGCCGTTACCGGCTACGTTAGTGACACAGCGACCACAAATTTCTGATTGCTCGCTCGAAGAACCGATATCACTTGCATAATGCCAGCAACGAGGGCATTTTTCACCCGCCGCTTTACTGAAAGCAATTTTTAGGCCTTTCAATTCGCTTTCTTGCGCATCTGCTGGAGCCGTTGCAATATCAGCGACATGGGCTTGTGATGTCAGTAAAACAAAGCGTAATTCATCACCAAGGCTTTGTAGTTTTTCAGCCAGAGCTTTATCGGCATACAAAGTCACAGCGGCTTCTAATGAGCCCCCGATAAGCTTATCAGTACGCGCTTGTTCTAACACCTTATTCACTTCACCACGAACCGCTAACAACTCAGCCCAGAAGCTGTTGTTCATTTCATTTGATTCATCTAAACCAAATAAGCCGTCATACCACTCTTCGGTAAGAACAAATTGAGCGCGTTTTCCTGGTAACTCATTCCAAATTTCATCAGAAGTAAACGACAGAACCGGAGCCATCCAACGCACTAATGCTTCAACAATGTGGAATAACGCAGTCTGGCAGCTACGGCGCGCTAAGCTATCACTTTTCGCGGTGTATTGACGGTCTTTGATGATATCCAGATAGAATGACCCCATTTCAATGGAGCAGAAATGCATTAATCTTTGGATAACAGATAAGAAATCGTACTCATCATAAGCTTTGGCTATCTCTTGCTGAGCTTCTAAAGCACGGCTCACCGCCCAGCGGTCTAAAACCACCATATCTTCTGGTTTCACCATGTCGGTTTCAGGATTAAAACCATTTAAGTTAGCCAGTAAGAAACGTGCAGTATTACGAATACGGCGGTATGAGTCAGCCGCGCGTTTTAAAATTTCATCTGAAACCGCGATTTCGCCAGTGTAATCCGTTGATGCAACCCATAAACGTAAGATATCTGCACCCAGTTTATTCATGACATCTTGAGGGCTCACTGTGTTGCCTAAAGATTTAGACATTTTGCGGCCTTGGCCATCAACAGTGAAGCCATGTGTCAATACTTGGCGATAAGGTGCTTTGCCTTTCATTGCAGTTGATAACATCAATGATGACATAAACCAGCCGCGGTGTTGATCTGACCCTTCAAGGTACATATCCGCTGAATTACCATGGAATTCAGGACGTGCGTCCACAACCGCAAAGTGCGTTGAACCTGAGTCAAACCATACGTCTAAGGTATCAGGTACTTTACGATATGTTTCGGCTTCATCACCCAACAGCTCTGCTGGGTCAAGATCCCACCATGCTTGGATGCCATCCACTTCAACACGCTTAGCCACTTCTTCCATTAATTCTAATGTACGAGGGTGTAACTCTTCAGTGTCTTTATGAACAAACAACGACATTGGGGTACCCCAAGTACGTTGACGAGAAATACACCAGTCTGGGCGGTTTTCAACCATTGATTCAATACGTGCGCGCCCCCAACCCGGGATCCATTGAACAATATCAATTTCTTTCAGCGATTGTTCACGTAAACCGTTTTTATCCATACCGATAAACCACTGTGGCGTAGCACGGAAGATAACTGGAGTCTTATGGCGCCAGCAGCATGGATAGCTGTGTTGAATCGCTTGTTTGTATAGTAATGCGCCTTTTTCGTTCAATAATTCAACGATAAGGTCATTAGCTTTAAAAATAAACACGCCATCTAATGTTGGGTAAGTATTTGGTAAGAAGCAACCATCTGGCCCTACAGGGTTCGCTGTTTCTAAGCCATATTTCTGACCAACCACATAGTCTTCGGGACCGTGGCCTGGTGCAGTATGAACAGCACCAGTACCCGCGTCTAATGTCACATGGTCACCCAAAATTGCAGGCACATCAAAGCCCATAAATGGATGATTGAAACGTAAAAGTTCAAGTGCAGAACCCTCACACTCCCCTAGAACTGCCCACGCTTCAACCCCTATCGTTTTCATTACCTCTTCGACAAGGTCAGCAGCTAAAATGAGTAACTCACCATTTGCTTCGATTAAATCATATTTAAACTCAGGGTTTAAAGAAATCGCACGGTTAGCTGGCAAAGTCCAAGGCGTTGTTGTCCAGATGACTAACGAAGGTGTTTTTTCGCTAACAATGCCAAATTTTTCGCACACCGCTTTGCCATCTACGGCTGGGAAGCGAACGTAGATAGATGGCGAGGTTTTATCATAATATTCAACTTCAGCTTCCGCTAATGAAGAACCGCAAGCAGTACACCAGTGAACAGGTTTTGCCCCCTTCACTAAATGGCCATTTGCAATGGTTTTAGCCAATGCTCGGATAATATGAGCTTCGGTTTTAAAATCCATTGTTAGATAAGGTTTATCCCACTCACCTAAAACACCAAGACGCATGAAATCAGCTTTTTGGCCTTCAATTTGCTCTTTAGCGTATTGACGGCATTGTGCACGAAATTCAGCAGCGGAAACTTTTTCCCCTGGCTTACCGACGATTTGTTCAACTTTATGTTCAATCGGTAATCCATGGCAGTCCCAACCTGGGATGTATGGAGAATCATAGCCCGCCAACCCTTTGGACTTAATAATAATATCTTTGAGAATTTTGTTAACTGAGTGACCAATATGAATACTGCCGTTAGCATACGGAGGACCATCGTGCAGAATAAAGGTTTTCTTGCCCGATTTTGCTTTACGGATTGCCTGATACAAACCTTCTTTGTACCAGCGCTCTAACATCTGTGGTTCGCGTTTAGCGAGATCGCCACGCATTGGGAACCCTGTTTCCGGTAGATTCAGGGTATTTTTATAGTCACTCATCGATTCTCAGTTCCAATTTTCCGCTAAATTATCTGATTCCTATTGCAGTAAGATACTCTCTCGCTGCAATTACATCATTAGCAATTTGCTCCTTAAGCGCTTCCAACGAAGCAAACCGCTGCTCATCACGTAATTTCTTACGTAACACTACATCGATATGACGCCCATATAAATCCATATTTGCATCAATCAGATGAACTTCTAACTGTGTTCCTTTTCCAGATACAGTCGGACGTGTGCCAATATTTGCCACACCCGGTAAAGGCTTATCACCTAAACCGTAAACTTCTACAGCATATACACCAGTTACTGGTGTGACTAAACGTTTTAACGGTAGGTTTGCCGTTGGAAAACCTATTGTTCTACCAAGTTGGTTACCATGAACCACTCGCCCGCTAATACGATAAGAGTGCCCTAACAGGCTTTCTGCTAATTCGAGATTATTTTCTTGAATAGCTTTTCGTATCGCTGTACTGCTGATACGGAGCCCTGAATCACAAAAGCTTTCTGTATCTGCAACTTCAAAACCAAATTCACTACCCGCTTGTTGTAAAAAAGCAAAGTCCCCCATGCGATTTTTCCCAAAGCGGAAATCATCACCTATAGCGAGGTACTTTACACCAAGCTTACTGACAAGTAAGTCAGAAACAAACTCAGCAGGTGTTAATGACGCAAAGTGCTGGTTAAATTCAACACATAAGAGGTAATCAATACCACTATCTGCAAGGTATTTAACTTTGTCTCGCAAACGCGTCAAACGCGCTGGCGCTTTGTCACCAATAAAAAATTCAAGGGGCTGTGGCTCAAATATCATCACGACAGTTGGCAACCCTAACTGCGCACCCTTAAGTTTCAAATTTTGAAGTAAAACCTGATGCCCACGATGAACACCATCAAAATTACCGATAGTCAGCACGCAACCATGGTGGCACGCCCGGATATTCTGTATACCGCGAATTAGCTCCATAACAGGCTCAATACCGAGGAAATTGCAGGATTATACCTTGTACGACGCATAAGGTTAACCTTAGTTCGCAAAAGGTTTCATTAAACCCTATTTTTTTGATCTCTACACGATTTTTTCCGCACTATTTTTATGCAATTAGTGGGTTATTACGCTCCCAAGCAGAGCTATTGGATTCGAATATCAAAAACTTTGGGGTAACCAATGGATTATCAATACAACAAATTTGTTCCAAGGTCTCTAAAAATATTATATTTTTATGTTTTACACTTCAATGGTTATAACCAAACGATTAAAAAGAACAAAAAGCAACCACAACATGTTTAATTTTCATACTACCCACTGATTGACAGACTAAAAAGTATTTTTACCCTTAGTTCTTTTTAAATTTCTGCCATCAATTATGCATTTTTTCACGCTAAGATCTGTATTCTTCTTATATTTGCTGATAGAATCTTGCACCATTCACAACGCATGAGCATCGAAGTACACGATGTTTATTTGCACAAATCCATTGACAAATGAAGGGCGAAAGGGCATATTCCTCGACCTTTGAATTGTCCTCAATAGAATACATTTGGGAGTTGGACCTTGGCTAATATCAAATCAGCTAAGAAACGTGCCGTTCAGTCAGAGAAACGTCGCCAGCATAACGCTAGCCGTCGCTCTATGGTACGTACTTTTATCAAGAAAGTTTACCTTGCTATCGCTGCAGGCGATAAAGAAGCTGCTCAGAAAGCATTCAATGACATGCAACCTATTGTTGATCGCCATGCTACTAAAGGCCTGATCCACAAAAATAAAGCAGCACGTCATAAAGCTAACTTAGTTGCTCAAATCAAAGCAATGTAATTTTGCTTCTTGATTAGCTTAAAAAAACCGGCTTATGCCGGTTTTTTATTTGTTACTATTTTTTATCTAAGCTATCAAGCGGAACTGAAAATAAATCTGAGAAATCTTTATTACACACTCGCTGCACGGCTGGGTGCTGGATCATTCTTTCTGCAAAAATAACGTAGTACTCTTCTTTTACGCTTTCTAAACGGCCTAACTCTACAATATCTTCGCCACCTAAAAGGTCAGGTGTATACTGCGATGGAGCAACAAAAATCGCGTTATAATGCATGCCAAATGCTTTCATAAGCGCTGCATCATCAAACTCACCTAACACTTCTACTTGCAGGTTTTTATTTCGTATCCAAGCTAAGATATGCCTACCTAACAAATATCGCCGCCCTGGAATCAATAAGCGACGTTCCTCTAAACATTCAGGAAATGGCTTTTTAGGGATCGGCTGACGACAAAAGAAACTCATATTACACTCGCCCAACTTCACCGAGAACAAACCTTCTTGCTGTGATGAGTCCACAGGGCAGTCAGACAAAATCATATCTAATTTATGTTGGCTAAGCTGTTCTAATAGCAATTCATGCGTTGATTCAAAACAACGTAAATGAATTTGTTCATGCTCAACAACCGTAGTCTCTAATATTTTACTAACTAGCTGTTTTGAGAGCGTGTCTGCGACCCCAACATCAAACAATAAATTAGATTCACGGCTGTAATTGACGATATCTAGCATTTCTTGGCTAAGCATGAACATTTTATCTGCATAGCGAAAAATTAATTGCCCAAGCTCAGATGGCACCAAACCTCGCCCCTGCCTTTTGAATAACTTTCCACCTAATCGCTCTTCCAATGCTTTTATTTGCCCTGTAATTGTCTGAGGAGTCAGGTAAAGCGCTTCTGCTGCTCCGACGACAGAGCCTTCTTTACATACATGCCAGAAGTAGTAAAGATGGTTAAAATTAAGATGTGAAACCCGCATATCGATTCCTTCGGTACCGTCACTAGCTATGTAACCGCTATTGACCATACACATTTACCCGCAGCTCATACTTTTCAGAGCCTTTAAAATGAATACCGTAGTGTATTAAAAAACACACTACGGTATATCATAGATTATTAGTTCGGAAATTCTTACTAATAATTTGCAAAATTACACAATAAGCTTGTACTAGGTTAGTTCTTTTTGTTTCGGTAACACTACTCTTAACATAAAGTAACCTAAAAATGCAGCTAACGTAGAACCAATCAAGATTCCTAGGCGTGAATAGGTACTATACACCTCATCCAACCCATCAAATGCGAGGCCGGTTATAAAAATAGACATAGTAAAACCGATCCCACACAGTACAGAAACGGCAAAAACTTGTTTTAAGTTAATCGACTCTGGCAATTTTGCAAACCCAAGTTTTACCGAAATCCAACTAAACAGAAAAATCCCAATTGGCTTACCCAAAATTAGCCCCGCAGCGACTCCTAATGGCAGTGGGCTCAACAAACCTTCAAAAGTCACACCTTGAAGTTGCACACCCGAATTAGCAAACGCAAAAATAGGTAGAATTAAGTAAACAACCCATGGATGTAAAACGTGTTCCAATTCTTCTGAAGGCTTGGTCTGGTTAGTTCCATGTAAAGGGATCAAGAAGCCAACAATGACCCCTGCTAATGTGGCATGCACTCCAGATTTCAAAATGCACACCCATAATATTAACCCAATAACTAAGTAAGCCGCTGTATTCTCTACTCTACGCCAATTCATCATACAGAGAATGGCAATACACAGTGCTGACAGCCCCAATGCAACCAAGGAAACAGAACTTGTATAGAAAAAGGCAATAATCACAATAACACCAAGGTCATCAATAATAGCTAATGCTAATAAGAACACCTTAAGTTCTGTTGGTACTCGCTTACCTAATAAGGCCATCACACCTAGCGCGAAAGCAATGTCTGTAGCGGCAGGTATTGCCCAACCTTGCTGGGTAACTGCATCTCCACCATTAAATAATAGGTAAATTAATGCTGGAGCAATCATCCCTCCTAAGGCTGCGATTGCTGGAAATATCGCTTTATCACGTCCTGCAAGGGATCCTTCTAATAATTCGCGCTTTACTTCAAGGCCGACCACCAAAAAGAAAATCGCCATTAGAAAGTCATTAATCCATAATATCAGCGGTTTATCTAAACCAAACTCTGATATTTTAATGGATACAGGAATATCTAAAAATTGCTGATAAGCCCCTTGTAATGGTGAGTTAGCCATTATTAAAGCGACTATGGCAGCAATAATCAGAAGTAAGCCCCCTGCTGCTTCTAACCTTAAAAATTTACGAATAATTGCTGTCATATAGTTAACCCCAATGTTTTTTTGAATGTTAATACTATGCTAATTATTAATTCGTAAAAAATCGTTTATTTATCGCTTAACACTCGGAATTACCGATTTATTTGGGTTAGAGATCACGGCAAATGAGAAAAAAACGTTAATTTTACTATAGACAACTTTTATAAAAACAAATAATAAATTTTGTGATAAACAGACTTTATAAATTCAACTTTTCTAGTACATCAAAATTTATCCCTTTTATTTACACAAGAAAAACTTGCCTGTTTCTTTTTTCGATACCTTTTGTAAAAACGATAAATATGGAAGACTATTTACAAAATATTTGCCAAACGTTTCGCAAAACAATGTGTTTAGATTGCTAATAAAATACTAATGATTACAATTTAACGATGACAACTTACGTATTACTTTCTGTGCTGTTTGCAGCTTTTTGCCATGCAAGCTGGAACGCTATAGTTAAATTTGGTAATGACCGTTTTTTCGGCCTAGTCATGATTTCTGTTTTTTCTGGTGCCTTAGCGATACCAGCAATACTTTGGTTAGGCCTACCATCACCAGAAGCTATCCATTGGTTAGCGTTATCGGTACTGTTTCATATTGGCTATACCTATTTTTTAAGTCAGGCTTATACACATGGCGATTTAAGCCAAATTTACCCAATATCACGTGGTTCTGCGCCATTAATGACAGCAGTACTAGGTGCTTTGCTATTTAATGAGCTAATTCCACTAATGGGTCTTATTGGTGTTTTGTGCATTATTAGTGGCGTAGTGCTCATTGCTTTTGCAGGTAAAAAATTCACATTGAATATTAAGGGAAAAGCACTAGTTTTTGCCTTATCAACCGCCTTCTTTACGGCTTGCTATACCCTATCCGATGGCTATGGCGCCAGAGCAAGTGAAGACCCTGTCGTGTACACGCTTTGGCTGTTTCTTTTAAATGGAATTGTGTTAGCTGTACCTGGCCTTATCAAATATCGTGGTACCCTACTTGTTGGAATTCAACAATACTGGCGTTCAGGGTTGCTAGGTGGGTTAATGCAACTCATTAGCTATGGCATTGCCATATGGGCGATGAGCCAAGCACCGATTGTCATGGTCGCCGCAGTTAGAGAAACTAGCGTACTCTTTGCCATGTTTTTATCCATTGCTTTTCTTAAAGAAAAATTCAACGTCATGCGAGTCATTGCCTGTGTTGTTATTGTTTTTGGTGTTTTATTAGCAAAATTAAGTCATTAATAAAATTGTTATTATTTGAATGTTTGGTTATCAAGCAACTAATTTAGCTTTATTCAAAATCGTATTATTGCTTTTTATTTACCCATAATTGTTATATTTTCTCACCAGATATGAGGCCAAAATGTCGCTTTTAAAATCTTTACTGGCTATTTCCATTATTAGTGCTTCTTTTCCTAGTTTTTCAGCTATCCCCGCGGACACCATAATCGTAGATGGAACCATCTTAACAATGGATGCTAAAAAACAGGTTATTGACCATGGCACGGTTGTCATCAAAGGCAATAAAATTATTGCGGTTGGTGGCCCTGAACTTGCTCAAAATTATCAAGCACCTAATGTCCTGAATGTTAATGGCGATATTGTCATGCCAGGGCTAATTAACACTCACACACATGCATCTATGACCGTGTTTCGTTCCTTAGCTGATGATGTGCCAGACCGTTTACACCGTTATATTTTCCCATTAGAAAATAAAATGGTTTCCCGTGAAATGGTACGAGTTGGGGCCAACCTTGCGAATATTGAAATGATTAAAGGTGGAGTCACAACTTACGTTGATATGTATTACTTTGAAGATGAAGTGGCTAAAACCGTTGATAAAATTGGACTAAGAGCGATTCTTGGGGAATCAGTGATTCAATTTCCCGTCGCTGATGCAAAAAATGCAGATGAAGGTATCGATTATGCAGTCAACTTTATCAATCAATACAAAGATCACCCACGTATCACCCCTGCTTTTGCGCCTCATGCGCCTTATACCAATACAACAGAGCATTTACAGAAAATAGCAAAATTATCTCAAGAACTTAATGTTCCAGTAATGATCCATCTGGCGGAAACTGACCGTGAACAAGAAGAGATAGCCAAACGTACAGGAGGGAAAAGCCCTGTACAATATATGGCTGACATTGGTGCACTGAATAATAAAGTTATTGCAGCACACGCCATTATGGTTGATGAAAAGGATATGGATCTACTCAAGCAGTATGATGTCGGCGTTGCGCATAATATCAGTGCGAATACTAAGTCTGCTAAAGGTGTTGCCCCTGTGACAACCATGCTGGAAAAAGGGATCCGCGTTGGTTTGGGAACGGATGGACCAATGTCGAGTAATACGCTAACGACGTTAAATGAGCTAAATTTAGTCGGTAAAATTCACAAACTAGCCAATAAAGATAGAGCAGCGATGCCACCAATCACTGTTGTTGAGATGGCGACCATGGGCTCTGCGCAGGTATTACATATGGAAGACAAACTCGGCTCTCTCGAAGCAGGGAAATTAGCTGATATCATTGTTATTGATACCAAATCACCAAATATGGTTCCTATGTATAGCCCCTATGCCGCATTAGTCTATGGCGCAAATGGAGCCAATGTTCGCCATACTATTGTTGATGGCAAAGTATTAATGCAAGACCGTAAAATACTGACTGCTGATGAAAATACAATTATCAAAGAAGCTCAAGATTTTGCCAGTAAAGTCCGCGAAACTGTGGTTGCTAGTGGTGAAGTCGTAAAATAAGATAAAAAAATGGCTGACTTGGCAATATGCTCAGTCAGCCATTCTAACTTTTCCAATTATTAACTAATTATTTATTAGTTAAATCATCAAAGAATTTCTTAACGCCATCTAAAAAGCTTTTAGAGCGCGGGCTGTTCTTCTCACCACTCTTTCCACCTAGTGATTCACCAAACTCTTTGAGCAACTCTTTTTGTTTCTCATTGAGTTTAACGGGGGTTTCAACAACAATGTGGCACATTAAATCACCTTGCAGACCACCACGTACCGATTTCACACCTTTTCCTTTCATACGGAAAATTTTACCGGTTTGGGTTTCTGCTGGGATTTTCAGTTTTACACGGCCATCAAGGGTTGGTACTTCAATTTCGCCCCCCAGTGCTGCATCAGCAAAGTTAATTGGAACCTCACAGTGCAGGTTATTACCATCACGCTCAAAAATATTATGAGGCAATACATGAACCTGAACGAATAAATCTCCTGCTGGTGCCCCGTTTTCTCCGGCCTCACCTTCTCCTGACAAGCGAACACGGTCACCTGTATCTACACCTGCTGGAATTTTAACTGACAGTGTTTTATATCTTTCAACACGGCCATGGCCATGACATTTGTTGCATGGATCTTTGATAACTTTACCGCGACCATGACACGTTGGACAAGGCTGTTGTACAGAGAAAAAGCCTTGGCGCATATGGACTTGGCCCATACCGTGACAGGTTGAGCACGTATCCGCACTAGTTCCTGGTTTCGCACCATTACCATGACAAACGTCACAGGTTTCCAAGGTTGGAATACGGATTTCTTTGGTCACTCCACGGACAGCCTCTTCGAGAGTCAGTTCCATGTTGTACTGTAGATCAGAACCACGGCTTGGGCGCTGCTGTCTGCGGCCGCCTCCAAAAATATCACCGAAGACGTCACCAAAGATATCACTAAAGTCCGCACCACCGAAGCCACCGCCTCCGCCCATTCCACCTTGCTCAAACGCAGCATGACCATACTGGTCATAAGCCGCACGTTTTTGCTCGTCAGAAAGAACTTCGTAAGCTTCTTTGATCTCTTTAAATTTATCTTCTGAATCTTTATCACCCTGATTACGGTCAGGGTGATGCTTCATCGCTAAGCGCTTATAAGCACGCTTAATATCTTTATCCGATGCATTTCTTTCGAGGCCTAATACCTCATAAAAATCTCTTTTTGCCATTTAATTTTACCCTTAACATGCGGAACGGGCGTAGAGTTGCCTCGACGCCCGTATCCGGTATCAGTAACCATTAACTATCATTTGCTATAGCTACTGCGCCCGCTAAGGGCATTATTTTTTGTCTTTGTCGTTAACTTCTTCGAATTCAGCATCAACAACATCATCATCTTTTTTCGCTTCTGCGCCTGCGCCAGCTGCACCGCCCGCTTGAGCTTGTTGCTGTGCGATTTCCAGAAGTTTTGCAGATGCCGTGACTAAAGCTTGGATTTTCGCTTCAATATCCGCTTTGTCTTCACCTTTTGCTGCAGCTTCTAATTCAGAAGTTGCTTTTTCGATATTCGCTTTATCTTCAGCTGGTAATTTATCACCGGCTTCTTCGATTTGTTTACGAGTACCGTGAACTAATTGGTCAGCTTGGTTACGAACCTGAACTAGCTCTTCAAATTTACGGTCAGCTTCAGCGTTTGCTTCTGCATCACGTACCATTTTTTCGATTTCCTCATCATTCAGACCTGAAGAAGCCTTAATGGTGATGTTTTGCTCACGTCCACTATTTTTATCTTTAGCAGAAACATGCAAGATACCATCCGCATCGATATCAAAAGTCACTTCGATTTGTGGCATACCACGTGGTGCAGGTTGAATACCATCTAAGTTAAACTGCCCCAGTGATTTGTTGTCACTTGCGCGTTTACGCTCACCTTGCAGAACATGAATAGTTACCGCTGCTTGGTTATCTTCAGCTGTTGAGAACACTTGGCTATGTTTAGTTGGGATAGTGGTATTCTTCGCAATTAACGAAGTCATCACGCCACCCATGGTTTCGATACCTAAAGACAGAGGAGTTACGTCAAGTAACAGAACGTCTTTAACATCACCCGCTAAAACACCACCTTGAACTGCCGCACCCATTGCAACTGCTTCATCTGGGTTAACGTCTTTACGTGGTTCTTTACCAAAGAAATCAGCAACAACTTTTTGAACCATTGGCATACGTGTTTGACCACCAACTAAGATAACATCGTTGATTTCGCTCACGCTTAAGCCTGCGTCTTGCAGAGCAACTTTAACTGGCTCCATAGAACGCTTAACTAAATCTTCTACCAGTGACTCTAATTTCGCACGAGTCACTTTGATATTCATGTGTTTAGGACCTGTTGCATCTGCTGTAATATACGGCAGGTTAACATCTGTTTGTTGTGCAGAAGACAGCTCAATTTTCGCTTTTTCTGCAGCTTCTTTCAGACGTTGCATTGCTAACGGGTCGTTACGCAGGTCAACACCTTGTTCTTTCTTAAATTCTTCAACTAAGTAGTTGATTAAACGTGTATCAAAGTCTTCACCACCTAAGTGTGTGTCACCATTGGTAGCCAGAACTTCATACGTTTTTTCGCCATCAACTTCATCGATTTCGATGATTGATAAGTCGAATGTACCGCCACCTAAGTCATAAACCGCGATAGTACGGTTACCAACTTCTCTGTCTAAGCCGTATGCTAATGCAGCTGCTGTTGGTTCGTTAATGATACGTTTTACTTCTAAACCAGCAATACGGCCAGCATCTTTAGTCGCTTGACGCTGAGCATCGTTAAAGTAAGCAGGCACAGTAATAACTGCTTCTGTTACTGGCTCACCTAAATAGTCTTCTGCTGTTTTCTTCATTTTTTTCAGAACTTCAGCTGAAACTTGTGGTGGAGCCATTTTTTGGCCTTTCACATCTAACCAAGCATCGCCGTTATCAGCCGCAATGATTTTATATGGCATGATAGAAACGTCGCGCTGAACTTCTTCGTCTTGGAAACGACGACCAATCAAACGTTTAATTGCAAATAAAGTATTTTCTGGGTTAGTCACAGCCTGACGTTTCGCTGGCTGACCAACTAAAATTTCACCATCTTGAGTGTACGCAATGATGGAAGGAGTAGTTCTATCACCTTCGCTGTTCTCCAGAACACGAGCTGTAGTACCATCCATAATTGCAACGCATGAGTTAGTTGTACCCAAGTCGATACCAATGATTTTACCCATCTAAAACGCCTCCAAAGGAATTCTTTTCACTATGATTTCGATATCAATCTATATGAGGCTCAATATTTCATTTTCAAGGGAGTTTTCACTCTGAGCCTAAATTATTTTTCAATACGCAATAATTTGGATTGATATCAGTTGATGCTTTTAAGATGGGGTCACAAATTCATTCATCAAGGGGGAGAATCAAAAAAATTTGCATTTATTGCAAAAAAACCTGTCTTGTGATCATGGTTTAAACAATTAAAACTGCGTATGATGCGCCGCCGCTGTCACTTTGGCAAAACCTTTTTGTTTTTTATCTATTTGAATTTTTTATATTTTACCAGAGGTTATATGCAGTCTAGCTCTCTTGCAAATCCAGGCCCACTTGGTTTACTAGGCTTTGGTATGACAACCATCCTGCTGAATATTCATAATGCAGGTTTTTTCCCTCTTTCATCCGTTATTTTAAGTATGGGCATTTTTTATGGTGGTATTGCTCAATTTATTGCAGGTCTGATTGAATACAAAAAAGGCAATACATTCGGTGCAACTGCATTTACCTCTTACGGTATGTTTTGGATTGCATTAGTGGGGTTATTATTTTTGCCTTCAATGGGATTAGCCGAAGCAACTTCACCTGAGTTTTTAGGTGTTTTCCTCGCTATTTGGGGAATTTTTACCTTTTTCATGTTTTTAGGAACCTTCAAAGCTAATTTTGTTTTGCAATTTGTCTTTGGTAGCTTAACTGTATTATTCGCTTTATTAGCGATTGGCAATATTACGGGAAATGCAGCATTACTAAAATTTGCTGGTTTTGAAGGAATTATCTGTGGCGCTAGCGCATTTTATTTAGCGGTCGCAGAAATATTAAATGAGCAATATGGCAAAACGGTATTACCGATTGGCCAACGTGGTTAAATTTAACTAACGTATGTGATTTTATGCATTAAATATTATTAATCAGGTGAGCTAAGCCTCACCTGATTACATCGCAAACTATTCAGGACGAATTGCGGATTTAGGCCTAAATGCCTTCACAACCGAAGGGTCTGTTTCTACATATGGGCCATCAAGCAATTGAATACAATAAGGAACACTGGCAAAAATACCAGAAACTACCACATTCCCTTCTTTGTCTTTTAAACCTTCCAGAGTTTCCGCGATCGCTTTAGGCTGCCCAGGTAAATTTAAAATCAAAGCCTGGTTGCGTATTACCCCTACTTGGCGTGACAGTATCGCAGTAGGGACGAACTTTAGGCTAATTTGGCGCATTTGTTCGCCAAAACCTGGCATTTCACGGTCTGCAATCGCAAGGGTTGCATCAGGCGTGACATCACGGCGAGCAGGTCCTGTGCCGCCTGTGGTTAGGACTAAATGGCAAGCAAACTCATCCACCAGCTCACATAATGTTTGCTCTATCATGATTTGCTCATCAGGGATCAGGCGAGTTTCGATACGAAAAGGGGTTGTCAACGTTTTCGCTAACCACTCTTCTAATGCGGGAATGCCTTTGTCTTCATAAATACCACTCGAAGCACGATCAGAAACGGAAACCAGACCTATGCGCAATTCATCCATACAAACCTCAAAGAAATTATTCAATCAAAAACTGTTCACTTAATAATAAACAGGGGCAATATCATACCATGATGAACGATTGCATAAAGCGCCCTTGATTTTATATCTTGAAATTGAGAACTAACTCAATGAAAAATAGGTATAAAAAAACCCAACCAACTGGCTGGGTTTGAAAGAAAAAACGAAACAAATTACAGTAAATCTGCAATCATTTTTTCCAGTTTTTCTTGGTCTACTGCAAACTTACGGATACCGTCAGACAGTTTATCAACCGCCATTGGGTCTTGGTTGTGCTGCCAATAGAACTCTGCTTCAGTCAACTTAGCGCCTGGCTCTTTAGTTTTACCTGTATCAGTCAGTTTACGTACTAATTCACCTTGTGATTCAGACAGCTCTTTTAATAAGCCTGGAGAGATAGTTAAACGGTCACAACCTGCTAGTTCAATGATTTCACCCACGTTACGGAAGCTTGCGCCCATAACCACAGTTTTATAACCGTGAGCTTTGTAGTAGTTGTAGATTTCAGTAACAGAAACCACACCTGGGTCTTCATGTGGTGCGAATTCTTTCTTATCTGTATTCGCTTTGTACCAGTCAAGAATACGGCCCACAAATGGAGAAATCAGGTATACACCCGCTTCCGCACAAGCACGAGCTTGAGCAAAAGAGAATAATAAAGTCAGGTTACAGTTAATGCCTTCTTTTTCCAGTTTCTCTGCAGCACGGATACCCTGCCAAGTTGAAGCCAGTTTGATCAGAATACGGTCATTGCTAATACCTGCATCGTTATACATTTTGATTAAGTGACGCGCTTTAGCAATACAAGCTTCTTCATCATAAGACAGGCGCGCATCAACTTCAGTAGAAATACGACCCGGAACTAATTTCAGAATTTCCAGACCGATATTAACAGCCAGCTTGTCACAAGCATCAACAATTTGTTGCTCGCGATTATTGCTTTGCTTACGAGCCCATTCTACCGCTTCATCAATTAATTTACGGTACTCAGGAATTTGTGCAGCATTTAAGATCAGCGAGGGATTTGTGGTCGCGTCTTGTGGTTTGTAAAGCTTCATCGCTTCGATGTCGCCAGTATCAGCAACAACAGTTGTCAGACTACGTAATGAGGTTAGTTTATCGGTCATTTCTTTAATCTCGTTGTTATACCCGTCATATTCCAAGTTGTAGCGGTGGTTAGCTACCTACAATTCTTGCGACTCTTGTGGTGTAGGCTAACAAACTGCAACTTGAATTACTTTGCGTATTATAAAGGAATTGTGGCTATCGCCGCACCGTCTACAGATAATATCATGCATCCATATTGCTGCAAGCAAGTAAATCTAGTCAAAAGCAACTATTTGATTGGCAATCGATTTCGCTAGCCAATTAGAAACTGAATCCTTTTAGCTAGTTATATTGTGCTATCATTGTAATTAAAGAATAATATTGGTTTGGCTTATCGTATCAATTAGCCAATTAGGAAGAATTTTTGCTAAAGTAAGCAGTATCATTCTTTATAAAGGGTCAAGTCATGCTTATTACAATTTCACCTGCAAAAACATTAGACTACGAAAGCCCACTTGCGACACAGCAGTTTACTCAGCCTGAATTACTTACTGAGTCACAAAAATTAATTAATGTCTGTCGTAAATTAACCCCTGCAGATATTGCCAGTTTAATGAAAATTAGTGACAAGCTTGCGGGGCTCAATGCTGCCCGTTTTGCAGAATGGCATGCGGACTTTACCCCAGAAAATGCACGCCAAGCGATCCTTGCCTTCAAAGGGGATGTGTATACGGGTATGCAAGCAGAAACCTTTTCTCAAGACGATTTTGCGTTTGCTCAATCTCATTTACGCATATTATCAGGTCTTTACGGTATCTTAAGACCGCTAGATTTAATGCAACCTTATCGCTTAGAAATGGGAATTCGATTAAAAAATACCCGTGGAAAAGATTTATATGAGTTTTGGGGAGACATCATTACCAAGCAATTAAATCACGCATTAGCGGAGCAAAAAGATCAAATATTAGTCAACCTTGCCTCAGATGAATATTTTAAATCAGTGAATACAAAAAAACTGGACGGGCAAATTATCAAGCCTATTTTCCTTGATGAAAAAAATGGTAAATATAAAGTTATCAGTTTTTATGCAAAAAAAGCGCGGGGTTTAATGAGCCGCTTTATCATCCAAAATAAATTAACGAAAACAGACCAACTGGCTGATTTTAATTTAGAAGGCTATCAATTTGATGAAAGCCAATCTAAAGGTAACGAGCTGGTATTTACCCGCTCAGAGCAAGCCTAATATATAAAACGTGGGGATTGGCACGCAGCCGATACCCACGAATGCCAAAATACTTCACGCTTTTTTCGGGCTCTATCACAATTTACTCATAAACCTTCTAGTCAAGAACAAATTAGCATTGATTCCTCAGCCTACTTTTTAGCTTTATGACAGTATAAATTGAGTTTTACCCACTATTTTGGAGGTGAAGTATGCCTTATGTTGCATCATCAAAGCGCTATACTGAAATGGAATATCGTTTATGTGGCCGTAGCGGATTACGCTTGCCACTGATTTCATTAGGATTATGGCACAACTTTGGCGATAACAAACCCTTTGATAATTGCCAAGCCATGCTTCGCCATGCTTTTAACCTTGGGATCACCCATTTTGATCTTGCTAATAATTATGGGCCACCACCAGGCTCTGCCGAAAGTACATTTGGCAAAATTATGCAGCGGGATTTTCTGCCTTATCGCGATGAAATGGTTATTTCATCAAAAGCGGGTTTCACTATGTGGGACGGCCCTTATGGTGACTGGGGAAGTAAAAAATACTTAGTTGCAAGCCTAAACCAAAGTTTGAAGCGAATGGGATTAGATTATGTAGATATATTTTATCATCATCGACCTGATCCCAATACCCCACTAGAAGAAACCATGGGAGCGCTAGATCTCATTGTTCGCCAAGGAAAAGCCCTGTATGTGGGGATTTCTAATTACCCAACCAATTTAGCCAAAGAAGCCATTAATATTCTCAATGAATTAGGAACCCCTTGCCTGATTCACCAACCTAGATATTCCATGCTAGAACGTACTCCCGAAGAAGATTTACTCGATTTACTGGAAGAAGAAGGCGTTGGCTCTATCGCATACTCTCCATTGGCTGGTGGGATATTAACCGATCGCTACCTTAATGGCATCCCTGCTGATTCACGTGCTGCAGGTAATCCTTCTTTGCCCCCAGAAAGACTCACGTCAAACATTTTATCAAAGGTTAAACAACTGAATGAACTGGCAACAAAAAGAGGACAAAAGCTAAACCAAATGGCATTAGCATGGCTACTGAGACACGACAGGATCACTTCCGTTCTCATTGGCGCAAGCCGTATCAGCCAAATTGATGATGCAATGGGGATACTAAAAAATCGTAATTTTACGCAAAAAGAGCTCAAAGCCATCGAATTAATATTAGAAGGCGAATAAAACACACAAGTTGCAGGATATCCTGCAACTTAATAAATTTTATCTCAATTAACGATATTCACCATTTGCTTTAAACTGCACCACAGAATAAGGCTGAGTACGGCCATCTGGCTGCTCCATCCCTAGGCTACCAATTGGCATACCCGGAACAGAAATCCCTACCACATCCGCTGGTAAGGCATCAATCGCATCAAGACTGCTGACAGGAACATGGCCAACAATCACTTTACCTTTGTATTTAGCGATATGACAGCTGCGTAAGTTATAAGGCACATTCAGCTCATCATTCAGTTTGTTCAACTCATCATAACTGATTTCATTGACCACAACGTCATACCCTGCTTTTTTAACTCCTTCTCCCCATAATTGGCAGCAACCACAGTTTGCATCTTTATACAATTGCACGCTCTGGTTTTGAGAAAATGCAGAAAATGACAGTAAAAACATTCCACCTAAAATTATCTTCTTCATTGCTATTTACCTTATCAATAATAATGACTAGTACTTAAAAAGTGTCTATTTTTTATGGCGTAACTGACAGATTAATTTATAAGCCGCAGGAATGATAAATAGGGATAATAATGGTGCAGTTATCATTCCACCAATCATCGGCGCAGCAATACGGCTCATCACTTCTGAACCGACTCCTGTTCCAAGTAATATTGGCAATAAACCAGCTAAAATTACGGCAACCGTCATGGCTTTAGGGCGAACACGTAAAACTGCGCCTTCATATAATGCACGGTCTAAATCTTGGTTTGATAGCTTGCTTATTCCTTTCTGTTTTTCTTTATCTTCGATTGCATGGCGTAAATAAATCAACATAACTACACCAAATTCAGCCGCGACACCTGCCAATGCAATAAATCCAGTTCCTGTTGCAACTGATAAATTAAAGTTCATCCAATAAAGGAACCAAATAGCGCCCACTAAAGCAAAAGGTAAACTTAATAAAATCAGTAAAGCTTCACTAAATCGTCTAAAGGCTAAATAAAGTAGTACAAAAATAATCATGATAGTCGCGGGGACCATTAACATTAATTTTTGGTTAGCCCTTTCGAGTAATTCAAATTGCCCCGTAAAGGAATAGCTAAGACCCGGTTTCATTTGAATATTATCTTTTATTGCTGCATCAATATCTTTAATAACAGAAACCATATCACGATCACGTGCATCAATATAAATCCAACTAGTCGGTCTGGCGTTCTCTGTTTTCAACATGGGAGCGCCCATATTCACGGAGACATCAGCAACATCACTAAGCACAATTTGCTGTTTGCTTGGCGTTAAAATTGGTAATAACTTCATCGCAGATACACTATTTCGGTAATCTTGAGGATATCTTATGCTAATTGGGTAACGCTCAATCCCTTCAACTGTTTCTCCAATCATTTCCCCACCAGTGGCCATTGAGATATACACTTGTACGTCGCTAATACTCATACCAAAACGGGCTGCTTTTTCTCTATCAATTTTGACATCAATATAGCGTCCGCCTACCAACCTCTCAGCCAAAACTGAAACCACCCCCGGTACCGATTTTGTGACTTTTTCAATTTGTTGGGCTAATGCATCGATTTCTTCAAGATCTCTGCCTGATACTTTAATACCTATAGGGCTTTTGACTCCCATAGATAGCATATCAATACGGTTACGAATAGGTGGAACCCATAAGTTTGCAACCCCTGGCAAACGCACCGTTTCATCGAGCTCATCAATAATTTTTTCGAGTGTCATTCCTTCTCGCCACTGTGCTTGCGGCTTCAAACGTATCGTTGTTTCAATCATTTCCATAGGTGCTGAATCCGTTGCTGTTTCAGCTTTACCAACTTTTCCAAATACCGTATCCACCTCTGGAATAGTTTTGATTAATTTATCCGTATTTTGTAGTAAAAATGCCGCTTGTGCAGGCGAAACACCCGGTAATGTTGAAGGCATATAAAGTAAGTCACCTTCATTAATTGCAGGAAGAAATTCACCACCTAAATGTTTTAATGGCCATATCACCGTAAATAAAGATAAGAAACCAATTAATAAGGTAGTTTTCGGCCACGCTAATACCTTAATTAAAATAGGGCTATAGAGTGAGATCAACCAACGATTCAGTGGGTTTTTATTTTCATTTGGAATATTACCGCGGATCCAATATCCCATTAGAATTGGAATAACAATCAGCGCTAAAGCCGCAGCACCCGCCATGGCATAGGTTTTTGTGAATGCAAGTGGACCAAATAAACGGCCTTCTTGCCCTTCCAACATAAAGATAGGAATAAAAGACAATGTGATAATTAATAAACTGATAAATAATGCAGGCCCAACTTCAACAGCGGAATCCGTAATAACTTTCCAACGCTGGGCATTATCAATGACTTTATCTTCATTTTCATGTTGCCATTTTTCTAATTTTTTATGTGCATTTTCGATCATAACAATGGCGGCATCCACCATTGCTCCGATCGCAATTGCAATGCCCCCTAACGACATAATATTTGCATTTATTCCTTGGTAGCGCATGACGATAAAGGCAATAAATAATCCAAGGGGCAAAGAAATAATTGCCACGAGAGCAGAACGGAAATGCCATAAAAAAACGGCACACACTAATGCGACAACAATAAATTCTTCTAGTAACTTATAACTTAAATTATCAATCGCGTTATCAATAAGAATGCTTCTATCATAAGTCGTGATAATTTCGATGCCTTCCGGCAAGCTAGCACTTAAATCTTCAAGTTTCTGTTTTACATCCTGAATCACATTACGTGCATTTTCACCAGAGCGAAGCAGAATAATTCCCCCAACGACCTCACCTTCTCCATTTAGCTCAGCAACCCCACGACGCATTTCGGGGCCTTCCTGTATTCGAGCAACATCTTGTAAGTAAATAGGTACACCATTTTCTGGCGTTTTTAGGTAGATTTTATTGAAGTCATCAATAGATTGAAGATAACCACTTGCTCTAACCATATATTCAGCTTCAGCAATTTCAATCGATGAACCACCAGCTTCTTGGTTAGCCATTTCAACGGCCTGTTTTATTTCAGGTAATGTCACTGAAAATTGGCTGAGCTTGAGTGGGTCAACTAAGATTTGGTAAGATTTAACCACACCGCCAACGGTTGCCACTTCTGAAACATTAGGCAAAGCCTTCAATTCATATTTCAAAAACCAATCTTGTAATGAACGTAGTTCTGCTAGATTATGTTTTCCAGTTTTATCCACTAAAGCATATTCAAAAATCCAACCAACACCTGTCGCATCAGGGCCAATGGAGGCTGCTGCACCTTTGGGTAATTGGTTTTGGACTTGATTTAAATATTCTAAAACTCGTGAACGAGCCCAGTATAAATCTGTATTATCTTCAAAAATAACATAAACATATGAGTCACCAAATGCAGAAAACCCCCGCACCGTTTTTGCTCCCGGCACAGATAGCATCGTCGTCGTTATCGGGTAGGTAACTTGGTTTTCGACCAGTTGCGGCGCTTGCCCTGGATAAGTGGTTTTGATGATCACTTGTACATCAGATAAGTCAGGTAATGCATCAACTGGTGTACTGCGAATGCTCCAAATACCCGCAATGACTAAAAACACGACTCCCATTAACACTAGAAATCGGTTAGCAACCGAGCGTCTTATAATCCATTCCAACATACTCTACTCCTGAGATTTATGTGATGAATGATTAGATGACGCTGATGCTTCAGGAAGCGCTTCCATCTTGGCTAATGCCCCGGCAATATTCGCTTCAGAATCAATCAGGAAAATACCCTGAGTCACTATATGCTCACCCACTTGTAAGCCTTCAGATATTGCTGTCATTTGTTGAGATTCGCTCAGCACTCGCACCCTTTTGGGAATAAATTCACCATTCTCACCAACAGCAATAACGTGCTGTTCTTTCCCTGAGTCCACAATGGCTTGTGAAGGGATCAATAAACTTTCATTACCTTCTGCAACTAAATTTAAATATGCTGTCATACCCGGTTTTAATAAATGGTTAGGATCAGCAATTTCTGTACGAATGTTAATTGTACGACTTGCTTGATCTGCACTGGGTAATATCAACCAGTTTTTTACAGCAAATAACTGCGAAGGATAGGCAGGAATAGAAACTGTAAATTGTGTTTGTTGATTAAGTAATTCAGCAACTGATTGAGGAACAGATGCATTAATCCATAATGGATCTGTTCCTTGTATTTGTGCGATAACGACTTCTTTGGATACGTTCATCCCTAAACGTAGATTAAGTGCAGTAATTACCCCAGAAATAGGAGCTTGAATAGTAAAACGTGTTTGCACTTTTCCTGTTTTAATAAACTGAGAAAGTGCGCCTTCTGGCATGCCATTTAAACGTAAACGCTCAATGACACTATTAAGATCTTGTTGGCTCGCATTCATTTGCTTAAGCGCAAGATATTCGCTTTGTGCTTCAACCCATGCAGGGATCGTTAGCTCAGCAATAGGAACGCCTTTTTGGATCCTCTCACCTACTGTGAATGGATAAACTTTTTCAACAAAACCATTTTCGCGTGCTTGTACAATAGCAAATTGATGGTCATTAAACGCAATTTCGGCTGGAAATGTTAAGTCATAGTTTAATTTCCCCCACTTCACATCCACCGTTTTAAGCCCTAAATTTTGTGTCTGTGTTGGGTTAATTGTTACCCCTTTGCTATTCGCTGAAGCCAAGTTTTCATCCGCATATTTAGGAACAAGATCCATGTCCATAAAAGGGGATTTCCCTGGTTGATCAAACTTGGTATTGGGATACATGGGATCATACCAATACAATACGGTGCGTTCTTGTTTTTCAACTGATTGGCTATTATTTTCTACAACGAAAAAATAACGGTAAAATAAAATTGAAATAACGCTCGATAAAATAATTACCAATAGCAATTTGGTCAGGTTAACTAATGACATAACATCTCTCTACCTATTTAGTTTATTTTTTCGACGGATTTCAACATTGAAAGATTACCTTGTTGTACAAATGAAAATTTCAATTCATCATTTTCTTGTAAACCGTTGATCATATTTTCATCTTCATATGTAAAACGCATCGTCATTGGTGGCCAACCAATGCTTTCTATTTCTTTATGATTTATCGTTAATTTTTTATTATCTTTGTCAATCGAGATTAGCTTTCCTTCAGTGTTAATTGTTGGTTCCGCCGCTTTTTCTGGATAAATAGAGTGATTATGTTCAGCTGTATTTGCATAGCTGGTTGCTGTTAATATCGCCATTGAAATTACAAAAAATACCGTATTTAGTTTTTTCATTTTTACCCTCATGATTTGATTAATCCGCCACCTAATGCAGAGAATAAATTTATTTCATTCTTCTGCTGTTCTATTTTCAACATCAATAAGTTTTGCTGTTCTGTAAATAAGCTACGCTGCGCTTCGAGAACATCGAGATAACTTAAACCACCATATCGATAACTTGCTTGTTTCTGTGTTAAGACGTTTTGCAGCGTGTTGACATATTGCTCTTGGGAGATAAGTTGTTTTTCTAAACTCAATTTGATCACTAAGGCATCTTTCACTTCTCGAAACGCTACTTGAATACTTTTTTCGTAATTAGCAATCGCTTTATTTTTTCTAATATTTGCCAACTCTAAATTTCGGCTATTAGTCCCCCCAGTAAAGATAGGTAACGTAATTTTAGGAATAAAATTCCAAATACCATTTGAAGAGTCAAATAACCCCGTTAAAGAATCATTACTGTTTGCAACTCCCGTATTAAAGGAAATAGAAGGAAAGAAAGCCGCTCTCGCTACACCGATGTTGGCATTCTCAGAAATAATGTTTTGCTCCGCAGCCATAATATCCGGGCGCTTTAGCAATATTTCAGAAGGAATATCTGGAGGTGTCGTAATTAAAGGATAGTTTGGCTCGTAGCGTCCTAGATCTAAGTTTATTTTTGTTGCATAGTCATTTGTCAAAAAATTCAGTAAATTTTCATTTTTTGCAATTTCACTTTCAATTTTTTCGATATTAATAGAAATAGACTGTACTTGCCCTTTAGCTTGTTCTAGGTCTGATAGCGCGGCTTTTCCTGCCGCCACTTTTTGCATTACAATTGATTGACTATTGAGATAACTTTGTTTCGTCTCTTGTGCAATTAATAATAGCTTTTGGTTATACACCACATCTAAGTACGCTTCTGCTACTGTTTTAATCGTGATGATTTGTGTCGCACGGCTCATCTCTTGAGAAGCAATAAACTTTGCTTTGTCTGCATCAGATAAATTTTTGATACGCCCAAAAAAATCCAGCTCATAGCTGATATCAATGCCTACGCTGTATTTCTTATTAAAGGATGACCCGCTCTCTAACGACTGACTATAATCACCACTCATCGATGAATTAACTTGAGGATATTTTTCTGCCCCCGCGAGCCCAAAACGTACACGAGCTTCCTCTACATCTAACGCAGCAAGGTATAAATCGCTGTTTTTCTCTAGTGCAATTTCTATCACGTTTTTCATTTGAGGGTCTTGAATAAATTGTTCCCAACTAGGGAACAATAATTCAGTTTGAGCCTGCTTTGCTGCATCAGAAACATGACTATTGAATTGATGAGGTAAATTAAGGTTAGGGCGTTGATATTCAGGAGCGAGCGAAACACAGCCCGTCAAAGTTAAGGCATAAGCTATTATTAATATTTTTGGGGAATACATGGTATAGCCATGCCTCTAGTAATTAAAATTGGAGCTATAGTAAAAAAGACCTCCTGTTAGATTGATGACATGAAAATGACAAATTTGTCATTTTACATTTCGTTGCTGTAGTGCTTAGAATGGCTGCATTATTTACCTGGCTGATAGGTCTGAGATGAAATTACTTATTGTTGAAGATGAACATAAAACGAGAGAATACTTGTCTAAAGGCTTAAGTGAGTCCGGGTTTATTGTTGATGCAATCGAAAATGGTATTACTGGCCTGCATATGGCCACAACTGAAGACTATGATTTAATTATTCTTGATGTGATGTTACCTGATATTAACGGCTGGGAAATTGCAAAGAACTTACGCAATTCAGGAAAAAATACACCAATACTGATGCTCACTGCATTAGGTAATGTTGAGCATCGAGTCAAAGGACTAGAGTTAGGTGCTGATGATTATCTCGTTAAACCATTTGATTTTTCGGAGTTACTCGCTCGAGTAAGAACTTTATTACGCAGAGGCAACAGCAGCATCCAAAAAACACAGTTTACCATTGCTAACTTGCATGTTGACCTGATTAAGCGACGCGTTACCCGTGAAAATGATAAAATTATACTCACCAGTAAAGAGTTTTCTTTATTGGAATTTTTTATTCTTCATCAAGGTGAAGTGCTTTCTCGTTCTCTTATCGCTTCAAAAGTGTGGGATATGAATTTTGATAGTGATACCAATGTGATTGATGTGGCAGTGAAAAGATTAAGAGCTAAGATAGATCAAGGCTATGAACCTAAATTGATCCATACTATTAGGGGAATGGGCTATTTACTTGAGATCCCTGAAAATGATTAAATTTTTTCGATCTCCTGTCTCTATTTCAATTCGTCTTATTGTTTTGATCAGTATTACTCTCTCCCTCTCCTTGTTACTATTTAGCTCGATCATGATCAATTCGGTTATGTTGCATTTTAAACAGCAAGATGAATACACACTTAACCAGTTGAACCTAACGATCCGTAGCTTGTTAAATAACAATACAGACTCACAAAGTGAACAATATGCACGTATTAAAACCATTATTAATGAGCACCAAGACATTACTATTTATCTCATTGATAAAAAAGGAAATGAATTAATATCTCCCAATGCAACAGATAAGCTCATTACGTACTTAAAAAATTATGATCCTCATAAAAATAACCAAGAAGAGCTTAAAAATTATCGCCTATCTGAAATTATTATTCAGGTAGATTCCCCTTCAGAGTCTAAACAATATCGGTTGGTTACTGCATTATCATTAAATTTTCATCATGATTATCTGAGTTCATTAATAAATAATTTAATTGTCAGCGCTATTATATTGTGCTTATTTACTATTCTTGTCGTTTATTTCCTTGTAATTAAAGGATTAAAACCCCTTAAAGATGTGAGCGATGAAATCAAAAATGTCACTTCCGAAAACTTAAGTGTGCGTTTAGACCCTGATTCTGTACCTAATGAATTAAAACAATTAACAAAATCATTTAATCAGATGTTAGTCAAAATTGAAGATGTTTTCGTAAGACAAACGAATTTCTCAGCAGATATAGCTCATGAAATGCGTACACCTATCACTAATTTAATGACTGAAACCCAAATATCTTTGAGTAAAAATCGCAGTAAAGAAGAACTCGTTGAAGTGTTATATTCTAATTTAGAAGAATATAACCGTCTATCACGAATGATCTCTGATATGCTTTTTCTTGCTCAAGCAGATGATAATAGGCTTATCCCTGAGAAAAAAGTTATTAATATTAAAACTGAAATAGAGCTCATATTTGATTATTTTGAATATCTCGCGGAAGAGAATGAAATAAAGCTTAAGCTAATTGGTGATACAGACCCTATTATGGCCGATAAAGATATGTTAAGAAGAGCAATTACTAACTTAATATCAAATGCTATCCGCTATACCCCAAAGGGGGATTCTGTCAGTATTAATATTTCGAATGTAAAAAATGGTATTGAATTAATTATCAGCAATCCCGGCATGAAAATACCAGAAGAACATTTAGCAAAACTCTTTGACAGATTTTATCGAGTAGATAAATCAAGACAAAGAAAAAATGAAGGGAGCGGAATTGGGTTGGCTATCGTCAAATCAATCATATTAGCGCATAAGGGAAGAATCACTGTAACATCAGATGATTTTTCAACACGTTTTACTGTATTTTTACCTAAGGAACCAAATTAAATATCTACCATAAATGGCAATTTTGTCATCTTGTTGTCAGTATTCAGACAGAAATAAAGCCTTATTATAGTTACAAGATAAATTATCTAACTTAATAAGGATTTGTAATGAAAAAAATTATTTTTGCTTTAACACTTGTAACTGTAACAACACATGTAGCAACCGCTCAAACAGAAAAAGAAATACATTATAATGCAGCGAATGCATTAAATTTCACTGAGAATAATACATCGTATTCTAATCAAAAATCGATTAATGACCACTTGAGTAAGGCGGGTATTTCAGTCAACGATAATATCAACTCAACCCAATCATTTCTTCAATTAGATAGACATACTCAAGCTGCTACCGCATTGAATTTTACTCAAAATAGTACCTCCCCAGCAATGCAGAATATGATCAGTAGCCACCAAAACCAATCACCTAACTATAAAAAATCGATGGTAAAAGTTGCAAAACCATTTTCCGATATGAATGAAAATGAAAAAGCCGTCACCATGTTAAACTTTCATAAAAATAGTTCATCTGCTTCTATACAAAGTAAAATAATAGGATATTCAAAAAATAATTAATTATAACTTTAAAACCATATTATTAAATAAATATTAATATGGTTTTAAATTAAAAAAATAAAATTTAGTTATAGACACAACGAATAGATTTTATTTGACCAATTTCATTTTTTATTACTAAATTGATTGAATATTTATTGAACATCAAGAAAAATAAGTTATTATTTCTAAGCAGTTCATTTCAATACTAACTTTAAAAGGTGATTATATGTTTAAAAAATCAATCATATTTGCATTTTTATTATTTCCAACTCTCTCTTTCGCTACTCCTATTCTTCCTTTCCCACCAGAGCCACCTATCCTAGATATAGACGTAAACGTAGCCTATAACGGAGATGATGATGATGTTTGGCTGAACATCAAATAAAATTCAGAAGACATCAAACAAAGCTTAAGGTAAATTCCCTTCATAATATATAGCCTTATATCCTTTTAATATACTACATTAGGAAACACAGGCCTATATGCTGTTAAAATCAATGGTAAAGTGGAATTGTATTTTAATATATTCCACTTTACTATCCTACCCCATAAAACCCTAATCTTATGACAATTAATTTTAAAACAAAACATTGCCTAGCAAATTATTAATTAATTATCTCAAATAATTCATTATTAATAAATCATTTAAAATATGCACAAAAAAAATAAATAATGTTATTTTATATTAACAGTGGAATAAATTTAATTTCACTCTTAGATGAAAATATTAATTACTTATTCAAAATCATGAATTACAATTTCCTTGCAGTTCACTTCAATTTAAACTTTTAATCGAGGATTTTATATGTATAAAGCATCTATTGTCATAGTATCTTTATTATTCCCAATTCTAGCATCTGCAACTTCTTTCCAAGAAAAACATTCTGACAATACTTCGACTTATTCTACTATTTATGAACAAAACCATGGAGGAAATGGAGGGAATGGCGGTCACGGTGGTAATGGAGGAAATGGCGGTAATGGAGGGAATGGCGGCCATGGTGGTAACGGCGGTAATGGCGGCAACGGTAGATAATATATCTCGTCACTAAATATTTCCCTCCTCACTCGATGAGGGGGGAACAGAGGAATTTATCATGTATAAAAATTACATTTCACTTGGCGTCTTATTAATTAGTTCTATTTCATTTTCAGCATACTCTCACTCCTTATTTAATACCCCATCTAATTGTTTATTAAAAAATGAACTCAATATAAATGAAATTAATAATAAAGTATGTTCGATACTCCATGGCCAATATTACTATTCTAAAATGTTTAGCTTTGTAAGTTATGGACAAAACGGAAATTCGGGTCAAGCTGGAAATGATGGTCAAGGTGGTCATGGTGGACACGGTGGTCATGGTGGACACGGTGGTGATGGCCAAAATGGAGGGAATGGCGGAACAGGATCAAATAACGGTAATGGTAGCAATGGCGGAAACGCAGAAAAAGGCAGTAATGGCAATGGAGGAAATGGCGGTAATGGCAGTGTAACTGGAGGTGATGGCGGAAATGGCGGTGATGGAGATGGTGGTGGTAGTGGTGGGAACGGCGGGAATGGAACTGTAAATGGCAATGGGGGAAATGGAGGACACGGGGGAACTAATGGCGGTAACGGAGGTAATGGGGGCAACGGCTCTGGTAGTGGTAATGGTGGCAATGGGGGCAATGGTAGCCAAGGAGGAAAAGGAGGACGCGGTGGACCTGATGGCGGTAGAGATGGGCACGATGGTATTAGCATTAGCTCAATGTGATAAATAAATCCGTTAGAAGTGAATAAGTGATGTGGCAATATGAAACCATATAATTATTTTTATAAAAGATGGTATTACCAATAAAAACGGAAGCTTTCGCTTCCGTTTTTCGTACACTTGCAATTTTTATTGCTTAGGTGCTAATTTCATTAAAAATGCGCGTAATTGTGCAAAGTCAGATGGTAAAAAGTGTGAGAGTAGTGGTAGTTCCGCACGCTCTGCTAACTCTTTCGGTAAAGGTATTGCCTTATTAAGAATTTCTTCAACACTTTCTTTAAACTTAGCTGGGTGTGCCGTGCCTAAAAACAGCCCGTATTCACCTTCTTGCAACTGGTCACGAAGCACACGATAAGCAACCGCAGCATGTGGCTCAGATAAATACCCTTTTTTATCTAATTCACGTACTGTCTCTTTAGTCACGTCGTCACTCACCGCTCCATGGCCTAATTCATCAAGGGACCAACCTTTACGGCGGAATAACTCTTCAATACGAGGCCAGTTGTTTGGCTGGCTGACATCCATGGCGTTCGATAATGTTGCCACAGTTTGCTTTGGTTTCCATTGCCCATCAACAAGGTAACGCGGCACAGTGTCATTTACGTTAGTTGCTGCAATAAAGCGTTTAACCGGTAGGCCCATTGATTTAGCTAATAAACCTGCCGTAAGGTCACCAAAATTACCACTCGGAACCGAGATCACTAATTGATCACGTTTTTCTGCTGGGATCTGCGCGACGGCTTCGAAGTAATAACAAATTTGAGCTAACAAACGACTGATATTGATCGAGTTCGCCGAGTTTAAATACAACGCCTTTTTCAGCTCTTCATCATCAAATGATTGTTTTACTAATGCCTGGCATGCATCGAAGTCATCTTTAATCGCAACCGTATGAATATTTTCACCCAGCGTGCAGAAGAGTTTCTCTTGCAGCGGGCTAATTTTTCCTTCTGGATAGAGAATAACAACTTGCACGTTCTTAAGACGATAGAATGCGTGTGCAACCGCGGCTCCTGTATCCCCAGAAGTGGCAGTCAAAATGGTCACCGGCTGCTCACCAGCTACTTGGCCCAATGCCTGAGCCATAAATCTGCCACCGAAGTCTTTAAATGCGAGTGTTGGCCCATGATATAACTCCAACGTTGCTACATCATCTTCAACCTTAGAAACTGGCGCAGGAAAAGCAAACGCGGTTTTAACACGTGCAGCTAATTCTTCTTGTGGAATTTCATCACCAATAAAGGCACTTAAAATTCGGCTGCTACGTGTGACGAAATCTAATTTTAATAATTCGTCGATTTCAGCCGCTGTAAACTCAGGTAAGTCTTGAGGAAAAAATAAACCTTGTTGCTTACCTAACCCCTGCTTAACCGCTTGTGCAAAACTTACTTGTTCATTGTTATCTTTTAAATTATACAGTTTCATTATTTACCCTATTGTCCTTGCCCCGGCCAGATCCAAACGGCAGATATGCACAAAGCCTTCATCATTCTGAATATAATGTTGTTGCAAGTAGCTCGCCATTTTTTCAGCGATATGTTTCTCATCGCAAATAGCAAACAATGTTGGCCCTGAGCCAGAGATACCACAAGCCAATGCACCGATTTCTTTTGCATTTTGACGTGCTGCCGCAAAACCGGGTAATAATTGTGTACGATAAGGTTCTGCGACAACATCTTGGATCATCGTTGCGGCAAGTAACGGCTGGTTTGTATGGCATGCATGAATAAACCCTGATAAGTATCGGCCATGGTTTACTATATCGTGGCGTGGATAGCTATCAGGCAGGATCGCACGCGCTTCTGCTGTCGATACCTTAATTCCAGGGTAAGCCATAACCCAATACCAATTTTCAAATGCAGGTACAGGCTGAGAAATAATGCCATTTTGTTCGATAATCAGCTGCAAACCACCTAAAAAACACGGTGCGACGTTATCATAGTGCACACTTCCTGAAATACGCCCTTCGAGCTCCCCCATCATGCCAAGCAGTTGAGTATCATCGAATGGTTTCTCTGCAAATTCGTTAAGCGCCATCAGTGCAGCGACAACAGAACAGGCGCTAGAACCGAGCCCTGAACCAATTGGCATATTTTTTTCAAGCGTCATCGCGACATTTAATGGCCTACCAAGGCGCTCACAAAACAACTGCCAGCACTGGTAAACAATATTGTGTTCATTTTTTTTCGGCAGCTTAGCAACGAATTTTCCTTGATTCGTCAGGGAAAAAGTATCCGCAGCTTCAATTGTTACACAATCACCTAATAGTGAACCGTCAGCAGGCGAAACAGCTGCCCCAAGGACATCAAACCCGACGCTCACATTACCAATTGAAGCCGGTGCATAAACTTTAATCACTTATTAAACTCCCAATTTCCATGAAAGGGTACGCAGCATATCCGCAAATACACCAGCAGCAGTAACATCATTACCTGCGCCATAACCTCTTAATACTAAAGGAATTGGTTGGTAATAGCGTGTATAGAAAGCCAGTGCATTTTCACCATTTTTAACCTTGAAGAGTGGGTCATTGCCATCAACAGCGACGATTTTCACTTGGCAGCGCCCTTCTTCAATCAGCCCAACATAGCGTAACACTTTTTCTTCCGCTTCTGCGGCTTTTATACGCTGTGCAAATTGCTCGTCGAGTTGTGGCAAACGTGCCATAAACTCAGAAACAGGGCCACTGCTATCAAAGTCAGAAGGTAAAACAGGTTCAATTTCAATATCTTGCAGTTCTAAATGATAACCCGCTTCACGCGCTAAAATTAATAATTTACGCGCAACATCCATACCTGATAAATCATCACGAGGATCTGGTTCTGTGAAACCTTTTTCTTTCGCAAGTGTTGTGGCTTCTGATAAAGACATACCTTCGTCTAATTTACCAAAAATGAATGATAAAGAGCCTGATAAAATTCCGCTAAAGTGAACCAATTCATCCCCTGCATTCAGTAAGTTTTGTAGGTTTTCAATAACTGGTAACCCTGCACCTACGTTAGTGTCATAGAGGAATTTACGTTTCGAGGTTTCACTTGCCGCACGTAATTGATGGTAGTAATCCATCGATAATGTATTGGCTTTTTTATTCGGTGTAACCACATTAAAGCCGTCTTTCAAGAAATTGACATACTGCTCTGCGATTTCCTGATTTGATGTGCAATCAATAATGACAGGGTTCAAGAAATGGTATTCACGTTCTAAGCGAATTAAACGGCTTAAACTAAATGGCTCTTTCGCTTCCGCTAGCTCCGCTTTCCAGTTATCTAAATCAATCCCTTGCATATCCGTTAACATTGCACGTGAATTTGCAATACCACATACACGCAGATCAATATGCTTTTGTTTTAACCATTGTTGCTGGCGGTGAATTTGTTCAATTAATGCATTACCAACACCACCCACACCGATGATAAAGGCTTCGATAACTTGCTCTGCATTAAATAGCATTTGGTGACATAAGCGTACCGCTGTTGTGGCAGACTCATTGGCAATAACGGCAGAAATAGAACGTTCAGAAGACCCCTGTGCGATAGCGACAATGTTGATGTTACCGCGAGTTAAAGCCGAGAAGAAACGCGCCGAAATGCCCTTCAAAGTGCGCATTCCATCCCCCACAACTGAAATAATCGCTAACTGCTCCATCACATCCAGTGGATCAAGTACGCCATCTTTCAGCTCTAAGTAAAATTCTTCTTCCAGTGCAGCGCGAGCTCTCACTAACTCATTTTGCGGAACACAAAAACTAATACTGTATTCCGATGAAGACTGTGTGATCAGAACGACAGAGATCCCTTTGCGAGACATGACGGAGAAAATGCGAGCTGCCATCCCCACCATCCCCTTCATTCCGGGGCCGGATACGTTGATCATCGCCATGTTATTCAGATTGGTGATCCCTTTCACTGGCGTGCTTTCATCGGTTTGGCCATCACCAATTAAAGTACCTGGAGCGCTTAAATTAGTGGTGTTTTTTATCAGGCAAGGGATTTGGAATTGAGCAATTGGGGCGATGGTACGAGGGTGAAGAACTTTGGCTCCGAAGTAGGATAACTCCATGGCCTCTTGGTATGACATGCCTTTTAACAAACGCGCATCAGGCACCAAACGCGGGTCACAAGTATAGACCCCATCAACATCAGTCCAAATTTCACAACAATCAGCACGTAAGCAGGCCGCTAAAACCGCAGCAGAATAATCAGACCCATTACGGCCTAATACTACTAATTCACCTTTTTCATTACCCGCTGTGAAACCTGCCATTAAGACAAAATGATCTTTCGGTATATTTAAATCGGCAATACGTTTAGTTGACTCATTTATATCAACCGTAGATTCAAGATAATGACCTTTCGCGAGTAAGCTCTCAACTGGGTTAATAACCGTCACATTATGGCCGCGTGCTTTTAGCACTGATTCCATCATGGCGATAGAGAGCTTTTCACCACGGCAGATAATTGATGCGTTAATGCTGTCCGGACATTGCCCGAGAAGAGTAATACCATGCAGTACTTGTTTGATTTGTGCGAATTCTTGTTCTGTCAGTTTTTTTAACCGATCATATTCAAAACCAGGTTGTTTTTCTTTTAATCCTTTTAAAAGGTTAGCAAAAATCATTTCAGCATCATTAACATGCGTGATGACATCTTGTCCTGCAACCGTTTTTTCAATCATAGCAACCAGATGGTTTGTGATTTTTGCTGGTGCAGATAGCACCAAAGCCACTTGTCCATCTGCTAGTTTACTTTCAGCGATGTCAGCAACATTCAGTACTCGTTCGTCATTTGCAACCGAAGTACCGCCAAATTTAAGCACACGCATGGTATTTCTCTCCTGAATTAACACCAAAAAAAAGCCCGCATCGGTTAAGTATGCGGGCTTTTTCATTTTTATTTTTTGGATGCGTCAGCCCGCCCCGTTTCCTGTGGTTACGGTGGTGGTGGTAATAATAATAGTCAGGCTGATATTACGCATAGATTCTGTCTGTCTCTTAGATTCTTTAAGTTTCTCTCTATACGGTTAAAGCAATTGGTATATTTTGTCAAATTTATTTGCAAAACATCCCTTTTATCTCCCTTTTTTTATTCGATAAATTATCTACCAGCACGAAAAACTCATCCACAAAAAGACACTCATTACATCAAATGCAGTGTTAAAAACCAAGATAACAAATATTTAAAGATTAATAATTTTTTACTCAATAAAAAACCAAAATGACTATTAAATAGGCAATAGAGATAGCCTTCAGTAATTTCCTGTGAAGAGAATCAAGATGAGAAGATGAGCAACAACGACCAGGTTAATTGATGCATTTAGCAGCTATATTTCTTATCATTTACCCCCATGCTCATCAATACATGAGCGCCAATAGCAACAGATTACACAGGTACGTATTGATACTTAGCCTCATGATTTTTTCATTCGTTTAAATTACAAACAAATGTTATGGAGTTGTTAAAAATTAGTCGCATCAAAACAAAATAAGCATTTTTCCTAATTAAATGAAACAAAAAATTACAGACTAAATATTTACATCCCGTTATCTCTAACAAGATAAATTTTTCACCTTTTTTTGTAGCAAAATAACATTTCAAAATTGGAGGTAAGTCACAAATTAAACATTATTTATGATGGTATATTTAACCCATTGAAGACTATATTCATTAATACCCAGCCGAAGCCCCCTTGGGTATCAACTATTCCCCTTTTTTAGACGCTATCTGATTCCTAAACACTGCATTAATTTATATAATTATCTACCTAACAATTTTTGTTAACGTGCTACAATTGATTTTGATATGTATCAACAAAAGTTAGTTTTTTAGGTGGTAAATGCAGTATTAGCTGTTATATTGCTGTTAACAGTACAATATTGGGAAAGTGCTTATATTTTGGCTTGTTGTTAAAGTCTTTTGCCCAAGATGGCAACATAATGGCACTATTGAATTTCAAAACAAATTTATACTCATAAACGTGTTTTTCCAGAGAAAAATATCAATAACCACCTAACTGGAAACGGCTTGTGAGTTCAGTATTTTTATTTTAATACTTTAGGTAGCAACTATGCAGACCCCACACATTTTGATTGTTGAAGATGAAATTGTCACACGCAATACGCTTAAAAGCATATTTGAAGCGGAAGGCTATGTGGTTCATGAGGCAACTGATGGCGAAGAGATGAATAATGTTCTCTCTGAGCATGACATCAATTTAGTCATCATGGATATTAATTTACCAGGTAAAAACGGTTTACTACTTGCTCGCGAACTTCGTGAACAAGAAAGCATTGCGTTAATGTTCTTAACAGGACGTGATAACGAAGTCGATAAAATCCTTGGCCTTGAAATTGGTGCTGATGACTATATCACTAAACCATTTAACCCACGTGAACTGACTATTCGTGCGCGCAACCTACTGTCTCGTACTATGAATTTAGCGGGTGGTACGGAAGAACGTCGTTTAGTGGAAAGCTATAAGTTTAATGGTTGGGAATTAGACATCAACAGCCGTTCATTAGTCAGCCCTGCTGGTGAACACTACAAATTACCACGTAGTGAATTCCGTGCGATGCTACATTTCTGTGAAAACCCAGGAAAAATTCAGACTCGCGCAGACCTGCTGAAGAAAATGACAGGCCGTGAATTGAAACCACATGATAGAACTGTTGACGTAACGATCCGTCGTATTCGTAAACATTTTGAATCAACACCTGATACGCCAGAAATCATTGCAACCATCCACGGTGAAGGCTATCGCTTTTGCGGTGATTTAGACGAATAATCAATTTTGAATTGATATTCAAAAAACCGGCTAAATAGCCGGTTTTTTATCATCTTAATTAATCACCAAGGCATAATCGGTACTGCACTTAACGCATTTTTTGGTGAGCCGTCGATCATCTTATCTGAATAAGTCAAATAAATTAATGCATTACGTTTTGGATCGTAAAAGCGTACAACCTGTAATTTTTTGAAGACTAAAGACGTTCGTTTTTGAAAGACAACTTGCCCTTTCGTCGGTTTGCGTTTGACACGGTCATTTAGCTCAATTGGCCCAACTTGCTGACATGAAATGGCAGCATCAGAGGTGTCTTCTGCTAAACCTAAACCCCCTTTGATCCCCCCTGTTTTTGAACGACTTAAATAACAAGTCACATTGTCAACATCAGGGTCATCAAATGCTTCAACAACAATTTTATGATCAGGGCCGAAAATTTTAAAAACAGTATCGACTGAACCGATTTCTTCAGCAAATGTGATGCTCGGCAACGCTGATAATAATGCTGCAAGTACGATATTTTTTAATCTGGAACGACGCATACTGAATTTCCTATTCAACTAAAAATCGATAAAACCTCGTAGTGGCACAAGATTTATTATTCACTTTCTTAACTAATTATCAAATACAACTCATTTACTATAAACGAAAAAGATAACTTGATATAGAATAGCAATTCATTGATAGATTATATCTGTTCTATAAGTCGCATTGGCTGGGGATATACATGGATCAAACTAATATTATTCGCGACTTGCTTCGCTGGATAGATGACAATCTGGATAAACCACTCTCGCTAGATAATGTTGCCGCAAAAGCGGGCTACTCTAAGTGGCATTTACAAAGAATGTTCAAAGAGGTGACAGACCAAGCGATTGGGGCTTATATTCGAGCTAGAAGGCTTTCTCGTGCAGCGGTTGCATTGCGGCTAACAAGCCGACCAATTCTTGATATTGCTCTGCAGTATCGATTTGATTCGCAACAAACTTTTACTCGAGCCTTTAAAAAGCAATTTAACCTAACTCCAGCGTTTTATCGTCGGAGTGAAGAATGGTGCGCTGCAGGTATTTGTCCACCGATTATTTTAGATAATCACACCAATATTGAACATGAATTCCTACAAATGCCAGCACAAGAGCTGGTTGGCTTGGAACAAAGTTGCTCTTATGCGCTAGAAGAGTGGTCGACCGCTTGTTCCCAAATGCGCCAAACATTTTGGCACTACTATTTGGATAATACGACGACTATTGCGTCTGAAGTTTTTGGCTTGCACCATGCCATTCATAATCCAGAAAAAGAAGATGAACAAACGGTATTCTATACCACTGCGGTAAAACCTGAGGATGCGAGTTTTAACACTGACCAGTACACGAGTTTAACGCTACCAAGTGGCCATTATGTTAAATTTTCGTTCAATGGGACGCCAACTCGAGATGCATTACAAGAGTTTTTGTACCAAATTTATGGCGTATATTTGCCTAAGCTGAATTTAACGCGTCGACCAGGTTATGATATCGAACATTATCGATTAAAAAACATCGATTTACGTCATATCACCCCAGAAAATGATGACCCCAAGACACACATCGATACCTTTGATTATTATGTACCAATCAAAACAGGTTCGACCATAACCCCTTAAAGCAGAGGAGTTTCAGTTTGTTGAAACTCCTTTTTCTAAATAGTTAACCTTGTTGCTCATCGAGAGCTGGCTGCGATAAGTGTGTAACCTCACCGGCTGTTTCAACTATCCAACCATTCGCAAGCCATGGGCTATTTTGGTAATCAACACGAGATAACGAACAGTTACGTAAACGTAGACGGCGTTCTGAATAGGCAGGAACCCCCATAATACGGCTAATTAACGTACTTAGCGCAATACCATGGCTAACAATCAGTGGGCGGCTACCTTCAGGCAAATCTAAACAGCTATTTAGTGCTGCAAACATACGTGTATACAGCTCCTCCATTGATTCACCCTCTGGAATTCGTCCTCCACGAGTCCCATCAATTAAGCTTTTGCGCCACTGTTCTTCCTCTGGCGTTAACGACTCTATTGCTCTTTGTTCAAGAACGCCCATATTTAGTTCACGTAGACGCGGTTCTGTGGTAATTTCACATTCGCATACACTTGCAATTATTTGTGCAGTTTCCAGTGTGCGTCCCATATCACTAGTGATAATATGGGTAATGCCTTCTGACTTTATCCTCTCAGCCACCTGCCTTGCTTGCAGTCGTCCAGTGGCGGTCAGAGGGCTATCGGATTGTCCCTGGATGCGACGAGCTAAATTCCATTCAGTTTCGCCATGGCGAACAAGATAAACCTGTAACATAGATGTGTTCCGTTATTACTTTTCGAAGTATGTGTTCAAAGGAAAATAATTAATGTACCAAGTTATAGCTGCAACGACTAATCCTGCCAAAATTAAAGCGATTCATCTTGCTTTCGATGCTGTTTTTGGGGCTGGCAGTTATCAAATTGAAGATATTAATGTCGATAGCAGTGTTCCACAGCAACCTATCGGTAATAATGAAACCCGTACTGGGGCTAGACAGCGCGTTATGGCCTCTAGGCAAGTTCGCCCCGAAGCGGATTTTTGGGTTGGTATTGAAGCAGGTATCGAAGACGATATGACATTTGCTTGGATAGTGATTGAGCATAAGCAAATACGCGGCGAATCTCGCTCTGCCAGTATTATGATCCCAGAAAAAATTCTGGCGGGTATTCGTGAAGGCCGCGAACTCGGTGATGAAATGGCCTTTTTAACAGGCATCGATAATATCAAACAACAAGGTGGTGCCATTGGTTTTTTCACTGATGGGGTATTAACTCGCACTAGTGTTTACCAACAAGCCTTGATATTGGCTTTAGTTCCCATTAAGCATGAAATTTATAAAGAGCTAAACCAAGTAGAAGATTAATTATACTTAAAATAATTAAAATTGCATGTGCGATTAAACACCACTCTTTTCACACTAAAGTATGGGAAACCATACTTTTTTTTATGCCTATTTATCTAAAATATAAATACCCTTTATATTCTAAATAGCTCGGATTGTGGGAAAAAAGCGGCAAGAGAGCAGCAGCATACACAAGTATGTGATTCGGGTAACCGAATGCAGCCAACAACGCCACAGCGCAAAATATGACGCATATTTATATGCTAAATAGTTCGGATTGTAGGTAGGCGGCAAGCGAATAAGACCCTAGGAGCATACACAAGTATGTGACTAGGGCAAATGAGTGAAGCCAACACCCCTACAATTTGAAATATGACGCATATTTTAGAGAAGTTGCTGCTCTAACCACTCCTTCACAGGAATAGGAGCTGACTTTAAGCTATTCGAACCCCGAGTAATAGTTGCTATTCCCACTCCTAGCTCATTTTTCAGTTCTCTTTGGCTCATTTCACCGCGCATCAGTTCTTGTACAATTTTAACGCGAGTCGCTAACGCTGTACGCTCATCTGGCGTGAGTAATAACTGAAGAACTGGCAGATGAATATCTTGTTCAAATGCCAATTGTAATAAATTCACAAAGCGCAGCCAGTCAGCGTTCTCATCGGCAGTCAGCGCCGGGTCATGTTGTTGATTTGCTGTCATCGTTTATCCACCCATACTATTTAACTAGTACAAATAATAACACACTCTTATTAGAAATCATCAACCAAACGCTTTTCAAGCTTCAACAATACAAAAAATAACCAAATTTCATTTAGTTACTGCGTTAATACGCTAAATAGTTTGAGTTGTGACTAGGCGACCAGCGAGGATAGCTCGGGGAGCATACACCTGTATGCAACTAAAGCTAACATACGAAGCCCCTATAAATCGAAATATAAAAATATGAATACTCAAAATAGTTCGGATTGTAGGTAGGCGGCAAGTGATGCTAAGCCCTAGGAGCATACACAAGTATGTGACTAGGGTTAGCAAACGTAGCCAACACCCCTACAATTCGAAATATGAAGAGTATTTTTAGTATTTCATATTCCATTCATTCGAAAGCAACACCTTACTATTCTTCTGCCCCATAAAATGTCGATAAAATAAATCATACGATAGAACATTTTTCACATAACCGCGGGTTTCTGAGAACGGGATGCTTTCAACAAATGCGACTGCATCAATACGCCCACCACTGTTACCTAACCAACGAGTCACACGGGATGGGCCTGCATTATAAGCCGCACTGGCTAAAATACGGTTATTACCAAATTGCTGATAAACATCTTCCAGATACGCCGTCCCTAGTTCAATATTGGTCGTAGGATTGGTCAACTGGCTCGCATTCACATAATTAATACCTTGCTTTTGTGCGGTATGTTTTGCTGTCGCTGGCATCAACTGCATCAAACCTGTCGCACCAACGGGCGAGCGAGCTTGTGGGTTCCATGCACTTTCTTGGCGAGCAATGGCCATTGCATAGCTTTTTTGAATATCTTTCGACTTGGTATATAAATTGAATTCTTTATCCCATGCTAATGGGAAACGTTCTTCTAGGTGATCCCAAAGTTTAGCTGTGATAGTCGCTTGAACACTGAGGTCCGCCCATTTATTATCAAACGCATAACGAGCCAATTGCTCTTGCTGGTTTGCTGGCAGCGATGCCACTAAACTCACCCATTCAGAACGAGCGAGGTTGTCTAGCTCCCAATACATTAACTCTCTAACCCGCTGAACTTCTGGGAGTTTATTAATGTTTGAGTCTGGCTTAACGGCCGTTTTAACGTATACAGGGTAATCTACTTCTAAGACTTGTGCTGCAACCATTGGGTAGAAACCGCGTTTTTCAGTTAATTGGCGAAGTAACGTCTCACCTTCTGCTTTTTTACCTGCATCAATTAACGTGATGGCCTGCCAATATTGCCACTCTTCTTTATTTTTCACTTCCGCTGGCAAGCGTTTTAACCATGACGCGACACCGGTTTTATCACCAGCTCCCAACGCTAAACGAACACGACGCTCTTTCAATGACGATGAATTGCTTTCTTGAATGGTCTCATCACGCCATTGGGCCTGTTCAGGGGTCACATCACCCATATATTGCCAAGCAATACTGTCTTTAAGTAACTGCTTTTCTGCCATATTCATTTTTTGTGCAGAACTTATGCTATTAAGTACTGTACGAGCCGCATCAGGAGATTGGCGCGCATAACGGCTAAAGGCCGCGATGGTGGCTTGGCGAGTAAAATCCGTTGGCGTCATCGTTTTAGCGAATGTCACGACTGAGGCTGGGTCATTTTGTAATTTCACTAGCGCATCACCAATCGTTTTATAACTGGTTGGTAAGCGTTTTGCTAAATAACTAGCAATCGATGTATTGCCCTCTTTTATGGCTAAATTAATACGTTCAAGGGTCATCTCAGGGGTTAAATAACCCGCTTTTTCCCATTCGTTAAATAATTTATCACAAGCACTCGGCATTGAACGGCCATTTAACCAAGCTTTTTCTGCCCCTTGCCAAGCAACTTGTTTATTTCCCACAGCCCAATTAGCAAAATAAAAATTACATTGGGCTTCGGCAGGTTTTGGCGCCTCAGGGCTAAATTCAAGCAGCGATTTCCACTCTTGGCGGCGAGCTAGTTCGTTGACAAAGCGTGTTTTGAGATTTTTAGCGACAGGCAAGGTTGGGTAGGTATTAATAAACTCCTGAACTTGTCGTGGCGAGATAATATCCAAGTCTTGAGTTAACTCACGATAAGCGAGATAAGGGTAAAGTGGATAATCATGCAAGGTCGGCAGCAAGCGCTCGACTTCATCCATTTTATTGGCATCCCATGCAACTTTAATTGCCTGATAACGCTCCCGTTGTGCCTGTAAGGAATCCGCCCATACTGCGCTGGAAACCAGCAACATTGTCACAGGTACTGCCGCTAACCAACCTTTCATATTCACTCGCTCCATCGCTAAACTAAAGTCAAAATACAGGAAAGACCTTAACCTATATATACCCCAAATAATTCGAGTTGCAGGCAAGCGACAAGCGAAGATAGACAGGGGCATAGATAAACTATGCGACTCGGCTAGCTGAGCGTAGTCACTTATACCTCAACGAAAAGCGCTGCGACTTGAAGGATTATAGGTATATTAAACATATATCAATAATGTTAATGCTACCGAAAGTTTTTATTTAGTAACAGCAGAGAGTTCTTGAATTTTTCGACTTTACAGTCTTTTACGTACCATTCAGTCCATGAATGACTTACAACCTTCCCTCCGCGGAAATAAAGGTTTAATGGCGGGGCGTTTTTCCAAAGAAGCTTGCCAAAGTTCATACTGGGCTTGCATCTCAACCCACATTTCAGCACTGGTTCCGAGTGCCATTTCTAATCGTATCGCCATACCTGCCGAAATACCGCTATTACCGTTGAGAATACGCGAGAGAGTTGTACGTGTTACCTCCAATGCTTTTGCAGCTTCAGTGACTGAAATACCCTCTAAATATTCACGTAAAACGATACCCGGATGTACTGGATTATGCATTTTGCTCATTATGTTCACCTTACTTAATGATAATCTTGATAATCAACGAGAATGGCATCTTCACCCTCAAATTTAAATGTGAGTCGCCAGTTTCCATTCACTGATATTGCCCAATGATGCTGCAAATCTCCCCGTTTTAATTGATGGAGATTCCAACTTGGTGCAGACATATCTTGTGGTTTTTTAGCAACATTGAGCGCAGTCAGTTGTACCCGTAACTTTGTTATGTGCTTCGATTGAATACCAGACGTAATGCCCATTTTAAAAAAGTGTTCAATTCCTTTATGTTTAAAACTTTTTATCATGGCCAACTCCTTGTATAGCGTATAGACACACTATACACCCACAAATTGATAATAGAAAGTCATCAAGCTTGTATCACTGAGAGGGATGGATGATCTTCTGATGTTCAGGTATAGTTCTAGAAAATTATATAGCTGTTTATTAAATGCTTTTCAGCCTAAGCTTGTTAAAGCAAAAATAGACTAAAAAACTAAAATTCCCTTTACAAATCAAAAGGTAAATAAATTGGCTCAATACGTCTACAGTATGTATCGGGTTGGAAAAATTGTTCCACCGAAACGTCATATTTTAAAAAATATCTCTCTGAGCTTCTTTCCGGGGGCTAAGATCGGTGTTTTAGGTCTTAACGGTGCCGGTAAATCAACGTTACTGCGTATTATGGCGGGTATTGATACCGATATCGAAGGTGAAGCACGTCCACAACCGGGTCTGAAAATCGGCTATCTTCCGCAAGAACCGAAGCTAAACCTTGAGCACACCGTACGCGAAGCTGTTGAAGAAGCGGTTAGCGAAGTGAAAAATGCATTAACACGCTTAGACGAAGTTTATGCAGCTTACGCGGAAGAAGGGGCAGATTTCGATAAACTCGCGAAAGAGCAAGGCGAGTTAGAAGCCATTATTTCCGCACAAGATGGTCATAATTTAGACAACCAATTAGAGCGAGCGGCGGATGCACTGCGCCTGCCAGCTTGGGATGCTAAAATTGAAAACCTTTCTGGGGGTGAACGTCGTCGTGTCGCCATTTGCCGCTTACTACTCGAAAAACCCGATATGTTGCTGCTCGATGAGCCAACCAACCACTTGGATGCCGAGTCTGTTGCCTGGTTAGAGCGTTTCTTACACGACTACGAAGGTACTGTTGTGGCTATCACGCATGACCGTTACTTCTTAGATAACGTCGCGGGTTGGATCCTCGAACTTGACCGTGGTGAAGGTATTCCTTGGGAAGGTAACTACTCTTCTTGGCTTGAGCAAAAAGATGAACGTTTGGCGCAAGAAGCCTCCACAGAAGCCGCTCGTCGTAAATCTATCGAGAAAGAGCTTGAGTGGATCCGCCAAAATCCAAAAGGCCGTCAGGCTAAAGGTAAGGCGCGTTTGGCTCGCTTTGAAGAGCTCAATAGCGTTGAATATCAAAAACGTAATGAAACCAGCGAGCTATTTATTCCACCTGGGCCGCGTTTAGGGGATAAAGTTATCGAGGTTGAAAACCTAAGTAAATCTTATGGTGATCGCGTTCTGATTGATAACCTGAATTTCTCAATCCCGAAAGGGGCAATTGTGGGAATTATCGGCCCTAACGGTGCGGGTAAATCCACTCTGTTCCGTATGATATCGGGCCAAGAGCAACCGGACTCTGGCTCAATCACGTTAGGTGATACCGTGAAAATTGCCTCTGTTGACCAGTTCCGAGATGCGATGGACGACAGCAAAACTGTCTGGGAAGAAATTTCTAACGGCCAAGACATCATGCGTATTGGTAACTTTGAAATTCCAAGTCGCGCTTATGTGGGTCGCTTTAACTTTAAAGGCGTTGACCAAGGTAAACGTGTTGGTGAGTTATCTGGTGGTGAACGTGGCCGTTTACACTTAGCCAAATTACTGCAAGTGGGCGGTAACGTCCTGTTACTCGATGAACCAACCAACGACCTCGACGTTGAAACTTTACGTGCGCTGGAAAACGCCCTGTTAGAGTTCCCTGGCTGTGCTATGGTTATTTCCCATGACCGTTGGTTCCTTGACCGTATTGCAACCCATATTATTGATTACCAAGACGAAGGTAATATTACGTTCTTCGAAGGTAACTTCTCTGAATATGAAGATTACAAAAAACGGACGTTAGGCGCGGAAGCATTGCAGCCACATCGTATGAAGTATAAGCGTATGACCAAATAATCCCTGTCATAATTTAGAATTATAGCGGTGTTGGCTGCTTTCGTGAGCCCTAGTCACATACTGGTGTATGCTCCTAGGGACTCACTCTCTTGCCGCCTACCTATAATTCAAATTATTTAAGGGATCGATATCATATAGATAGAATCAAAACGGCATCGTCATTAGATGCCGTTTTTTATTGTGAGGCTTTATAAGTCATCCAACATCAGTAACTGCTGAACAAGGGTGACACACTCTAAGAAGCGTGTGTCATAATCTGAAGATTCTACACGCACAAATTCAATATTGTTTTTCTTAAGCATTTCAATGAGTAAGCCTTGGAAAGCTTTCCGGTCTTTATCACTCCCCAAGCTTCTTAAACCATCAGCTACCCAAGGAGTGTTATTCTCTAAAACTATGACTAAATCGAATCGGTATTCGTCTATCAATGCCTGAACAAATGGGTGCTCTTTGCCTTCATAGCGCAAACAAAAAGCTTGAGTCGTGACAAAGTCGGTATCAATAAATGCGACTTTATTAGCATATTTTACTGCAAAATCAATATATTGAGCGTGTCCCAAGGCGATTTTGTCGTAGTCAGAATATTGCAATGCCATCTCATCACCACCTAAGTGGCTAAACACATAGTCACGGCCATATTCCCATGCACTGGATGTATTGAAAATATTCGCTAACTTATTGACTAATGTGGATTTACCACTTGACTCGCCCCCAAGAATAGCGACTTTACGTACAAAAAAGGGTTTCACTTCAGTTGGAATATATTCCCAATAACGAAATGGCGCTTGGCGAATTTGGTTACCACTGATATTCATAAACGTGCGCTCAGGGTCAATCAAGATGGTTTCGATACCTAAGTATTTTTTATACCGCGGCACGTCATTCACTTCCCCTGAATAGATAAAACTTGGATTAATATTATGCTTTTTCAAAAAGCCTTTCATTCCATCACTCCACACTTCCCAACCGTGTGGATATGGCTCTATGCCATTTTCATCAAATGAGTGAATATGAATATTCTTTTGGTATTTAAAAGTTTGTAATAACCAGCGTAAACGGTCGCTTACTGTGGGTTGTTGAGACATAGAACTGTTAACAAACAAGTCTTTATCACGGGGTTCATCATGGCAGAGAATGACGTGGAGCTCATCGACTTGGCTACATGCCCGTTGAATCAAATAAATATGCCCAGTATGTAATGGATAAAATTTGCCAAACACCACGCCAATCGTTTTTTGCTGAATAGGGTACTCAAGGCCTAGAAAACGATGCAATGCCGCGATTTTTTGTGCGCTGGGGCTTTTAATTTTGTCGTTAATCAACTGGCTGAGATAGCCTTTGGTCATATCTGTCGCATCCGCAACTTGCTGGAGCGTGTAACCCGCTCGTTTGATTGCGTTTTTAAGATAGTCAAATTCAGCCATGTATTTTCCTTTTACCCTAGATTAAAAGCTTATAGTTCATCCAAAATACTTAATGCGTCCGCTAACTTTTTCACGCCATACACTTTCATATCTGGCGGTGATTTCTTTGGCATATTCGCATGGGGCACAATAGCACGCTTAAAACCATGTTTTGCTGCTTCAGAGATACGTTCCTGACCACTTGGAACTGGGCGAATTTCCCCTGCAAGCCCCACCTCACCAAAGACCACCAGATCTCTAGGTAATGGGCGGTCGCGAAAACTCGAAACCAAAGAAAGTAATAGTGCTAAATCCGCACTGGTTTCAGTTACTTTTACCCCACCCACGACGTTGACAAAAACGTCTTGATCTGACATTTGCAAGCCACCATGACGGTGTAATACTGCCAATAAAATGGCCAAACGGTTTTGTTCAAGCCCGACCGCAACACGCCGTGGGTTAGACATCATCGAATGGTCTACTAGCGCTTGGATCTCTACCAGCAGCGGCCTTGTCCCTTCCCATACTACCATCACGGAGCTACCTGAGGTAATTTCGTCACCACGACTTAGGAAAATTGCAGAAGGATTACTGACCTCTTTAAGCCCTTGTTCTGTCATGGCAAATACGCCTAACTCATTGACTGCCCCAAAGCGGTTTTTATGGCTACGTAAGGTACGAAAGCGGTTATCCGCATCACCATCTAGCATGATAGAACAGTCAATACAGTGTTCGAGGACTTTAGGTCCTGCTAATGAGCCATCTTTAGTGACGTGACCAACCATAATAATGGCAACGCCACGGGTTTTCGCAAAACGGGTAAGATAAGCCGCGGTTTCCCTGACTTGTGCCACACTGCCCGGAGAGGATTGAATATCCGCCATATGCATCACTTGAATGGAGTCAATCACCATCAGTTTGGGCTGTTCTTGCTCCGCTGTTAAACAAATTTGCTCAATACTGGTTTCTGACAGCATATTGAGTGAGTCAGTCGGTAGCCCTAAACGGTGCGCTCGCATCGCAACTTGTTGAAGTGACTCTTCCCCTGTCACATATAAGGTTTTCATTTCACGGGACAACAAACACATGGTTTGCAGCAATAAGGTACTCTTACCCGCTCCCGGGTTACCTCCAATTAGGATGGCACTACCCGGTACGACTCCCCCGCCAAGTACGCGGTCAAACTCTTTAAAACCCGTAGTAAAACGAGGAAGTTCTTCAAGGCTAATTTCAGACAGCTTCTGAACCTTACTTACCCCAGCCGCATTACCTGCATACCCCGTTAAACGGTCAGTACGTGATGAAGAATTTGTGGAGGCCAGACGCACTTCTGTAATGGTATTCCATGCATGACAAGCACTACACTGCCCTTGCCAACGCGGATAATCCGCCCCGCAATCATTACAGACAAATGCCCTTTTAACCCCTTTCGCCACAGCAAACTCCTCATAAAATTCAATTTTGTTCTTAGTTCTTAGTTCTTAGTTCTTAGTTCTTAGTTCTTAGTTCTTAGTTCTTAGTTCTTAGTTCTTATTATCCATAACACTTTAGCCGTAATACTCTAGATAGTTCACGTTGTGGCAAGGCGGCAAAGGAGGATGTCTTGGGGAGCATACACCAGTATGTGACCCAAGCAGTCGAGTGCAGCCAACACCGCCACAGCACAAACCATAAAATATCGATATCAATATTCAAAATAGTTCGGGTTGTGGCTA
>NZ_JAXADV010000004.1:328799-343937 GCF_033901115.1 Providencia sp. CIM-Carb-044
GCAAAAGAGGATGTCTTGGGGAGCATACACCAGTATGTGACCCAAGCAGCCGAGTGCAGCCAACACCGCCACAGCACAAACCATAAAATATCGATATCAATATTCAAAATAGTTCGGGTTGTGGCTAGGCGGCAAAAGAGGATGTCTTGGGGAGCATACACCAGTATGTGACCCAAGCAGCCGAGTGCAGCCAACACCGCCACAGCACGAAATATGAAGAATATTTAGCGTTCTTCGTGTTTGAGGCCCCCACTCAACACACACATCACCCCCATCAGATCTGCATGACGAATCGCAACCTTCGCCCTTGCATACACCTTTGGTTTCGCATGATACGCAATACCCAGCCCTGCTTTACGGATCATTTTCAGGTCATTTGCCCCGTCACCGATGGCAACAGTTTGCTCAATGGGAATTTCCAGTTTTTCCGCCAGTTTGATCAAGGTTTGCGCTTTATATTTAGCATCTACAATTGGGCCTTTGACTTTGCCTGTTAACTTACCGTTTTTCACTTCTAGCTGGTTAGCAACTGCAGCCACCAATTTTAGCCGTTGACGTAAATTATCCGCAAAGAAAGTAAAACCGCCGGAGGCTATCGCAATGTGCCAATTCATCGCTTGTAACTTACGCACAAGGTTCGTTAAGCCCGGCATTAAAGGCAATGTTTCCATCACCTGGTCAAGAATAGCGACGTCGGCACCTTCAAGTAAGCTAACGCGTGCTCGTAAACTTTCCGTAAAATCGAGTTCCCCTAGCATGGCTCGCTCGGTCACTTCAGCAACCTGCTCTCCAACCCCTGCTAAGCGAGCAATTTCATCGATACATTCAATTTGAATCGCTGTCGAGTCCATATCCATCAGTAATAGGCCCGGTGAACGCAAACGTGGAATTTGCCCTAATGGCACGACATCTAATAAACATTCGTCAGCGAGTTTTTTAATTCGAGGTGTAATACTCCCAGCGATTCTGACCACTTGGTAGTCATCAATACGCCACGAAGAGACAATTACGATAGCGATCCCTAATCGCTGTTGGAAATTACTGATACGCGCTTTATCTAAGCCGCGGCCATATAATAACCACCCACTGTCCCCAGCACGATAATCCAATGGCATCACTTCTTCACCACTTAATGACAATGGCAACCCTGGCCATTTTTGGATTTCGTCGGGTAGATAACAATAGGTCAAGCTCGTTGACATGAAAATTAGCTCCTGTAATCGATATACTCGTCATACTTCAAGTTGTCTGGTTGTTGACTACGCTCAGCTAGCCGAATCACATACTTATGTATGCTCATCGGACTATCTTCGTTTGTCGCCTACATACAACTCGAATTATTTAGAGTGTAACTTTTTTATAATGATAAGTTGCGAGCAGCCGAACGAAGCCACTATACTAAATTTTAAGGCTTTGTGACCTTATGTATTTACTGTTAAAACTGAAGATAACCCCATATTAGCTAAAGTATAACGGCATCTTTATACTCAAAATAAGTCGAGAGCACCAATAAAGCAATGAAACTTACCTTTAGGCTCCACAAAACAGTCATTATCGTTATCTGCGTTGCGTTGGTAACTTTACTTATGCATGGTATTTCTTATTTAGGAAATAGCCAAAACCAAGGCAGAATTGAGCAATTTAAACAATTGACTTATGTTCTTGCTGAGCAAGTTGCTTTCAGCTTATCTGATTATATTGTTCCCGGCAGTAAAGATTTTAATTTAGAGCGAATTAATGCCAATTTAAATAACGTGGTGAAAGATAGGTATATTTTAGATGCCAGTATCTATACTGCCAGTGGCACACTAATCACTCAAGTCGGTGAGCCGACAACGGTGAAAGAACGGCTGGCCATCGATGACAACTCCTCACTACAAAACTTTCAATACCAGCTTGTCGTTCCCATCCAAGGCACAAAAGAGCCGAAAGGCTATTTGCGTTTAACCATTGATACGGAGCTCCTTGCCGCTGAAATTCAACAAGCGGATAACAGCACCAATGTATTACGAATTTTTATTCTACTTGCCTTATGTATTGGCTTCGTTTTAGCAAATACATTACTGCGTTTAAAGAAAAAGAAAGGCCACAAGCAAGCCCCTCCGCTCGTCGTTAATACAGAGGAAAATCAAGATGATAATGGAGATGACGACAGTAATGAAGATGGCAAGCAAGAGAGCAAAGGAACGCCAGCCGCTAAGCCAGCGCGTTTAAAACGAAAAAAAGAACCTCGTCCTTATCGCCCTAAGCGACCGACCCCAAAAAACAGACCAAATTCACCTGATAAATAGCCCTAAAAAGGGCTATTGAGTTGAATTTAAATAGACGTTGTATCGAATACGATTGGCGCAATAAACTCGACCCGGCCATCGACTAGCAATGTCTCTGGCGGGGTAGGAAAAGGCGCAGCACGTGAAATTGTCGCCAACGCTTCTTTATCCAGTATTTTCGTACCGGATGAATTCAATAAACTGGCGGCAATCACTTCACCCCGACTATTCAAAACCACTTTTATATGAGAGACCCCAGTTGAGCGGTAACGCAACGCTGCACGTGGATAGCGTTTGGTCTTGGCTATCCGCTGATGAACCTCACTTTGCCAGCCTTGGTGCCCACTCACTGCCGCAGACGCATTACTGGAGAAATTCGCACTGCTACTGGATTCACTCCCTGATGCAGGGGCGGAAGTCACCATCGACTCCTGCGTAGTTACAGGTGCTTCGTCGATCACTTTTTTCTCTTGTGGAATTGTCTTTTTTGGTGGTCGTTTTTTCTCACTGACTTTCGTCAATGTGCCATTATCAACGATCGCAGTTTCAGGCAATTTATCTACCTTTTCAACCACTTCAGGCAATGACTCTTCACGCGTCGTCATGTGTTGTTTAGGGGCATGATTGATTTCAGGCTCAGCCTGCTGTTCAAGCTGATAAACACCCAGCTGCAACGAGATTGCTGGTGGTAATACCCCGGTCTTAGGAATTGAAGAGGTAAACCATCCAATAAAAATGATTGCCAGTGTTCCATGGAAAAGACAACTTAAAACCAAACCGCCTAGTGGACGGAAAATCGGGCGCTCTAACTGGCCCGTCATACTGCTCATATTCTGCCTCACGACTTTATTTTTTGCAGATTATAGGCATAATACAAACAAAAATGATATTCATTATTATTAGTAAAAACACAATTATTAAAATAAATTATTGATTTAAATAATAAAGTAATCTGAGCAGATTATTAATCAGCACAACTGTGCTCTTTTATGACATTAACACCAGTAAAATGACTATTGATAAATCTCTTGCCCGTAAAATTAGCGGTGCGTATCAGTCAACATATAGCCAACTTGTGCGCTTTTTCCGCAATCGGCTAGATAACAGCAACGATGCTGATGATTTATCACAGGATGTGTTTACACTATGGCTAAACCGTAAAGAACAAACGCCTGTAAAAGAGAGCCGCGCTTATCTGTTTAAAATTGCGAATCATGTTTTGATTGACCATTGGCGACGTAACCAGCGCCAAACTAAATCAGAGACATCCATTGATGATGTTACTCATGAGCCACATTTTGAACAGAGCCAAGCTGACCCCAGTGAAATCTTGGAACATCAGCAACGCATCCAACGGCTAAGCGAAGCGCTTGAAACGTTACCACCCCGTCGACGAGAAGCATTTTTGCTCTATCGTTTTGATGGCTTATCTCAAAGTGAGATTGCTGAACGAATGGAAATTTCAATCAGTATGGTGGAAAAACATATTGCGGCGGCGCTTGTTCACTGTAAAAAACACCTTGATAATCAGGGCAATAATTCGTAATGACACACGACTCTTTGCAAACATCAGATGATGAAAGCCGCATTGATGAAGAAGCCGCGCTGTGGTTTACCCGCATGCACAGCCAACGTATCAGCGCCCTTGAAACAGAGCAATTCAAACAATGGATTGCTGCATCACCTGAACATGCAAAAGCGTATGATGCCATTGCTGGACTATGGCGCGATTTTGATGGTATGCCGCGCCCTGCTAGCACAATACTTCCCAAGGAAAAACGCCCTTTTTTTCGCTTATGGCGCCCTTTGGGCAATACCTTAGCAGCATTTTTTATTGCGGCTATTTTGTTTTTGCCATACAGCCACTTACCTTCGATGTTGCTCAATAATATGACCTTAGTGGCAACGGATACGCCTAAAGAAGTTACTTTACCTGATGGTTCCCAGCTGTTTCTTAACCGCAATACCCGGATTCATGTTGCCTATGAAACTCCAGTACGTAACCTGTATCTGGAACAGGGAAATGTTTATTTTAAAGTCAAATCCAACCCCTATCGGCCTTTTATAATTCAAGCTGATAACCGGCGTATTCAAGTGGTGGGAACAGAATTTGAAGTGAACAAAGTCGCTCAGCAAGTTGCCGTTAATGTCAGCCAGGGCATTGTCAGTTTTGAAGATGCAGCAAGCAAACAGCCGGTTTTTCTACTTGCCGGTGACCGTGCGGTTAGCCAATCACCAAGTAGCCCAATCGCCCGCCAACAAATCAACCCGCTAGATGTGGCTCGTTGGCGTTTTGGTGAATTAATTTTTGTCGATAAACCACTTTCAGAAGTCCTCGATGAACTTAAAAACTACTCGTCGATAAATATTGAGCTTTCTCCCGCTCAATTAGCGAAGAGTAAAATCTCAGGTCGCATCAATACCCACCAGCCAGAACCGTTTTTTCAGGCACTTCCTTCGTTACTTCCCGTACAGGTTGTCTACCGAGACAAAAATAACATATTGATTATCCAAAATAAAAAAAATAAATAAAAAATATTTTCATTTGCAGGTGAGGATAATTCTCATTTAACCCTCTTCTTAACTAGTCATCATTTTGCTGACCTATTGTCGCACACTTTTTGTGCAGCTTAAGAATAAGGGATAACCATGTCTATTCAGTTTACTCAAAGCCGATTAAGGCCGCTCGCCCTTGCTGTGGCGGCCAGTAGTGCCATTATTTGTCAAAATGCCTTCGCGCAAGAAATGAATTTTTCATTACCAGAACAATCACTTGCTACCTCTGTGGCTGAAATTAGCCGCCAAGGGCAAATCCAATTGATCTATGATAAAGGCCAGTTAAATGGCTTACGCGCACCTGCCTTGTCTGGCAACTACTCCGCACAAACCGCATTACAAAAAATACTTATCGGTAGCGGCTTAGAGTTAGTCAATGAAAATGGTGTTTTCGTTATTCGTCAGCAAAATTTAAGCCAAGGCACATTGGTATTACCGGAAACTCAAGTATCTGGAGTTGTTCAGAACCACCCCGCGACAGATGTGATGTCCGCACCACAATACGTGACTTCTGAAGAGATTAGCCAGAAAAATACCGGTGATGGCAATATCACCGATTTAATGAAGACTAACCCTGCTGTCCAATTTGCTAACAATGACAGTAACTCGATGAACCAAGGGGAAATCAAGCCTTCCCGCATCTCAATCCACGGTTCAAGCAGCTACCAAAATGCTTATCGCCTTGATGGAGTGAGCTTTAACAACGATTTTGACCCCGCAGACAGTGGTCTCGGTGAAACAGCTACCCGCCTGAGCAGTAGCGACCAAGGGATCTACATAGACAGCCGTCTGATCGACAGCATGACAGTGTATGACAATAATATTCCTGTCGAATTTGGTGGATTTACAGGGGGCACAGTTGAGGTGAACAGCCGCCGCTGGCAAGGGGAAAATAGTGCTCACGCCTATTACCGCTTAACCCGCTCTGGTTGGAATAATTTGTTCCACGATTCATCTCAAGGGATTGATACTACCAAAAATGATACGGCAAATCCTGCTCGTTTCCAAAACCGCTATGATAAAAATGACTTTGGTGGCTGGTTTGAATTAGGAGTGAGTGAAAATTCAGGATTAGTTTTCTCCGCTTCACGTCGTAGTTCGACTATTCCGATGACAGTCACGGGGGGTGAAGCCTTTGTGCTGGAAAATAACCAAGTCGAGCCTATTTTTTCTGATTCAGGTAAAAAAAATCAGCGTCGTACTTCAGATAATTACTTTTTAAAGTATTCACTGGATTTATCCGATAAAAGTTCATTAGATTTATCTGCTAATTACGCCTCTTACGATAGCCGCTTATTTTCTTCGTCTGTCAGCAATTCTGGCTATGATTCAACCCATGATGGATTAGGTTTTACCGCTGTATTTAAACATCAGTTGGATTTAGGCCAATTTGAAATCACTGCTAATACACAAGACTTAAAAGATAACCGTAATAACGACCAGAAATACTCCCTAACGATCAGAGCATTCGACGACAATTGGAATATGATTGAACGCAATAGCGGAGGTCTTGGCGACTTAGAATCTAAACAGAAAACTCATGGACTAAAAACCGTGATGCGTTTTAATTCCCAAGAGGATGCACTTGGATTAACACACCAACCCACACTCGGCGCTGAGGTAAATTACACCAAAGGAACCTACGTTCGTGATCAAGACTATTTCCGTTACACCTACACTGGCGACATCATTGATAATGACTTATACGATGGTTACTTAAGTAATGTCACTCGGTTTAAAAAAGGCTCATATTCTGCGGATTATACCAATTACGCCATCTTCCTTGATGATAGCATTCAATATGGCAAATTAAATTTGCGCCCAGGGGTGCGTTTGGATCGCGATGATTTTGTCAATCGTACCAATATCGCCCCTCGTTTAAGTGGATCTTATGATGTCTTCGGTGATGGCACAACTCAATTGATAGCAGGGGCTAACCGTTATTATGGACGTTCAATGCTCACTTATGCGTTATACGGTGCACAAAATGACGGGATGCAAAATTGCTTGGGCTATGGCAAAGATTTCGCATGTTCGCTTAACCCTGACAATAACGATTGGGATAATAAAAAAGATTATGAGGGTATTGATTCACTAAAAACTCCATATAACGATGAGCTCACCTTAGCATTGCAACAAGAGATCCTTTCGACTACGTGGCGCTTGCAATACGTACACCGTGAAGGGTATGACGAAGTCAGAACTCGCACCAAATATGACACCCGCGATGCCGACAAACGCAGTATTCGCATGTATGACAATGGGGGTCGTAGTTCACATGATACAGTCACTTTATCCGTGAAAAATAGCCAACCATGGGAATGGGCAGAGGCTTCTCATGTTATGAATGCGTCTTTTACATGGCAACAAACAGAAAGTAATACACCAAAAGATTCAGGCTATAACTCTTTCGATCCCGCCAATAAAGTGAACCTGAATAAAGTCTGGTATGACGGTAAAGTTATAGATGCCTCAAAACTGCCTTCAACCAGCTTTAATTCACCCATCAAGTTAAACCTCGAACTAACCAGTGTCTGGGATGAATACGATGTTACTTGGTATAACCGTCTTCAATGGTGGGGGGCCCGCAGCCAAGCCGTTCGTTATGACAACTCTTATTATAGCGACCCTGAAGTGGGCCAACTACGCAAATATACCAAGCAAAACTTTGCCAGCAAATACACATGGGATACCCGCCTCGGCTGGAAACCCGACTTTGCCCATGGCTTCGGTTTCTCGGTTGAAGTGAACAACATATTGAATAATAAAAATATTGCGGACCGCTTTATGTTCGAAGACCGCGTACTGAAGTCCTACGATCCGGGCCGTCAGTTCTGGTTACAAGTCAATTACGACCTGTAATTCCCAGCAATGTGAGCAATAAAACTCGTTAAACAATTAAAACAACAAATGAATAAAACGTCATGAAGACACTGAAACAATTTTTCTATTTAGTAAAACCTTTTTGGGGGCAGCGTGCTGCCCTTTTGTGCTGGATACTGCTGTTTGCCTCACTCGGGCTCACCTTGTCCTCGGTGTGGTTCAACGTCAAAATGAACATGTGGAACGGCGACTTTTATAACGCCCTACAAAAACTCGACGGCCAAGCCCTATATGGACTGTTGCAGTACTTTGTGATCTTAGTTAGTGGGCTGATTTTTGTCGTCGTTATGGGTAATTACCTAAAACAAATGCTGATTATCCGCTGGCGCAAAGGCATGACTGAGCAAGTACTTAGCCGTTGGTTATCCCCCAACAGTAAACATTACCTGTTAAGGCTGACATCACAAGAACCGGATAACCCAGACCAACGTATCGCTGAAGATATCCGTTTACTGATTGAATCAACATTAAATTTAGTGGTGACATTCCTTCACTCAATGCTAACGCTGATTTCATTTGCCGCCATTCTTTGGACGCTTTCCGGTAGCCTGTTGTTTAATTTTGCCGATAGCGACTGGACCATACCCGGCTATATGTTCTGGGCCTGTATCATTTACACCTTGATTGGTATCGCCCTCACCCAATGGATAGGTTTTCCACTACGTCGCTTGCATATGGATAAACAGCGCCGCGAAGCGGATTACCGTAGCTCATTAATTAATTGCCGCCAACACGGTGATGCCATCGCAGGGCAGCGTGGTGAAACTCAAGATAGAAAAGAACTGATGGGGCGCTTTGGTGAAATTATTAGCAACTGGAACCGCTTGATCCGTTGTGAGCGGAACCTCTCTTTCTACACAGTGGGTTACCAACAAGTTACCGCCTTAGCGCCTGTATTACTCGCATTACCTAAATTCCTTGCGGGTGAAATCATGTTAGGTGGCTTAATGCAATTGCGCCAAGCCTTTACCAGTGTTGCGACTTCTCTTGGTTGGTTTATTTTTGCCTATAAAGAAATCGCCGCATGGCAAGCCACAGTCTCCCGTTTATACAACTTTGTGGTTTTATTGGAAAACGATAACAAAGCGGTGGTTACTATCGACGAAAAATCGCCACCTCTGATCGCTAAATTATCCGTTTCTACCGCAGACAACCGCTGCTTAATTAATTCCGTGAATATAACCGCCAAACAAGGCGAATTAACCTTGATTCGTGGCCGTTCTGGCATTGGAAAATCCACCTTATTACGCACGCTAAGTGGGCATTGGCCTTTCTTCAACGGTACTATTAGCCGAACAGAAAAAGTTATGTGGATCCCACAGCGCCTCTATTTACCAATCAGTCGGCTTGATAGCTTATTGGCTTATCCCAAAGCGGCATCCCAATTTAGCCAGCAAGATTTTCAATATGCATTGATGTTAGTCGGTTTAGAAAAACTGCATCATCAATTAGCACTCGAAACCGATTGGAACAACCGCTTATCTGGTGGAGAACAGCAGCGCATTATGTTTGCGCGTTTATTGCTCAATAGACCCAAACTGCTTTTATTGGATGAAACCACCTCCGCCCTCGATGAAAACAGTGCATTAGAACTCCTCGCTCTATTGAAAGCTGAGTTACATGACAGCGCCATTGTTTTGGTTAGCCATCAGAGCTTCGTTGCTCAATTTGCGGAACAACAAATATCGCTCGTGGAGCCTACGAGTGAAAAATTCTTAAATACAGGAACGCCTGAATATGCTTCATAAAATTACCTTCGCCACATTGATAAGCATTCTGCTCGGTGGCTGCGCAGGCAGTACATCGGTGAGCCAAAATTCAACCTCACTGTTACCTGTGCGCGGTGACCTTCAACACTATCAACTCGACAATGGGCTACAAGTTTACCTTCTGCAACGTAATCACCCCGGAGTTGAACTGCGTTTATTGGTCAGTAGCGGTTCATTACAAGAAAATGAACAGCAGCTTGGCCTCGCACACTTTACTGAACATATGGCGTTTAAAGGCACCAAACATTTTCCGGGAACCACGGGGTTCAAACAACTGGAACACCAAGGGCTTAAACTCGGTAGCCATGTGAATGCGATCACCAGTTTAAATTCCACACTATATAAATTGTCACTCCCCGAAGCCACGACCGCACAAGTCGCCACAGGCTTACAAGTGATGGCCGATTGGGCGTCAAATATGACCTTTGACCAAGAAGCCTTTGAAAAAGAGCGCCCTGTAATTGTCGAAGAGTGGCGCTTACGCCAAGGGATGGGCTATCGCATCAATGACAGCTTAGAAAAATTACGCTACCACGGTAGCCGTTACGTCGATCGCAACCCAATTGGCTCATTAGATGTGGTACGCAATGCTCCGATTGAGCAAGCGAAAGACTATTATCAAACATGGTATCAGCCTCAGCGAATGTCACTATTAATTATTGGTGATTTCAATAGTTCCTCAGTACGTAATCAGGTTGATAATTTATTTGCGCTCCCTAAACCCGAAAAAGTGGCAGAAGATAACCCACAATGGAAACAATTTGCCCATTCAACCAATATGTTAGTGCAAGGTGTGTTTGATAAAGAGCAAGGGGCGCGTTATGTGCAATTTGCTTTACAAAAAGATGTTAGCGCACCGCTAAATACCCGCTTAGGGCAAACTGAAGACCTACTCGATAACCTGTGGCTGGCTATTTTAAACCAACGTTTCTCCGTTATGGTGGATAACGGCATTTTGCCGTCGATTAGCATCAATGAACAAGGGGCAATGTTAGATAACCAGCGCTTACAACAGTTGATGATCATCCACCCGAAAGGTAATGATTACCAAGGTGCAACTGAGATTTTATTTACAGAATTACAACGCCTTGCTACTGAGCCGGTTACCCAAGAAGAACTTGATTCTGCAAAGCAAGCGATGTTGAAAAAATTCAGCCTGCAAGCCGCTTCAGAGCAACGTTATAGTAATGAATATTTAGCAGGGCAACTGACGACGGCGCTTGAATACGACATGCCAATGTGGAATAAGCGCCAACAGTTAGATAACAGCTACCAGTTAATGAAATCCGTTAAGCCGCAGGACTTACAACAGCATGTCGCTAAATTCCTACAAACCGCTTCCCCGCGTTTAGCATTAATTGGGCCTGATACTGATGCCCCTACTATTGATAAATCGGCATTTAATCAGCAATGGCTTAAAATACGCCAAAGCACACCTGGGCCATTTACGCTGCGCTCCAAAGCCATTCAACTGCAATTACCCCAATCCATAAAAGGCAGTATTGTTGATCAATCTAAGCTGCCCGTTGAAAAAACGGAACATTGGACTTTGAGTAATGGCATTCAGGTAATTGTTAAAACAGATAAAAACCTGAAAGATGATATTCAATTTAACTTGCAATTACCGGGTGGCCGTTCGTTAGAAACACAACAAACGGCAGGTTTAACGGATTGGGCGTTGAAACTTCCTGAAAGCAGCGGTTATGGAAATTACAGTGCGCGTGATCTGGCTTTACTGGCAAAGCAAAACCAAATTAGCGTTCGCCCATACAGTGAATTGCTGACACATGGTTTTCGCGGAAAAGCCCCTGTCGATAACCTCGAAACGGCGCTACAGTTACTCAACTTAAAACTTACCGCTCCGCAATTTAGTGGTGAAAAATTAGAGCAACAAAAACAATCCTTTGCTTTAAATTTAGCCAAAACCCCCGTAGAACGCACTTTCCTTGATAATATTAATCGGGAAAGCTATACCCATGGTGAATTTTTGGTGATTAACCCACAGGGTAGCTGGCAGCAATTTACGGCTCAGCAGTTGCAGCAAGCTAACCGCCAATTACTCACCTCAACAGCAGATATGACACTGGTCATTACAGGTGCAATGAATAGCCGTGAGCTAAAACCATTGTTAGAGCAATGGGTTGCATCATTACCACAAAGTAACCAAAAACTGGTATCTCGCGACCAAGGGATCATGCCAAAAATGGCGAGTTTTAATAAAACCTATCCTATCAGCAGCAGTGATAAAAGCATGGTGAGTATTCAATTCGCATCACCCGCTGTGTGGAACCAACAAGACAGCTTAGCGATTCAATTAATTGATACCATTGTTAGCCAACGCTTACGTGGTGAACTACGTGAGAAAGCCAGTGGTATTTATGCACTGGGCTTTTCTCAGATGCTCGCAAAAAAACCCCAGCCGTACTACCTCGCTCGCTTGAATTTCACCACCTCACCTGAACGTGCTGAAGAAATGACGCAAATCGCCCAAAAAACAATAGGTCAAATTCGTCAAACGGGTGTAAGTGAAAAAGAGCTAACCGAAGCAAAAAATATTTGGCTCACTGAAAATTCACAAGTCACTGATAGCTCAAGCTACTGGACTGAAGCGCTGGCGCAGATTGCCAGCGATGATGGGCAATACCAGCGTTTAAACCAAGAACAAGATATTATTCGCCAACTCACGGTTGAGGATATTAACCGTTTAGCACATCAATATTTAGGGCAGAATTCAAAAGTGTTTATGATGACGCCTTGATTACTAAATTAAGGCTAGAAAGCCAACACTATATTGTTGGCTTTTTCTATCCTGCACTATCATTATTGCTATTCAAAAACGAAAGAATTTTTTTATCTCTAAATAAACCTCTCTTGTTTTTTTTATAAAGAAAAATAATTTCCATTCAATAGCATTTAATAATCGCTCCCGTAAGCTTTTAGGTTTAATCTTGGCATCATCGTATATATGGACAGGATTGACCATTTCAGTCTCTATTTTTATGCAATCACCAAGATTACTCTTAATTCTATCCAGCGTTATCTGTGATAAGATATCAAATGCATATTTGAATAGCGCATTTAGTTTCTTAATAAATACCTCTGGCGTCTCATTTCCCTTCAATTTTAAAATATTATCTTTAAAGTGAATAAATAGCTCATCGGGAACATCCTTTAATCTACTCATTTCAGAAATGGTTTCAGTTAATTCCCTATATAACTTATCAGCAACATCCATCGGTTCTGGTATTGTTATAGTTGCTTGTGATGGTAGCGGAGGAAAAAATTCTAAATTAGTACGTTGCGTATCTTTAGCTATCCCCATTGGTTCTTCTAAATAGTTAACAATAAATTCATTTGTAACATATTCTTTACCTAAAAAAAGCTCATAAAAATCATAAAGTTTAATAACAATGTCATCCGATGATTTCATTTTGCTAATTATTTCTTTAATTAAATCAACATCTCTCTCATCTACTTTATTATTTTTCAATAAGCTATAGAAGCTTTCTTCCATTTCATAGGGAATGGCAATCGCTTCCATTAATGGTGGCCATTCCGGCTTCTCAATGACTCTTATTCTATATTCATTTCTTTCAAGTCCAGCTTCGATTCGATTACTATCTTTAAATACATTGTGAAGAGGAATATCTGCATGTTTAATATCATCAATATTATTCTTCCCTCTTAGATTTATAGGTGATGATTTTGGAGTCTGCTTAATATTTTTTATTTGTTTAGTAACATATTTTTTAATTTTTTTTGGAGCACTCTTTATTTGAACTTTGGTCATTATAAAACTAGTGAATTTTTTTTTGCTCATTGATACAATCATAATAATTCCTCTGAATAAATTACTGAACGCTATATAGCCAAAATCGTATATCTATTTATTATGTTGTGATATCAGATAGCGATTTTGTCTAATTTCAGTCACTCAATTTGTAATGCCTTTCATGACGTTTATGACTATCGATTGACAGGTTATCGTTTTAATGTGATTAATATTCTTATAATAAATAACGACAAAGAGATTCGATATGAACAACGTAACCATCCGCAGAGCAACGCTGGACGATGTGCCTGCAATCACCCAAATGCACGCTGACTATTCTGCGTATGCCAACACCTTACAACTGCCATACCCAACAGAAAAAACATGGGAAGCCCGTCTTGGTACTAATGACCCACTCGTCACTCAATTTGTTGCCACCATTGGTGAGGAAGTTGTGGGTTTGCTAGTGATCAACCAACCGAGCCAAGTGCGCCGTCGCCATGTTGCGACTTTCGGCATTACCGTCAGTGAAGCTCACCAAGGCAAAGGTATTGGCTCACAACTGATGCAAGTGATGGTGGATTACTGCGATAACTGGTTGAATGTCCATCGCATTGAATTGGAAGTGTTTGCAGCAAATGGCAATGGTGTTGGACTATATGAAAAGTTTGGATTTGAACTAGAAGGCCGCATGAGAGATTATGCATTTCGTGATGGGCAATATGTCGATGCCGTCATGATGAGTCGGATAAAAAAATAGCCATTAAAAATGCCACACAATAGGTGGCATTTAGCGCATCATGAAAACGTCTAAGAACTATTTGTCGCCTAACAGCACTGAATCCAGTGCAATCTCAATCATTTCATTGAACGTGGTTTGACGTTCTTCTGACGTTGTTTGTTCGCCAGTTTTGATATGGTCAGAAACGGTACAAATCGTTAACGCACGTGCGCCAAACTCCGCGGCAACACCATAGATACCCGCGGCTTCCATTTCAACGCCCAGGATGCCGTATTTTTCCATCACTTTGAACATATCAGGATCTGGTGAGTAGAATAGGTCTGCTGAGAATAGGTTACCCACACGTACATTCACGTTTCTTGCTTTTGCTGCTTCAACTGCATTATGAACTAAGTCATAGTCTGCGATCGCTGCAAAATCATTTTCTTTGAAACGTTGACGGTTAACGCGCGAATCAGTACAGGCACCCATACCGATAACGACATCACGTAATTTTACGTCATCCATTACTGCGCCACATGAACCAACACGAATAATCACTTTCACACCAAAATCAGTGATCAGTTCTTTCGCGTAAATGGAGCATGAAGGGATCCCCATACCGTGGCCCATTACAGAAATTTTACGGCCTTTATAAGTCCCTGTAAAACCTAACATGCCACGCACATTATTGACTTGACGAACATCCTGAAGGAAAGTTTCAGCGATGTATTTTGCACGTAATGGGTCGCCTGGCATCAGAACGACATCAGCGAAATCACCCATTTCTGCATTAATATGTGGAGTTGCCATGATTATTTCCCTTTAAACTATTAAATATTTTCAAATGAATAAGGTGGCTTCCCACCTTATTATTAATAATCTGTATCTTACTGGCCTAAGCAATTTGAATCGCAGCCAACGAACTACAGCTAGCTTATTACCCTTCAATAGCTCGCTCACTACCTTTCATACTTACCTATTACCCTAAATAATTTGAGTTGTAGCTAGGCGGCAAAGAAAATCATCCCTATGAGCATACATCAGTATGTGATTAGAGGGATTTTATGCAGCCAACACCACTACAGCCCAAAGTATGACGACAAAGCCTTGCCCATTACCTTTAATTCCCCGCCATTACCCTAAATAATTTGAGTTGTAGCTAGG